>NZ_LAJE02000389.1 GCF_000970465.2 Devosia insulae DS-56
GCCATCTCCCCCACTCCGGTTGTCATCCCAGCTTTCGCTCATGTGCGCTAAGTTAGGGTCGTGCCCCACCCACCGGGTCATTCCCGCGAAAGCGGGAACCTCTGTTTTCTTGGCCTGCGGCACGATCCCAAACGGAGTTCCCCGCTTTCGCGGGGATGACACCGAGTTTGGGGGACCTGCAGAGCCTCGGGTCGCATACCCGGCGTCACTCCATTGGGGAGCTAAGGTCGCGTCCATCAGGCCAACCGAAATCGCTAACTTAGCGCCTATGAGCGAAAGCTGGGACCCAACTATCCACCTGCGCAGGGGGCGAAATGGGTTCCAGCTTTGGCTGGGATGACATCGAGGCATTGGGAGCTTATGCGGTTCGCTTCGGCAGCCGATGTGAACTATAGTTCACGCCGAGAACTCGCCAGGAGATCTGAAATGGCGATCGAAACCACTCTGTTCGACGCGGCGGAATTCCTGGATGATCCGACATCTCAGGCCGAATTGCTGGCCGACGCCTTCGAGAGCGGGAACGCCACCTACATCGCTCAGGCGCTCGGTGTCGTCGCCAGGGCGCGTGGCATGACCGAGATCGCGAGAGAGGCGGGGGTAACGCGCGAGGCGCTGTACAAGGCGCTCAGCGAACGCGGCGACCCCAAGCTCAGTACCCTGCTGGGCGTCGCGCGGGCGCTGGGGGTAAAGCTGACCGCAACCCCGCTGACGCCCCCGGCGATTGACTAAGCCTTCGCTTCTTCCTCGGGCGCAATGATCGGCGTTGACGGGCCGGCGACGGTGCCGCTTTCGCGGGCCTGATCTTCGGCGTTCGACCTGAGCAGGTCCCTGCCCGCCATAAGGCCGCCGACCATCTGCGCCGCGAAGCGCTGCCGATCGCGTTCGCGCACCCCTTCGATGATTTCTTCCACCTCGACCATGTCGACATCAAGCTGGCGCAGCATTTCGGCGCCGAACTCCAGCGCGCTCTCGAACACTTCACGCAGTTGGTAATCCGCTCCCGCCTTCACCAGCTCCAGCGCGTGGCCCCGATCGAAGGCGCGCGCCATGATCTTGGCCAGCGGGAACTCCGACTTCACCAGTTCGGTGATGCGGGTCGCCGAGTCCTTCTTGTCGACGCAGATGAGGATCAGGTCGGCCGTCCCTGCCCCGGCGGCGTGCAGGATGTCGAGCCGGGTGCCGTCGCCATAGTAGATCTTGAAGCCGAAGGTCTGCGCCACCTCGATCATCTCGACATCGTTGTCGATGATCGAGATCGAGTGCTGCCCCTTGGCAATCAGCGGCTGGCTGGCGATCTGCCCGAACCGGCCGAAGCCGATCAGCAGCACATTGCCGGTGAGCCCATCGGGCTTTTCGACCCCGGCCAGGGATTGCACGGGCTTGGGCACCAGCTTCAGCAGCATGGTCGAGAACGGCGTCAGCACCATCGAGATGATCACCGTGGCGGTGAAGATGGCGTTGAGTTCGCCGGTCAAGAGCCCGCCCGCCGTTGCGGTGGTGAACAGCACGAAGGCGAATTCGCCGCCCTGTGCCATGAGCACGGCGCGCTCCAGCGCCGGTGCGTTGCCGCTGCCCAGCACCCGGGCCAGCCCGTAAATCGCACCACCCTTCAGCACCATGTAGATGAGCACCGAGAGCGCGATGAACTGCCAGTTGGCCGCCACCACAGTGAGATCGAGCGACATCCCCACGGCGAGGAAAAACAGGCCCAGCAGCAGCCCGCGGAACGGCTCGACATCGGCCTCGAGCTGGTGCCGGAAGGTCGAGGTCGAAAGCAGTACGCCGGCCATGAAGGCGCCCATCGCCATCGAGAGGCCCCCCGCTTCCATGATCAGCGCCGCGCCCAGCACCACCAGCAGCGCTGCGGCGGTCATCACTTCGCGCGCCTTGGATTCGGCGAGGATCTTGAACACCGGGTTCAGCACCCAGCGGCCGGCAAAGATCACCGCGACGATCGACGCCACCGCCACGCCCACGCTGATCCAGCGCTGCATGGCGCTCGCGTCGGTGTCGACACCCGGCGACAGGAAGGCCACCACCGCCAGCAACGGCACGATGGCGAGATCTTCCAGCAGCAGCACCGAGACGATCTTCTGCCCCGCCGGCGTCTGCAGCTCGCCCCGCTCCGAGAGGATCTGCATGACGATGGCCGTCGAGGTGAGAACGAACCCCATGCCGGCAACGAACGCCACCGGTGGCGCAAGGCCGAGCAGAAATATCCCCGCCAGAGTCAGCAGCAGGCCGCAGAGGCCGACCTGCAACACACCGAGCCCGAAAATCTCCTTGCGCAGCCCCCAGAGCTTGGCCGGCTCCATCTCCAGCCCGACGATGAACAGGAACAGCACCACACCCAGTTCGGCAGCGTGCAGCACGGCCTGCGGGTCGCCCACCAGCCCGAAGCCGAACGGCCCGACCGCGAGGCCTGCCGCGAGGTAACCCAGCACCGAGCCGAGCCCTAGCCGGCGGAACAGCGGCACTGCGATGACCCCGGCTCCGAGCAGCGCCACCACCTGCACCAGGTCGACCCCGCCATGCGAAGCCACCTCCGCTGCATGCGCCACCACTTCGCCGGCCATCGCTCACCTCAATCAGAAATCGGAAGAGCCAAAGCGTGAAGCCTGCGTGTGACAGCGTCAAGGCTGGCTTTATGGGGAGGGGTGGGACCGCGCTGCCTCGAGCGCGAGGGAACGCAGGAGTCGGTGCGGGAAGAGCACCCCCGGCCCTGTCC
>NZ_LAJE02000390.1 GCF_000970465.2 Devosia insulae DS-56
GCACCACCCCTCCCTCAATCCCTCCCCTCAAGGGGGAGGGAGGCGCTGACTGCGACATCCTGCCTGCCAGGCATCACCCTCGGCTGCCCGCGATGCGGAAGCGCTCACGATAGCCTTCGGGCGTGGTGCCCAGGTGCTTGCGGAAGGCGCGCGACAGGGTGGAGGCGCTGCCGAGACCGGCGCGTTCGGCGATGCGGGCCAGCGGCCAGCGCGTCGATTCCAGCAGTTGCTTGGCGCGATCGAGCCGGACCAGCTCGACATAGCGGGCCGGGGTCATGCCGGTCTCGACGCGGAAGGTGCGGGCAAAAGTGCGCTCGCCCATGGCGGCGCGATCGGCCAGCACGGCGACGCTGAGGTCGGTCTCGGGGTTGCCGGCGATCCAGCTGACCAGCGATTGCAGCCCATCGCCGGCGTTCGCCTGCGCGGCGAGGCTGCTGGAAAACTGCGACTGACCGCCGACCCGGCGCAGGTAAAGCACCAGCTCGCGCGCCGTGCGCAGCGCCACCTCCGGCCCGCAATCATACTCGACGAAGGCGAGCGCCAGGTCGATGCCGGCGGTGACGCCGGCCGAGGTGAAGATGTGGCCATCGCCGACGAAAATCGCATCGGGCACCACTTCGGTGCGCGGCAGCAGGGTTTCGAGCAGGCGGGTGGAGGACCAATGCGTGGTAGCACGCCGCCCGTCGAGCAGGCCGGAAGCGCCGAGCAGGAACGCACCGGTACAGATGCTGGCGACGCGGCGGATGCCGGGGGCGCGTCCCGCGAGCCAAGGCAGCAGGGTGGTATCGGTGGCGACGCGGCGCACCGGGCCCTCGGGGCCGCCGGAAATCAGCAGCGTGTCGATATCGGGGTCGAGGTCGGCCAGCGGTACGGTGCCGGCGACCGCGAGGCCGGAACTGGAGCTGATATTGCCGCCGCTTGGACTGGCCAGCACGATCTCGTAGTGCAGCGGCCTCGCGGCGAGGGCGGGCATGAACTCGTTGGCCTTGCTGAAGACCTCCATCGGCCCGGCAACGTCGAGCAGCTGGAAGCCCTCATAGGCGACGATGGCGAGCCGGCGGGTGACGCCTGTCGCGTATACACATCTGACGCTGCCGACGAGCGAGGTAGTGTAGAGGTGGGTGGTCGCCGTATCATTAAAAAAAAAAACGCAGTCGCGTCTCTGAGTCGCTTAGCTGTGACCATCAGCTTCATTAAGTAGTGTATCATCGTCACGTCGTTGACGCGCCCAGCGCG
>NZ_LAJE02000391.1 GCF_000970465.2 Devosia insulae DS-56
CACTACTGTCCGGGATTTTTGGGTGATGGTGGATTGAGGCTGAGTTCCATCTGTCCTTGCATTGAGTTTGGTCGTCGTCGTGGTGGCTGGAAGGCGTTTAGGACGTTGATCCTGAGCAGGGTACGGATGGCCTTGAGGGTCTGCTCCGAGCCTTTGGGCTGGGTGTGCTGGAGCAGCCTGAGCAGCAGGAAGGCGATGATGGCGGCATAGATCTGGATGCGGACGGCGTTCTCGGATCGGCCGATGAAGGTCTTGATCCTGAGGTTCTGCTTGATCCACTTGAAGAACAGCTCGATCTGCCAGCGCTGCTTGTACAACTCGGCGATCTCGAGTGCCGACCTGACCTGGTCGTTGGTGACCAGCCGCAAGGGAGCCCGATCCGGACGCTCAACCTCGATGACACGCATCTCGACGTCGTAGAGGGGGTTAAGCTTGCCGCCGCGCGGTCGCTTGTGGCCGATGCGGGCGCGCCGGTCGAACAAGATGCCCTCACCGGTCGCTTCCGCCTCGGCAATCACCTGCATTTTCGCGTTGCGCTTGAGCCGGGTGACGAAGACGGTCTCTGCCGTTACCAGCCGATGCCACCAGTCGTAATCGGTATAGGCCTTGTCGAAGACCCAGGTGCTACCGGCCTCGGTGGACAACTGGCGGGCCATCGTCACGTCGTTGACGCGCGGCGAGGTGATGTCCAACTGAACCGGTTGGTTGCCGCGTGGGTCATAGACGAAGTGCAGCTTCAGTCCGGTGGTGTGCGGATCGCTCTGGGCCCAGCCAAAGCCGAAGCTGCGCAACTGGATGGGGGTGGAATCGAGCAGCCTGACGATCGCATCGCCTTCGCGGCGCAACTGGCGCGAGACCTGTCCCATCAGATCGCGGCAGATATCGCGAAACACCGCCGCGGGACGCAGCGCCATAGCATCGCTGAGTGTGCTGCGGCGCACCGCTCGCAGGTCCGGGTGGTACAGCCATGAGCGCTCACCATCCAGGCCCTGTTCGATCTCGCGCAGGCTGCTCAGATCGGTCAACTGTGCGAACAACAGTGCCTTCAGATGGCGCTGGCAGGTCCAGGCCTTCTCGCCCTTGCCGACCCCTCGATTGCCCTGGTGACGTTCCACTGCTCGATCGATCGAGTGCCGATTGAGGGGCTGCAGAAAGCGCAGGAAACCATTAGGCTCAAATGGCATGGCAGGCTCCAAATCAAGTCTCGCA
>NZ_LAJE02000392.1 GCF_000970465.2 Devosia insulae DS-56
GGGCCTGTTGCGTAATCGCGATTTGTGATTCCGTCTGGTTGATTGAGGAGGCCGACGATGGCGATCAAGCGGACGGGTCAGCTGGGGTTCTCGGATGCTGTGATCGAGGGAGCTGCCAGTCCGCTTGACCGGATCGCTGCTCTGGTTCGGTGGGATCGGTTCGAGCAGTTGGTTGGCGGGTTGCGGCAGCAGCAAAGTCCGGGGCGACCTGCCTGGCCGGCGCTAGTGCTGTTCAAGGCACTGCTGGTGGGGGCGCTGTACGGGCTGAGCGAGCGGGAGCTTGAGGCGGCACTTGCGGATCGCTTGAGCTTCCGACGCTTTGTCGGGCTCAGCTATGAGGAGACGGTACCGGACCACAGCGTGCTCAACCGTTTTCGTGCGGAGCTGGTCGAGCTGCGGCTGCTGGAGGTGTTGTTCGCCGAGCTGGACAGGCAGCTGGAGGCGGCCGGGTTGATGGTCAAGCACGGCACCATGATGGACGCTACGGTGATCCCGTCGGTGTCGCGGCCTGGCCGGGCCAGTTCGGATCCGCAGGCCGGCTTTGCCAAGCGCACGGGCAAGCCCGGTTCGGTGTTCGGCTACAAGGCGCATGTCGGGGTGGACGAGGGCTCGGGCCTGATCCGCTCGGTGCTGGGCACTGCCGCCAATATCGGCGACACCACGCCGGCCGATGCGTTGATCCGCGGCGACGAGCAGCGGGTGTGGGGTGACAAGGCCTATCACAGCCATGCCCGGGTCGCGCATCTGAAGGCCTCGGGGATCAAGCCGCGGCTCATGGTGCGGGGCAACAAGCACCACGCACTGTCGGACCGCGTCGTGAACTACAACAAGCTGATCTCCCGACGGCGGGCGGCGGTGGAGACCACCTTCGCCACGCTCAAGCGGCGCATGAACTTCACCGCCATCCGCTACCGTGGCCTGGCCAAGGCCTGCGGTCAGATTACCCTGGCCGCTATCGCCTTCAACCTGCGCCGATGGGCCGCCCTCGTGCCGGCCTGACGATCAAAGGCCACCAAGCCAACCCCAGAACAGCCGACATCGCGCACAAATACGACCGGGTCACCCTCACCTGGCCCATCCCGCTCGCCCAATCGCAACCAACCTGCCGAAACCACCCTTTGCGCAACAGGCCC
>NZ_LAJE02000393.1 GCF_000970465.2 Devosia insulae DS-56
CCGCCGGGTTGTACCATAGTTCAGCTTCGGAGGCAGTAAATGGCAGCGGTTCCATCCATCAAACTTCGCGACGGCAATTCCATTCCGCAACTGGGGTTGGGCGTCTGGCAGGTCGACCCGGCCACCACGGCACGCGTCGTCTCCGACGCGATCGAGGGCGGCTACCGCTCGATCGATACCGCCGAGGGTTATCAGAACGAGGAAGGCGTCGGCGAGGCGATCAAGCGCGCCAGCGTGCCGCGGAGCGAATTGTTCATCACCTCCAAGCTGCGCAATGGTGGGCATGCCCGCGACCTGGCGCTCTCGAGCTTCGACGCGACGATGAAGGCGCTTGGGCTCGAGCAGCTCGACCTGTTCCTGATCCACTGGCCGGTGCCGAGCCAGGGCAAGTTCGTCGAGGCGTGGAAGACACTGGTCGAGCTGAAGACGCAGGGGCGGATCCGGTCGATCGGCGTCTCCAACTTCAACCAGGACCACCTTGAGCGGATCATCGGCGAGACCGGTGAGACGCCGGTAGTCAACCAGATCGAGCTGCACCCCCGGTTCCAGCAGCGCGACAAGCGCGCGTTCCACAAGACTAACAACATCTTCATCGAGAGCTGGAGCCCGCTCGGCTCGGGCCGGATGCTCGACGATGCGACGGTCAGCGCGATTGCCAAAAAGCACGGCAAATCGATCGCCCAGGTGATCATCCGCTGGCACCTGCAAGAGGGGCTGATCGTCATCCCCAAGACCACGCACCGCGAGCGCATGGTGGAAAATTTCGACGTCTTCGGCTTCGACCTCGATGCGGATGACATGGCCAAGATCAGCGGGCTGGACCAGCGCGATGGCCGCGTCGGCGCCAACCCGGCAACGGCGTCGTTCCTGTTCTGAGGTCTGCGCCCTTGGCGGGGAGCGAGGATAGAAGCGCCGGACCCTCCGTGCTCCTCCACCGCGCAGCGGGGGAGGGGGACCAGCAAAGCTGGTGAAGGGGGCGACCCCACGAACTGGCGCCTCGTGCCGCCCCCTCCACCGCCTTCGGCGGTCCCCCCGGGGTGCTGTCCCCGCTCACCCTCTTACGCCTCCGACGGGGGGCCCTGGGGTGGTGCCCGCGGGCCGCTGCACAGTCACACAAAAAACATA
>NZ_LAJE02000394.1 GCF_000970465.2 Devosia insulae DS-56
GATCTGGTCTAGCTCCCCTCCCCCCAAGGGGGAGGGGAGCTAGACCAGATCATTCGACTCGATGTTGTGCGCCCCGAGCTGCGTCACGTCCGTCTCGCCCATCAGCCCCAATGCGCTGTCGGCTTCGCTGCGGAGGATGTCGAGGATGCGGGTGACGCCGCGTTCGCCGGCGACGCCGAGGCCGTAGAGGGTGGGGCGGCCGATGAACACGGCGCGGGCGCCGAGCGCCACGGCTTTCAGCATGTCGTGGCCGGAGCGGATGCCGCTGTCGAGGTAGATTTCGCACTGCCCGCCGACGGCATCGACGATGCGCGGCAGCACGCGGATGGTCGAGGGGGCGCCGTCGAGCTGGCGGCCGCCATGGTTGGAAACGACGATGGCGTCGGCGCCATGCGCGACCGCCGCCCGGGCATCGTCGGCGTGCAGGATCCCCTTCACCACCAGCGGCCCGCCGAAGCGGCGCTTGATCCAGCCGAGGTCCTGCCAGTTGAGCGTCAGATCGTCCTGCTGCGACATCCATTGCGCCAGCTCGGCGACACTATTGGCGCCGGGGACGTGGCCGGCGAAGTTGCCGAAACTGCGGCGCGGCGTGCCAAGCATGGCGAGCGACCAGGCCGGCTTCAACGCCAGTTCGGCGACGAATTTCGGGGTGAACTTCAGCGGCACGGTGAGCCCGTTGCGGACGTCCTTGTGGCGCTGGCCATAGTGCTGGCAATCGACAGTGACGACGAGGGCGGCGCAGTTGGCGGCGCGGGCCCGGTCGATCAGCCGCTCGGTGAAGGCCCGATCCTTGCGCACATAGAGCTGAAACCAGAACGGGCGGCTGGTGGCCGCCGCAACATCCTCGATCGAGCAGATCGAGACGGTGGAGAGCGTGAACGGGATGCCGGCCTTCTCGGCGGCGCGGGCGGCTTTGATCTCGCCATCGGCCACCTGCATGCCGGCGGCGCCGGTGGGCGCGAGGCCGAGCGGCAACGCCACCGGCTGGCCGAGCATGGTGGTCGCGAGGCTGCGGCTGGAAATATCACGGCCGACGCGCTGCTCGAGGCGGATGCGCGTGAAGTCAGAACTGTTCTCGCGGTAGGTCTGCTCGGTATAGGCGCCGGAATCGGCGTACTGGAAGAACATTTTCGGGACGCGGCGCTCGGCCACCCGCTTGAAGTCGTCGACGGTCAGCAACCGATCGAGACGCATGTTGTCACTCTCCCGAGACGAACCAGCGCATGTCGTAGCGATGCGTGCTGCGATCGAAGGCCAGGGTATAGGGATCGCAGCGCCAGCGCTCGACCTGACCATCGGTGCGCGCCACCAGCCAGCAGAAATCCCAGCCGCCGCTCTCATAGCGCAGCGGAATGGCCGGCTTGATGCGCACCGCCGGGTGGGTGCCGGTGATGAAGAGTTTTCGGTCGGTGTAATAGTAGCAGGAGCCGGCGTGGATGAAGGCTTCGTGCTCGGGTGCGGTCTCGCCCGGCGGTACCAGCCCGACGCCGAATTTGCTGATCGCCACCTTGACAGGCGCACCGCGGAGGAACGCTTCATTGAGCGCCTCGACCGAGCCGGAAACCGGCCGCCCCGTGTGATCGTGCGCCAGCACCTCGCGCCAGCGGTCGTTGACCATGAAGCGGTAGCTGTCGAAATCGTAGACGAAGTTGCTGGAGGGCGCGTTGGTGCCGGCGTCGAAACTGTCGAACTGGTGGTAGCGCGGCATGTCGGCCATATCGTCGAGCGGCGCCGGGCCGCGCTGGCCGGTGGGCGGCTGGCCATCGAGATAGGGCCGGGCAATCGCCTGGGTGCCATCCTGGTTGTAGAGAAAGAACGACATCGAGGGACGCGGGCCGAAGCCCTCGGGGAGCTCCACCGGCATGCGCAGCGTCATGATGCCGGCGGCCCAGCGGTCGTCGAGCAGCCAGGTCTGGCGGAACTCGGCGACCTCCTCGATCAGCTCATTGCTCGAAGATTTGGTGTCGATGTGTTCGTTGTGGCGGAACGCCGTGCCGATGCGGAGATCCGCACCGCGCCGAATGGCATCCACCAGGTCGGTGGTGCTGCCGGAGCGGATGGAACGGTCGGAGTTGAGGGTGAGGACGGTGCGAAGGGTCACAGCAAGGCCCCCTCACCCGCGACTGCGTCGCGACCTCTCTCGAGGGACGACCTGCCTACGCCGACTACCACCGGGTCATCCCCGCGAAAGCGGGGACCTCCGTTTGCGATGGTGCCGCAGGAGAGAAAACAGAGGTTCCCGCTTTCGCGGGAATGACCCGGTGGGCAAGAGGCATCCTATGAGCACTTGGCAGCATGCTTCGCCCCTCTCAGAGCGCGTCGAGGAAGGCGACACCGCTGAGCTTCCGCTCGTCGCGGAGCCCACGGAATTCGGCCTTGAGCTTGTCGTCGGCCGCCTGGTCGATGAAGCCACCGAGGGGCTTCCGCGCATAGCCGGCATCGCACCCCATCCAGGCCATGGCGCGTTTGATCGAGGGGATGCCGCCGCGGCTCAAGGAGAAGAAGATCACGGCGTTGCCGATCTCCTGCAGGCGCTTGGCTTCGGCGAGATTGCCGGCGGCGACTGCATCGCGCAGCGCGATCCAGATCTCCGGCATCGAATTGTAGAACGAGCCGATAATGCCGTCGGCGCCGAAGCTCAGGCCCGACATCGCCATCTCGTCGGCGCCGGAATAGACGATGAAGTCCTGCCCGATCTCCTCCTTGATGCGGATGATGTCGTGATGCGTGGTGGCGGTGTACTTGACCCCGGCGACGCCATCGATCGATGAGAGCCGCTTGATCATGTCGAAGCCGAGCGCCGCCATCGGCACGTTGTAGGCGATCATCGGCAGCTTGGTCGAACGGGTGATGTCGGCGTAGTAGCCGTGGATCTGATCGGCGGAAAAGCCCCAGTAGATCGGCGGCACCGAGGAGATGGCGTCGACGCCGGCTCGCTCGGCGTGCTGCGCCAGGTCGATCGAGTGGAAGGTGCTGATGGCGCCGATATGGGCGATCACCGGGACGCGGCCGCGGTTCTCCTCCATCGTCACTTCGACGACGCGTTTGCGCTCCTCGGGCGACATCAGGAACGACTCGCCGGTCGAGCCGGTGATGTAGAGCCCCTCAACCTGGCGTTCGATGAGGAAGTTGACGACGGCGCGCAGGCGCTGTTCGTCGAGCTTCTCGTTCTCGTCGAACGGGGTCACCATCGCCGGAAGGACGCCGGTGATGGACTTGATGTCGAAGGCGGGCATTTGGGGCTCCGTAGGGGGCTGGCGCCGGGCGATCAGGCCGCGGCTTCTTTGGCGTCGATGAGGTGGCAGGCGGCGTAGTGATCGTCACGGCCGTCGATTGCGTAGCGCTTCAGCGCCGGCACCGCGGTCTTGCAGATATCCTGGCGGAAGCGGCAGCGCGGGTGGAACGGACAGCCGGAGGGCGGATTGACCGGGCTCGGCACATCGCCCTCGAGCACCACGCGATTGCTCTTTCGATCGAGGTCGGCGACCGGGATCGCCGAGAGCAGCGCCTGGGTGTAGGGGTGGAGCTTGCGCTCGAACAGATCCTCGGAGCGGCAGAGCTCGACGATCTTGCCCAGATACATCACCGCGACGCGGTCGCAGATGAATTCGGTGACGCTGAGATCGTGGGTGATGAACACATAGGTGAGGTTGCGCTCGCGCTTCAGCCGCATCAGCAGCTCCAGCACCTGGGCGCGGATCGACACGTCGAGCGCGCTCACCGCCTCGTCGCAGACGATCAGCTCGGGATTGACGCTCAGCGCCCGGGCGATGCCGATGCGCTGGCGCTGCCCGCCGGAGAACTCGTGCGGGTAGCGATCCATATACTCGCGGCGCATGTTCACCGCCTCGAGCAGGTCGCCGATGATCTTGCGCCGCTCCTCGCGGGTCTTCACCCCGTATTTGGTCAGCGGGTCCTCGAGCGAACCGAAAATGGTGAAAGCCGGGTTGAGCGAGGAATGCGGGTCCTGAAAGACGATCTGCAGGCGCTTGCGATAGGCGTAAAGCTCCTTGTCGCTGAGCTTGGTGAGATCGGCGCTCGCCTCAGCCCCCGAGTAGGTGATCTCGCCTTCGGTGGCCCGCACCAGCTGCAGGATGGTCTTGCCCAGCGTGGTCTTGCCGCAGCCGCTCTCGCCGACGAGGCCGAGCACTTCTCCGCGATAGATGTCGAGGTCGACGCCATCGACCGCCTTCACCTGCGCCACGGTGCGGCGCAGCACCCCGGCCTTGACCGGGAAATGCGCCTTGACGCCCTTGAGGCTGAGGATGACGTCTCTGGGTTCTGGGTGCGCTTCAGCTGCGGACGCCATTGGCGAACTCCTCGTGGCGCACGCACCTGACGCGATGCGTGGGGCTGAGCTGCGTCTCGGCCGGCAGGGCAAGCTCGCAAGCATCGAGCCTGTAAGCGCAGCGATCGGCGAACTGGCAGCCCTTGGGCCGGTTGAACGGATCGGGGGTCGAACCGGGGATGGCGCGGATATCCTGGTTCTTGCCGCGCCCCAGCACCGGCACTGAATCGAGCAATGCGCGGGTATAGGGGTGGCTGGGGCGGCGCAGCACCTCGTCGACGGTGCCGGCCTCGACGATATTGCCCATGTACATGACGGCGACATCGTCAGCGAGTTCGGCCACCACGCCCATGTCGTGGGTGATCAGCATGATGGCGGTGCCGTGCTCGCGCTTCAGCGTCGCCATCAGCTCGAAGATCTGCGCCTGGATGGTGACGTCGAGCGCGGTGGTCGGCTCGTCGGCGATCAGGATCTTCGGGTTGCAGGCCATCGCCATGGCGATCATGGCGCGCTGGCGCATGCCGCCCGAGAACTGGTGCGGGAACTGCTCGACCCGCCGCTCGGGCGCCGGAATGCCCATCGAACGCAGCAGGTCGATGGCCTTGTCCATGAGCTGCCGGCCGCGCAGGGCGGTGTGGTAGCGCAGGTTCTCGGCGATCTGGAAGCCGATGGTGAACACCGGATTCAGCGCCGTCATCGGATCCTGGAAGATCATGGCGATCTCGGAGCCGCGGATCGAGCGCATCGCCTTGCCGTTGCGCTCCAGCGTATCGAGCCGGATGTCGCCGCGCTCCGAGTGGTAGATGATCTCGCCCTCTTCGATACGCGACAGTGTCGGCAACAGCTGCATGATGGCGGAGGCCGTGACCGACTTGCCGCAGCCGCTCTCGCCGACGATGCAGAGGGTCTTGCCCTTCCTGATCTCGAACGAGACGCCGTTCACCGCCTTGTTGCAGCGCTTGTTGGTGTAAAAGAAGGTCTTCAGATCGCGCACGCTGAGCGCGATATCGTCGACCGGCAGCTGAGTGGTGGTGGTCATGCGGCTAGCCCTGCTGCGTCGGGTCGGTGGCGTCGCGGAGGCCGTCGCCGATGAAGTTGACGCTCAGGACGAAGAGCGAAATCGTGGTGCCGACCGGCAGCCAGATCCACCAGTTGTTCTGCAAGACGCCGAGATCCTGCGCGACATTGAGGATGTTGCCCCAGGTGGCGATGTTCATCGGCACACCCAGCCCGAGGAAGCTGAGACCCGCTTCGGCGAGGATGAAGGCGGCGGTCGACAGCGTAATGTTGACCATGATCGGGCCGAGCGCATTGGGCAGGATGTGCTTGAAGCAGATCAGCGGCACCGAAAGCCCGAAGCTCCGCAGCGCCTGCACATACTCCTCTTCGCGCAGCGACAGCATGCTGGCGCGGGCGAGGCGGTAGATGCCGCACCAGCCGCCGACGATGAAGATGATCATGATGTTCGAAAGCGACTGGCCGAGGATCGACACCAGCATCAGCACCAGGATCAGCTCCGGGAAGGCCATGATGATCTCGGAGACGCGCATGCAGATGGCATCGAACCAGCCGCCGACATAGCCGGCATAGCAGCCGACGATCACCCCGATAATGGCCGAGACCACGGCGCTGCCGAGCCCGACGAGGATCGAGATGCGGCCGCCATAGAGCACCCGGGCAAACACGTCGCGGCCGGTCTTGTCGGTGCCGAACCAATGCTCCCAGGAGGGCGGCTGCAGCATGGCGCGCAGGTTGATCTTGGTCGGATCCCACGGCGTCAGCAGCGGCGCACAGATCGCGGCGAGCAGAATGATGCTGAATACCACGAGCCCGACCACGGCGAGCCGGTTGCTCATGAACTTGCGCAGCAGCCGGCTGCCGGTCGGGTGCTTCAGCCGCCCGGCTTCCTCGAGTTCGCGGATGCGGTCGAAGCGGCGGTCGAAACGGGTGCGGCGACGCGGGATATCGGCGAGGGCCATGGCTAGTTCCCCAACCGGACGCGTGGATCGATGATGGCGGTCAGGACATCGATGACGACGCTGACCACCAGCACGGTGACCACCGAGATCAGCGCCACGGCCATCACCACCGGATAATCCTGGTTGCGCACCGAGAGGACGAACAGGCTGCCGACGCCGGGCCACTGGAACACCTGCTCGACGATCACCGAACCGCCGATCAGCGCCGGCAGGCGGAAGCCGATCAGCACCACCACCGGGGTGAGCGCGACGCGAAAGCCGTGCAGCAGGTTGACCCGCCATTCCGGCAGGCCCTTGGAGCGGGCGGTCTTGATGAAATCCTTGTTGAGCGCATCGAGCATGGCGGCGCGCGCATAGCGCATGACGCCGGCGGTCATCATGATCGACAGCACCAGCGACGGCATCACCAGATGCGGCAGCCGATCCCAGAAGGTGATGTATTGCGGCATCGAGCGGCCGCCGACCGGCAGCCAGCCGAGGTTCAGCGCGAACACGGTGATGGCGACGAGGCCGAAGAAGAATTCGGGGATGGAAACGCCGACCATGCCGACCACGGTCAGCGTGTTGTCGGTGGCCGAGCCGCGCCGGAGCGCGCTGATGATGCCGAGGATCGAGCCGAAGACGGTCGACAGCACCAGCGCCACCGCGGCCAGTTCCAGCGTCGCCGGCAGGCGCCGCGCCAACAGGTCGGAGATCGGCACGCCGCCGGTGAGGGTGTAGCCGAAATTGCCCTGCAACAGGCCCCACAGCCAGATGAAGTAGCGGACGAACAGCGGCTGGTCGAGGCCGAGGGCCTGGCGCAATTCGGCGAGGCGTTCGGGATTGGCGCCCGACATCTGTTCGGGGCTGAGCATGAAGGAAACGGCGTCGCCGGGGGTCGCGTCGAGACCGAGATAGATCAGGAAGCTGATGGCGACCGCCATCGGGATCATGATCAGAACGCGCCTGATGACGTAGGCTAGCACGCGGCTGTTTCCTTACAGGGCTGGAGCGCAGAGCAATCGCATATGGCGCTAGGCGCCGGGTTCTCGGTGGTCCTCCACCGTGAAACTGGGGAGGGGGACCGCCGAAGGCGGTGGAGGGGGCGGCAGGATACGCCGGTGTTTGGGGTCGCCCCCTCCACCAGCTTCGCTGGTCCCCCTCCCCCGCTGCGCGGTGGAGGATCACTGAGAACCCGGTGGCTGTTCATATGCAATTGCCTGGGCTGGAGCAGTGAAAGGGGAAGGATGCCGCGAGCGGGTCGCGGCATCCGAAGCTAACGGGATCAGGCCTTACTTGTCGTAAGTGTTGATCCACATCATGCGGGTGTAGGGGATATCCATCGGCGTCAGCTTCATGTGCGGCATGTCCTTCAATGCCTTCACGTCGCTGGTCACCTTGGTCACGGCGAAGTCGATGCGGTTGGCCGCAGCGTTCTTGACCATGTTCACGTCGCCGTCGGCGCTGGCGAAGGCTACCACCTGATCGATCTTGGGCTTGCCGAGGAAGTAATCGTCGAACGGCAGCAGCGAGGCGTAGTCCCCGAAGGCGACGGTATCGACCTTGAACGGGCCGGAACCGACGGGCTTCTGCCAGAAGGCGTTCTGCTGCAGCACGGTCGGATCGGTGCCCTCAAAATACTTCTTGGGCAGCGGCGCGAACTGGCTGAGCGAGATCAGGACGTTGGGGTCGAGCGTCGCGAACTTCAGCGTGATGGTGTTGCCTTCGGTGCTGATGCCCGAGATGTGCTCGGCTTTCTTGGCCATGTAGTCGGCAGCGCCCTCGAGCGCGTTGAGGGTCTTGCCCACCACGCCGTGCAGGTTCGGCACGAACAGGGCCGCTTCAAAACTCCAGGTGACGTCGTCGACGGTGATCGGTTCGCCATCGTGCCACTTGATGTTGTCGCGCAGCGTCAGCGTCACGGTCTTGCCGTCGTCGCTGATGGTGTAGCTCTCGGCGAGATCACCCCCGGCGATGCCGGTCATGCTGCCATTGGCGAACAGCAGGCGGTCGAAGACGAAGCGGTTGCCGACCCACAGGCCGAGGTTGGCCCACGGATGCTCGAAATAATCGACCGGGGCGCCGTTGGTATAGAACACGTGCTTGCCGGACGCGTCGGGTTCGACCGTCCAGTTCTGCACGTCCCAGTTGTAGTTGAACTGCTCGTTGCCGTAGGCGCCGCCGTTGCGGTTCATCCGGTCGCTCTCCACCGTGAACAGCTGCTGGTAGTAGAGCGGCACGGTGTAGACGTTGTCGTTCATCAGCTTCTCGATGGCGAAGAAGGCTTCCTTCTGCTTCTCCGTATCGGTGCTGGCATTGGTCGCGGCGATCGCTGCGTCCATCTCGGGGCTGCCCGGGAACTGGTCGGAGCTGGCTTTGCCGGTGGCGTAGTCGTTGTAATATTCCTGCATGACGATGGCAGCGCGGGCGCCATAGCCGAGATCCCAGGAGACCAGCGACTTGTCGGTGGGGTTGGGCGGGATGGCGCCGAGGGTCTTGGCCACATCACCGGTCAGGAGGCGCGCATTCATGTTGATGCCGACATCGGCGAAATAGGCCTGCAGCGCCTGCATCAGGTTCGCGGTGATCTGGTCATCGTAGTAGTAGACCATCTCCAGCGTGCGGTTCGAATCCCAGCCGGCTTCCTTCAGCAGCTCGCGTGCCTTGTCCGGGTTGTAGTCGTAGGGGTTGAGCTCGGGGTTCTTGAACGGGCCGTTGGGGAGCATGCCCACCGCCTTGACGGCGTTGCCATCGAAGATGGTGTCGATGATGGTCTGCATGTCGATGGCGTAGGCGATGGCCTGGCGGACGCGCACGTCCGAAAGCGGATTGTTGTTAGTGGCTTGCGCGGCTGCGGTGCCGATCGCCGAGGTCGACATGAGCAGCGCCATGCCAAGTGCCAGCAAAATCTTCATGTGAATGGGTTCCCTGTTTAACTCACGGATAGTGATCCACGCTTGACGTGGACCCCGACGGCGCCGGCCTTCCTTCTCATCCCTCCGAGTTGGAAACGGCCGCACGTGGTTCAGTGCCGACAAGCGATTCAGCCCCGCTAAGGGCCTGACGCATGTAGGTGGCGTAGTTGCGCGACAGGTGGACGGTCAGCACGCGGACCGCCTCCGGCTCGTCGCGGGCGACAAGCGCGGTGACGATGGCGCGGTGCTCGTCATTGCTGCGCCGGTTATGGCTGGCGACATCGTCCGGCGCCTCACGGCGGCGCATCAGGCGGTCGACGAACGCATCGTGCAGCGCAACGAAGATCGGGTTGCCGGGCACTTCGGCGAGCGTGCGATGAAAGCGCAGATCCATCTCGCGGAACAGCGGGTAGTTGCCGATGGCGCGCTCGCACGCCTCGATCGCCGCCAGCATTTTGCCCAGCTGCGCTTGCGTGGCGTATTGAGCGGCGTAGCGGACGAGGCTCATTTCGAGAAAGAACCGGGCCTGCTCCAGATGGGCGTTGCCCTCGCTGCCGCGAAAGAAGAACCGTGCCGCCTCTGCAGCCCCCGCCATGGCCTGGGCCAGGGTCGGGGTCACGACGCGCGGACGAAAGCCCTTGCGCTGTTCGATCAGCTTCATGCCCTCGAGCATGGTGATGGCTTCACGCACCACGGTGCGTCCGACAGCGAAGCGCTCGCAGAGATCGCGCTCGGACGGGATCATCTCTCCGGCTTTGATGACGCCGGAGTGGATGTCCTCAGCCAGCGCCTGCGCGATGTCGGCAGCTTCGGTCGCCATATCTGTGGTTCCCCAGTCCTCTACCGCTTTAGGGAACCATGTGACGCTATATGGTGTCAAACTTTTATGTTTTGGTCGACCAAACTGCCATGGCCGCTGTGAACAAGCGGGCATCGACTGGTGTTGGAAGCGGTTGACGCACGGGCGGAGCGGGGCGCGGCCAGCGCGCATCCGATCGACGATATCGCCCCGCTGAGTCACCAATTTCCCCCTGGTGGCCTGCATATGTCATTAACATAACAACATATCAGTTTGGGGTGGTCAAGCGACGGCTGCGCCACCGGCGAATAGGTTCGTCAGGCGGAACAAAGTCAGGATTTCTGGGGGTTTTGGGGGCAGAATGAGGGCGCCGGCCGCGCAGTAGTCCTCCCCCGCGTGGCGGGGGAGGGGGACCGCCCGAAGGGTGGTGGAG
>NZ_LAJE02000395.1 GCF_000970465.2 Devosia insulae DS-56
GAGCTCACGACGGTGAACACGCCATCTTCGTTCTGCAGCACATCGTCATTGGTGAAGCGCAGGACGGCATAGCCCTCGTAGCGCAGGAACTCATCGCGCAAGGCATCGGCATCCTTAGTGTGGCCGTGCGTCTCGCCGTCGACCTCGATCACCAGGCGGGCCGCGTGGCAGGCAAAGTCGACGTAGTAGGGGCCGATCTGCTCCTGCCGGCGGAAGTGATGGCCCGCCGTGCGAAACGGGTGCAGCAACCGCCACATGCGGCGCTCGGGTACAGTAGAATTCGCGCGTAACTCTTTCTCGCGGTGGGTGCTCATGGGGTTATGGAGCCGCGGCAGACGGCCCCCTCCCGGCCTCCCCCATGAAGGGGGAGGTGAAGAGCCGAGGCTGTGGCTCGATCGTGCCAATCGCACCGGCGGGGCACCTCCCCCTTCATGGGGGAGGATGGGAGGGGGCCGTCTCTCTCAGTCAGCACCAACGAAGCGAAGTCCGAAGTCACCGCTTCATCCCCGTCGTCGCAATTCCCTCGATCAGCAGGCGCTGGAAGAACAGGAAGAACAGGAAGATCGGCACCAGGGACAAGACGCTCATGGCGAACAGGCCGCCGAAGTCGCTTTCGCCGGTGGAGTCGGTGAAGGTCCTGAGGCCGAGCATCACGGTGTATTGCTTCATCTCGTTGAGGTAGATCAGCGGCGCGAAGAAATCGTCCCAGGTCCAGATGAAGGTGAAGATGGCGGCCGTTGCCAGCACCGGCATCGACAGCGGCAGCATGATCTTCCAGTAGATGCGCCAGGCCGAGCAGCCGTCCATCATCGCGGCTTCGTCGAGTTCCCTCGGGATACCGCGGAAGAACTGCACCATCAGGAAGACAAAGAACGCATCGACGGCGAGGAATTTCGGCACCACCAGCGGCAGGATGGTGTCGATCCAGCCCAGCTCGCGAAACAGTACATATTGCGGGATCAGCGTCACCTGGCCGGGCAGCATCAGGGTCATCAGCATCAGGGCGAACCAGAAGTTCCGCCCCTTGAAGCGCAGCCGTGCGAAGGCGAAGGCCGCCATCGAGCAGGCGATCAGGTTGCCCACCACCGAGGTGACCGAGATCACCAAGGAGTTCCAGAAGAAGGTGCCGAAGCTGACGCGCAGCCCGTCCCAGCCGCGGAAATAGCTGTCGAGGCTCCAGACGCTGGGGATCAGCGTGCCGCCAAAGATCTCGTTCTCCGGCCGGAAACTCGCCGAGAGCATCCACAGCAGCGGATAGAGCATCAGGATCGAGGCACCGATCAGCGCCACATGGGCGAGCACGCTGAGGACGCGCTTGCGCATCAGCTTGGCCGGCGTGGCCTCGGTGACGACGGTGAGGCGCGGGGCAGGGGCGGTGACGGTCATGCTGCGGTCCCCAGTGCCAGTGCATCAATCATCATAGTGCACCCAGTATTTGCTGGTGAGGAACGAGAACGCGGTGAAACAGGCGACCAGCAGCAGCAGGAACCAGGCCAGCGCCGAGGCATAGCCCATGCGGAAGAAGCCGAAGGCCTCCTGATAGAGGTAGAGCGTGTAGAACAGCGTCGAGTTGATCGGATTGCCGGTGCCGGCCGAAATGATGAAGGCCGGGGTGAAGCTTTTGAAGGCCTCGATGGTCTGGATGATGGCGTTGAAGAACACCACCGGGGTCAACAGCGGCAGGGTGATCTTCCAGAACTGGCGCCAGCGGCTGGCGCCATCGAGGCTCGCGGCCTCGTACATATCCTGCGGGATCTGCCTCAAACCAGCGAGGAAGATGATCATCGGCGAGCCGAACTGCCAGATCGACAGGATAATCAGCGTCCACAGCGAATAGCGGGGGTTGGAAATCCAGCTCGGGCCCTGGATGCCGAACACCGAGAGGAAATCGTTGACCAGCCCGTCGCCGGCAAACAGCTGACGCCACAGGATGGCGATGGCGACCGAGGCGCCGAGCAGGCTCGGCAGGTAGAACAGGGCGCGATAGAGCGGCAGGCCGCGCATGCCGCGGTTGAGCAGCAGCGCCACGCCGAGCGCGAAGGCCAGCTTCAGCGGCACCGAGAAGAGCACGAAGGTCAGCGTCACCTGCATCGAGGCGATGAATTTCGGATCCGCGGTGAACATGCGGATGTAGTTGCTGGCGCCCACCCATTCGGGCGCGGTCAACAGGTCGAAATCGGTGAAGCTCAGATAGAACGAGGTGATGATCGGCCCGATGGTCAGGCCGAGAAAGCCGACCAGCCAGGGGATCAGGAAGAGGTAGCCGGGGGCGTGGTTCTGCCACACCCTCGACCACCACGATTGGCTAACCGCACCCCCGGCATGGGGGACTCCGGCCTCCATGGCGGGCGCGGTCATGACGTCAGGCCGCGCGGTTCAGAATATCGGTCGCGCCCTTGACGAGCTCGGGACCGGCCTGTTCCGGGGTCTTGGCGCCAAAACCCACTTCCTGGCCGAGAATGCGGAACAGTGAAGCGTCGATCTCGCCGGCAGCGGCCGGCGGGGACGGGGGCAAGGCGGCGAGCAGTGGCCCGAGATTGGCGACGAAGTTGAGCGCCACCTGGCTCTGTGCGTCGAGGGTCGGAGCGAGCGCGTCGCGTACGGCCTTGGAGCAGGGGATGCCGCGTTCGACGCCGAGCACATTGCTGGCGGCCGGGTCGTTGATGAAGAAGCTGATGAACTTCGCCGCTGCTTCCTGCTGGGCCGACGAGCCGGCGACCGAGAAGAACATCGAGGGCTTGCGATAGTGGCCGCCAGGCGCGTCGGTGGCGGTGCGCGGGAAGTTCGAGATGGTGATCTTGTCCTTGATGATCGCCTGGAAGGCCACCAGCTGGTTGGAGTTGGACGGGATCACCGACGCCTTGTTGAGCGTCAGCATGGTGGTCTCGAGCGGACCGGTATCGAGCGCCTGGTCGTCGGGGCTGACGCAGACGCCGGCGGCGCGCAGGTCGGCCCAGAGCTTGTACCACTCGGTGGCGTCGGCCTCATCGAAGGCCACTTTGCCATCGGCAGTGTAGAGCGCCTTGCCGCGCTGGCGCAGCCAGTTCTCGTACATCGGCTCGGACACCGAACCATCGGCGACGACGGCTTTGCCGACGCCCTTCGACTTGAAGGCCTCGCTGATCGTGGTGAGATCGGCATAGGTGGTGTTGGGGCCGGGCACATCGAGCCCCGCCTTTTCGAAATCGACGGTGTTGATCATCAGCGCCACCGAATTGGCGCCGAGACTGATGCCGTAGAGCTTGCCGTCGACCTTGCCGCCATCGAGCTGGTCCTGGTCGAAATCGGCGAGGTTCAGGGCGCTGCCGACGAAGCCGTCGAGCGGGGCGATGGCGTTCCGCTTGGCGTATTCGACGATGTAGCGGTAGTCCATCTGGATGACGTCGGGTGCGTTGCCGCCGGCGGTCTGGGTGGCGAGCTTGGGCCAGTAATCGTTCCAGGCGAGGAACTCGCCTTCGATCGCCGGGCCACCGGCCTTGGCGTAGAGATCGGTCACGCCGTAGGTGCGGTCGGCGCGGGCCTGGCCGCCCCAGAAGATCAAGCGCAGGGCTTCCTGCGCAAAGGCAGGCGAAATGCCGGCCGCGGCGGCAAGCGCCGTCGTGCCGAGCAGAAACTGACGGCGGTCTAGCTTCATGGTCATGGATTCCTCCCGTTTAGTCCTCCGAAGTGGCGACGCCACTCCGATCTCTGTTCGCGCTCTTGGTGGCGCTAAATAACTAACTGGTTACAACCATGGGCCGGGACGTGCGGCCTGTCAAGCAGGTGCCGTTTCGCACCAAAGCCCAGGCAGAATCGCGTCCAGGCAAGGCTCGGCGCCGGGCCTGGCCGGCGGCGAAGGCAGCGTAGCAGGCGCTTGCAGCGATTCAGCGGCGGGTGCGGAGGTAGTCGACGACCATCTGCACGGCCTGGGCTTCACGGTCCTGGATCAGGGCGAACTGGCTGAGGTCCTTGCCGAAAACCACCGACAGCGTCTGCATGTTCGAGACATAGAAATAGCACAGCGAGATGATCGAGATGTAGAGCTGCATCGGGTCGACATCGGTGCGAAAGGTGCCCTCGGCGTGGCCCCGCTTCACGATCTCCTGCAGCTCGCCGACGATGGGCGAACGGATCTCGTCGAGATTCTTGATCTGCTTGACGAATTTGGCGTTCTGCAGGTTTTCCACAGACAGCAGCCGCGGGAACCACGGGTTGGCGAGGAAGTGCCGGAATGTAAACCGGATAACCCGGTCGATAGCTTCTACCGGATCATATTGGCTGATGCGCAACTCGCGCTCGCCGCGGCGGATTTCCTGGTAGGCGTCGAGCAGAACCGCCTGATACAGAGCCTCTTTGTTCCCGAAATAGTGATAGAGCAGCCGTTTATTGGCCTTGGCGCGGTCGGCAATGGCATCGACCCGCGCACCGTTAAAGCCTTCTTCGCAGAACTCGTCGCGGGCCGCCTTGAGGATCGAGGCCTTGGTCCTTTCGGCATCGCGCGGGCGCGCGGCGGGCGGCGTGGCGGTGCGCCGCCGAACCTTCACCGCTGCCACCTCGCTCGCCATTGATCCTAACTCCCCGCGCCGTTGCGGTTATGCTGTCCGGTGTAACAGGACAGTTCATCAGTCGCCTTTGGGTGAAACGAAAATCATGCTTTCGTTCAAGCCCCGGCGGGCGCTCTTGACGGTCCATCCTAGCGACGTGTATCTAAGTAACCAAGCAGTTACAAACGCAGCGAATTGCGGCAAGCAGGAGGAGCGAGGGATGGCCGAGCGTCGGCTGGGACTGATCATGCACGGCGTGACGGGCCGTATGGGGTATAACCAGCACCTGGTGCGCTCGATCCTCGCCATTCGCGAGCAGGGCGGCGTGGTGCTGTCGAACGGCGACCGGCTGGTGGTCGACCCGATCATCGTCGGGCGCGATCGCGACAAGATTCAGCGGCTCGCCGAAAAGCACCACATCAAGCGTTGGTCGACGAACCTCGACGAGGTGCTGTCCAACACCGAAGACGAAGTGTTCTTCGACGCCGGCACCACGCAGATGCGTGCCGAGCTGTTGAGCCGCGCCATCGACGCCGGCAAGCACGTCTATTGCGAAAAGCCGGTCTCCGACGACCTCGAGTCCGCCGTTGCCCTGGCGAAGAAAGCCAAGGCCTCGGGGGTCAAGCATGGCGTGGTGCAGGACAAGCTGTTCCTGCCCGGGCTCTTGAAGCTCAAGATGCTGAAGGACGCGGGCTTTTTCGGCCGCATCCTCTCGGTGCGCGGCGAGTTCGGCTATTGGGTGTTCGAAGGCGATTGGGGCCAGCCGGCGCAGCGCCCGAGCTGGAACTATCGCAAGGCCGATGGCGGCGGCATCATCCTCGATATGCTGTGCCACTGGCGCTATGTGCTGGATAACCTGTTCGGCGAAGTCGAAGCGGTAAGCTGCCTCGGCGCCACGCATATTCCGTCCCGAGTGGATGAGCGCGGCAACACCTATGAGGCCGATGCGGACGACGCGGCCTATGCGACGTTCCAGCTGGCCGGCGGCGTCGTCGCCCATATCAATTCGAGCTGGGACGTGCGGGTGCGCCGCGACGATCTCGTCACCTTCCAGGTCGACGGCACGCATGGCTCGGCGGTCGCGGGCCTCCACAAATGCTTCAGCCAGCACCGGGTGAATACGCCGAAGCCGGTGTGGAACCCCGACCAGCCGCAGACCATCGACTTTTTCCAGAACTGGGAAGAAGTGCCCGACAACTGGCCGGCGCAGAACGGCTTCAAGGCGCAGTGGGAAATGTTCCTGAAGCACGTCGCCGAGGACGCGCCATGGACCTACGGGCTCGAGGCCGGCGCCAAGGGCGTGCAGCTCGCCATGCTCGGGCTGCAGAGCTGGAAGGAACGGCGCTGGCTGGATGTGCCGGCGCTGGGGATTTGAGATGATAACTGAGACAGACGGCCCCCTCCCATCCTCCCCCACAAGGGGGGAGGTGCCGCCCTGTGTGGTAGGCACTATCGAGCTCCAGCCTCGACTCTTCACCTCCCCCCTTGTGGGGGAGGCCGGGAGCGGGGTGGCCCCACGCTCGGAGGTAAGTCATGCCTGAACTCATGCTTCCGACGTCCTCCCGTACGCTCGAAACCTACCGCCTCACCGGCACGCCGATCCCGTTCGAACAGCACGCCGCCAGCGATTTTCCGCGCATTGCCTATGCCGCGGCGCATGTCGTTGCCGATCCGCTGGCGTCGAACGATCCCTGGCTCACACCCGCCATCGACTGGGACACGACGCTGAAGTTCCGCCACCGGCTGTGGGATCTCGGGCTCGGCGTGGCCGAGGCCATGGATACGGCGCAGCGCGGCATGGGGCTTACCTGGAGTGACGCACAGGAACTGATCCGCCGCGCCCAGGCCGAGGCGCGGGGCCGGTCGGATGCGCTGATCGCCTATGGCGCCGGCACCGATCACCTGGCGCCCGGTCCCGATGTCACCATCGACGACGTGATCCGCGCCTACGAGGAGCAGGTCGGGTTCGTCGAAGGTGAGGGCGGCCGCATCATCCTGATGGCGTCGCGGGCCCTCAAGGTCGCGGCGAAATCGCCCGACGACTATGCCCGGGTCTATGGCCGGATCCTCAGCCAGGTGAAGCAGCCGGTGATCCTCCACTGGCTGGGCGAAATGTTCGATCCGGCGCTTGAGGGCTACTGGGGCAAGGCCGACCACAACGCGGCGATGGATGTCTGCCTCGAGGTGATCGCCGCGCATGCCGACAAGGTTGATGGCATCAAGATCTCGCTGCTGAGCAAAGAGAAAGAGATCGCCATGCGCCGCCGGCTGCCGGCTGGGGTGCGTATGTATACCGGCGACGATTTCAACTATGCCGAGCTGATCGCCGGCGACGAGCTAGGCCATTCCGATGCGCTGCTCGGCATTTTCGACGCCATCGCACCGGCGGCCTCTGCGGCGCTGGCGGCTTTGGGACGCGGCAGCGACAACGAGTTCTTCGAGCTGCTCGAACCCACCGTGCCGCTGAGCCGGCCCATCTTTGCGGCGCCGACCCGCTTCTACAAGACCGGCGTGGTGTTCCTCGCCTATCTCAACGGGCTGCAGGAGCATTTCGCGATGATCGGCGGCCAGCAATCGACCCGCTCGCTGCAGCATCTGGCGGAACTGTTCCGGCTGGCCGACAAGGCGCGCGTGCTGGCCGATCCTGGGCTGGCGGTGGAGCGGATGAAGCGGGTGCTGGCTGTGCATGGGGTGGTTTGAGGTGGTGCTGACTGAGAGAGACGGCCCCCTCCCATCCTCCCCCATGAAGGGGGAGGTGAAGAGTCGAGGCTGTGGCTCGATTGTGCCAAGCACTGGATGCGGCACCTCCCCCCTTGTGGGGGAGGATGGGAGGGGGCCGTCTCTATCGGCTTTGCTATTCTGATGACCCAGCAACTCTCGATGAACCTCGCGACCCTGCGCAACGGCTCAAGCTTCGCGCAAATGGTCGACGATTGCCTCCGGCATGGCGTCACCGCCATTTCGCCGTGGCGCGATCAGGTGGCGGCCGTCGGGCTCGCCGAGGCCGCCAGCATCGTCAAGGCCAATGGCCTCAGGGTCACCGGCCTCTGCCGCGGCGGCATGTTTCCGGCGGAGACCGCCGCGGGGCGGCAGGCCAATGTCGACGATAACCTCCGCGCCATCGACGAAGCGGCGGCACTCGGCGCCGATTGCCTGGTGCTGGTGGTGGGCGGGTTGCCCGGCGCCTCGCGCGACCTGCCGGGAGCGCGGCAGATGGTCAACGACGGCATTGCCGCTATGCTGCCGCATGCCCGTGCTTCCGGCGTGCCGCTCGCCATCGAGCCGCTGCACCCGATGTATGCGGCCGACCGGGCGTGCGTGAACACCATCGACCAGGCGCTCGATATCGCGGCCGAACTGGGTGAGGGGGTCGGCGTCGCCATCGACGTCTATCACGTGTGGTGGGACCCCAAGCTTGCCGCCGCCATCGCCCGGGCCGGGCGGGAGCAACGCATCTACGCCCACCACATCTGCGACTGGCTGGTGCCGACCACCGACATGCTGCTCGATCGCGGCATGATGGGGGATGGGGTCATCGACCTGCCTGCGATCCGCGCGATGATCGAAGCCGCCGGCTACCATGGCCCGCAGGAAGTCGAGATCTTCAGCCGCGACAACTGGTGGAAGCGGCCGGGGGATGAAGTGGTGCGGGTCTGCGTGGAGCGGGTGAAGCGCGTAGCGAATGGCGAGTAGCGAATAGGGGGCGGCGAACTCTACTTGCTACTTGCTACTCGCTATTCGCTCCGCACCTCCACCCAAAGCATCGCTTGCACCTCGCGTCTCAGCCGCTAATCTCCCGGCAAAAATCCGAGGAGACTCCATGCATATCCTGATCATCGGGGCGGCCGGCATGATCGGCCGCAAGCTTACGTCTGCGCTGCTCAAGTCGGGGCAGGTGGGCGGCAAGGCCATCAGCAAGTTCACGCTCACCGACGTGGTCGAGCCGGCGAAGATCGATTTCAACGGCGACGTGGCGACGGTGGTTTCCGACGTCTCCTTGCCGGGTGAAGCCACAAAGCTGATCGCCGCGCGTCCCGACCTGATCTTCCATCTTGCAGCGATCGTTTCGGGCGAGGCCGAGGCGGATTTCGACAAGGGCTATCGCATCAATATGGATGGCATGCGGTTCCTGCTCGAAGCCATCCGCCAGGAAGGGGTCAAGGCGCCATATCTGCCGCGCCTCGTCTTCACCTCGTCGATCGCGGTGTTCGGCGCGCCGTTCCCGGAAGCGATCGGCGACGAGTTCTTCAACACCCCGCTCACCAGCTACGGCACGCAGAAGGCGATTTGCGAGCTCTTGCTCAACGATTATTCGCGCAAGGGCTTTGTCGACGGCGTCGGCATTCGGCTGCCCACCATCACCATCCGGCCGGGCAAGCCCAATGCGGCCGCGTCGGGCTTCTTCTCCAACATCCTGCGCGAGCCGCTGGTCGGGCAGGAGGCGGTGCTGCCGGTATCGAAGGATGTGCGGCACTGGTTCGCCTCGCCACGGGCCGCGATCGGTTTCCTGACCCATGCCGCCGAGCTCGATACGAGCAAGCTCGGCTGGCGCCGGACGCTCTCGGTGCCGGGCCTCTCGACCACGGTGGGTGAAGAGATCGAGGCGCTGCGCCGGGTGGCGGGCGACAAGGCGGTGAACCTGATCAAGGATGTGCCGGACCAGAAAATCATCTCGATGGTGGCGGGCTGGCCGCGCAATTTCGACGCCAAGCGGGCGATTGGGTTAGGCTTCAAGGCCGAGCAGAGCTTTGACGAAATCATCCGCATTCACATCGAGGATGAGCTGGGGGGTAAGATCGGGGGGTAGGGCTGAACGCCACCTTGTCTGAGCGTTTGGCGCCCCTCACCCCGACCCTCTCCCCAGAGGGGAGAGGGGGCGATGTGGCACGGTCGGCGCAAAGTGCGTCCCCTCGCCCCTCTGGGGAGAGGGCTAGGGTGAGGGGCGCCAAGTACGCTAAATCAGGGGGCTCCACTCACCACCACGGAATGCCGAACACATCCCAGTCGTACTTGCGCGGGTTGGTGTAGTTTTCGCGGCGGTAGTTGACGCCGCGCGGCATGTCGAGGCCGAGGTTGCGCTTGCCGTTGATGGTGCAGGCGCCGCCACTGTCGTTGATGCGCCGCTGGCATTCATCGCTCGAGCTGCCTTCCTGAAGCAGCGAATGCTGCGGGTAGAAGCCGAAGCAGAGCTCGCGGCACTCCATGGCGTAACTGGCGCTGGGGACGGCGTAGGCGGTGATGGCGACAGCAGCCGCTATCGCCAGGTGTCCAATCGAATGCATGAGGTTCCTCACTGGCATCGTGCTGCGCCCGGGCAGCCGCAGGGAGTGAGGCGGCCTTAGCCTACCCGGCCGAATGGTACTGAATTGCTGCGGCAGCCTGAGCCATTCGAGTCAAACAAGCCGATAGGTTCGGCCGAATTGTCGGCAGTAAGCCTTTCTGAACGCTCCCAGCATTTGGGGCGCGCCAAGTTGCCGAGTTTCAGCTGTGCTGGGCGCATTTCAGCGGGGCGCGGGTCATGTCTTTCAAACTTCCAGCGATCGTTGCGGTCGCAGTGCTGATGTCCGGGTCGGCGCAGGCCGAGCCATTTCATCTCGAGCAGGCAATCGCGCAGCTCGATGCGCAGGTTGCGGAGCTGCTGGCGAGCTCGGGGATCCCCGGCATGGCGGTGGCCGTGGTGCATGGCGGCGAGGTGGTCTACGCCAAGGGGTTTGGCGTCCGCGTGGCTGGCGCCCCGGAGCCGGTCGATGCCGATACGGTGTTCCAGCTCGCCTCGATGTCGAAGCCGATCGGCGCGACGCTGGTGGCCGGTCTGGTC
>NZ_LAJE02000396.1 GCF_000970465.2 Devosia insulae DS-56
CCTCCCCATTCTTAGGGGGAGGGGACAGGGGTGGGGGTCAGCTCGCACCGGCTCGGCGGCTAAGCGCTATCCCCGCCTCCGCCAGCATCCGATCCACGTCCACCGTCTGCCCCGACGCGATCGAGGCGTTCGCCGCGATGCCGGTAAGGATCGACCACGCCCCCTCCTTATGCGTCGAGGCGCGGTTGTAGCGATCCGGCTCCATGCTCTCGGGCTCGAACAGATAGCCCAGCATCACCGGGTCGGCGCCGCCATGGTCGCCGTGGCCGGCCCAGACGTCGATCGCTTCCGGCAAGCCGCCGGCGAGATGCAGCGTCGTCGTCATCGCGTCTTCCTGCGCCTTGTCGCGCACCCCGCCGAACACCCCATGCACTTCGACATGCCGGTGCGTCAGCTCGCCCTTGGTGCCGTGGAACTTGATCTCGAGGCCTTCCCAGGGGCTGTAGGCGCACAGCGTATAGTTGAGGAACACGTCGTTGGCGTATTTCACCTGCACCTGCATGGTGTCTTCGATAGTGATGTCATCGGCGAACACGCACTTGTCGCGCAGGTAGCCGTCGTCGTCCTCGGCATCGAGGTAGAGCTCGCGCAGCGCCGGATCGCCGGCAAGGTCGAGCCGATACTCGCATTGGTCGAACACCGGGCAGTCGTGGCAACGCTCGCCATGTGCGCCGAGCCCGAGCTCCTCGGCCATCTCCGGCGTGTAGAACACCCGCTTGCCATTGGCGCTGACGGTCTTGGGGGTCGAGGCGACCCACCAGTTCATCAGGTCGAAATGGTGGGTGGATTTGTGCACCAGGAGGCCGCCGGATTTCTCCTTGTAGCGGTGCCAGCGGCGGAAATAATCGGCGCCGTGCACCCGGTCGAGATACCAGCGGAAATCCACCGCGGTGATCTCGCCGATGACGCCACTCATCAACAGGTCTTTGAGCTGCGTGCGAGCTGGCGTGTAACGATAGTTGAAGGTGACGGTAAGCCGCTTGCCGCTCTGCTGCTGCGCCTCGAGCACGGCGCGCAGCTTTGCCAGATCCACCGTCATCGGCTTTTCGGTCATCACGTTACGCCCGGCCTTCAGCGCCGCGACGATATATTCGTGATGCAGGTAATCCGGTGTGGTGACGATCACCGTGTCGGGCTGCTGCTCGGCGATCATCCGCTCGAAATCAGCCGCCTCGTAAGTGGCGATGCCGTTGCCCTTTTTGGGGATCTTGCCGGCCGAAAGCGCCAGCCGGGTCTCGTTCACGTCGCACAGGGCGACCAGGTCGTTGCCTTCCGCATGCGTCTGGGTGATCGCCCTGCGGAACATGGCATGGCGCCCGCCGACGCCGACTATCGCGTACTTCACTGGGGGTGTCCTCGTCGGGTGTTATGCAACCCGGGGTCCTCCAGCGGGTCGCCCCGAAATAATTCACCGTCTGGTTACTTAGTCAACCCGACCTTAAGGGGGGAGGGATGGGGTGGTGCAGTTGAGCCACGAAGGTTCCACACCCACCGGCGTCATTCCCGATCCCTTGGTATCGTGGCTTTCCCCTCATCCGGCGCTACGCGCCACCTCCGGACGAGGGCTACGCCCTCGTCCCGCGACCCCGACGGGGAGAAGAATCCGGAGAGCACGGCGATCACCTCTGTTCCCACGGTGAAGGCCATTGGGCCTTCACCGGACCCCGTCGGGGAGAGGGTGGATCGGCCGTTAGGCCGAGACGGGTGAGGGGTGGAGGGCACAGACTATCCTTCCCGCCGCGCCCGTGTGACGCCCTTCGCGGGGATGACGCCGGTGGGAAAGCAGAGGGCCGCCCAATGGGCGGCCCTCGCTCAAATCAGTAGGTGGCGCGGCCACCGCTCAGGTCGAACACCGAAGCGGTGGTAAAACTGTTCTCCTTCGACACCAGCCAGGCCACCATGTTCGCGGCTTCCTCGACTTCGAGGAAGCGGCCGCGCGGGATGCGGCTCAGCATATAGTCGATGAATTCGGGCTTCAGCTCGTCGAGAATGCGGGTCTTGGCCGTCGCGGGGGTGATGACGTTGATGGCGATGTCGTACTTCGCCACTTCCTTGCCCACCGCCTTGGTCATGCCGATGACGCCGGCCTTGGCTGCGGCATAGGCCGAAGCGTTCGGGTTGCCCTCCTTGCCGGCGATCGACGCGATGTTGACGATGCGGCCGAAATTTCGGGCCTTCATGCCCGGCAGCACGGCGCGGTTGACGTAGAACGCGCCGTTCAAGTCGATGTCGATGACCCGGCGCCATTCGTCGAGCTCGTATTCGTCCAGCGGGGCGTTCTTGCCGGCGATGCCGGCCGAGTGGACGAGGATATCGAGCTTGCCGAGCTTGCCTTCGACTTCCGCCACCGCGGCGGCGACGGCGTCGTAATTGGTGATGTTGACCGCAACGGTCGACGCGGCGGCGCCGAGCTCGGCCTTGGCGCTCGCCAACAGGTCGGCATTCATGTCCCACAGGCTGACCTTGGCGCCGGAGGCAACCAGGCGCTTGGCAATGGCGAAGCCGATGCCCTGCGCACCGCCGGTGATGACGGCCACCTGGCCGTTGAGATCAATCTGGTTCATGAAACTCTCTTATTAGGTCAGGCGAACGGCTGTAAGAGACCGCGATCAGCTATTTCCATACCGAAGCCCGGCGCGCTACTGACCTTTAGTCGACCGTTCTGCGGCAGGTCTTCGCCGGTGAACAGCTTGCCGAAGATCGGGCGGATCGAGCGCCCGTCAGGACTGGCCGCCACATATTCGCACAGCGACTGCGCCGGCTGGCTGGCGATGAACTGGTACGAGTACGGCCCCGAGCCATGCGGAATGACCGGGATATCGTAGGCCGCCGCTTGCGCCGCGATCTGTAAGAGCGCGGTCAGCCCGCCCACCCACATCACGTCGGGCTGCAGCACGTCGATGGTGCGCTCCTCGATCAGCCGGCGGAAGCCATAGCGGGTATACTCGTGCTCGCCGGTGGTCCACTTGAGGGTCGGATGCGCCTGTTTCAACAGCCGGAACCCCTCGATATCGTCGGGGTGCAGCACCTCTTCCCACCAGTAGATGTCGAGGTGTCTGGTCTTTTCGGCGAGGCGGATGGCATAGGGCACGGTCAGCGCCATGTAGCAATCGACCATCAGCGGGAAGTCCGGCCCCACCCGCGCGCGCTGCGCGGTGAGGAATTCGATGTTCTTAATGAGCCCGGCTTCGCCGTCGAAATGGCTATGCGGCAGCGGCACCTTGGCGCCCCAGAAACCCAGCTGCTTCACCGCATCGGGCGCCGGGCCGGTGCAGTAAAAGCTGATCTCGTCATGGCACTTGCCGCCGATCAGGTTGTAGACCGGCTCGCCGCGGAGCTTGCCGACAAGGTCCCACAGCGCCAGGTCGACCACCGAGATGGTGGCAATCGGCATCCCCTTACGACCATAGGGCATCGAGGCCCGGAACATCTGGTCCCAGATCTTCGACGTATTGCGCGCGTCCTCGCCGATAAGGAAGCGGGTGAAGTGGTTGGCCACCAGCCAGGCCGCCGGCGGGCCGCCGAAGCCGGTGGCGACACCGGTGACGCCGGCCTCGCTCTCGATCTCGACGACGATCGATCCCATCACCCCGATGCCCCAGGATTGGCGCGACGCCTTGTATTGCTCGTAACCCGACATCGGGTTGGCAATCAGCGTGTCGATCAGCCAATGGCCGCGCCCCTGCTGGAAATAGTCGCCGCCATCTCCTTCGCTCGTAACGAGCGAAACGCGCACGGCCTTGATAGTGAAGTCGGACATGGAAAACGGCCGATCGGCAAAGGTATCAGGGAAGATCAGGCGAGGTGGAAGACCTGCCGGAGCTCGACGACATGCGGCGTGCCATCGTCATTATAGTCCATGATGTCGTCCATGAACTTCCACCAGCGCTTGTTGATCTCGGTTTTGGGGAGATCAGCCATCGTGTGGTCGGCAGTGCGCACCAGCGTCGCGAACAGCTCGTCGGTCTTCGGATCGTGCCAGATCGAGTAGTCGGAGACGCCGGCGTCGCGCAGCGCCTGGCTGAGCTCGGGCCAGATCTCGTCGTGGCGTTTGGTGTATTCGGCGACCTTGCCGGGATGCACCTTCATGCGGAAGGCGATGCGCTCGGACATCTTATCTCTCCTATTGCAGGTTGACGTAGAGCCCGCCATCGACCAGCAGCGCCGCGCCGGTAACGTAGGAGGCCATGTCGGAAGCGAGGAAGGCGACGACCTTGGCCACATCCTCAGGTTCGCCGAAGCGGCCGAGCGGGATGCGGTTATTGAGGTATTCGCGCTTCTTGGGGTCGGACCAATCGTCCTTGTTGATGTCGGTGGCGATGGCGCCCGGCATCACCGAGTTGCAGCGGATGCCATAGGGTCCGAGCACGATGGCCACCGACTGCATCAGCGAATGCACCCCCGCCTTGGTCGGGGTGTAATGCGTCTGCATGGCGCCGCCGACCAGCGCCGAGATCGACGAGGTGGCGACAATCGCGCCACCTGTGCCCTGGTCCTTCATCCGGTTCGCCGCCGCCTGCACCGCGTAGAACGCCCCGTTGAGGTTGACCCCCACCACCTGCTGCAGCAGCGCCGGCGGCATGTCGAGAAAGGCATGAAACGGGCAGATTCCGGCGTTGGAGGCAAGAATGTCGACGCCGCCGAACGCGGCGACCGCTGCCTGCACCAGGTCGGCGCTGACCTGCGGGTCGGCGATATCGCCTTCGACTGCGATGGCCCGGCGCCCCAGCGCTTCGATCTCGGCCACCGTCTCGTCATGCGCGGTGTCGCGGGCAAAGCTCTGGTCGGCGCCGGCGAAGTAGTTGATCACCACATCGGCGCCCTGCCGGGCGAGTTCCACCGAAATGCCGCGGCCGATGCCGCGCGAGCCGCCGGTGACGATGGCGCGCTTACCTTCAAGCAACATGGCTAAAACTCACCCTTGGCCTGCATCACTTCGAGCGTCGAGCGATGGACGCTAAGCAGGTGCGCCTGCATCGCCGCTTCCGCCGCCGCCGCATCGCGCGCCTCGAGCGCCGCGACGATCACCCGGTGCTCGGCCAGCGAGCGCTCCAGCACATTGGGGGTTTCGGCAGCGATCCGCCGGTACTCCATGCCGAGCACGTAAAGCGAGTGCGAGATGGTGACGAGGAAGGTGTTGCCGGTCGCCGCTGCAATGGTCTCGTGAAACTCAGTATCGGCCAGCCGGAAGCCAAGGGAATCGTTGGTGAGGTGCACCTGCGCCTCGACCAGCTTGTGGAGCTTGGCCAATTGCGCATCGGTGATCAGCCCGGTGGCCATTCGGGCGATGGAGCCGTCGATCATTCGCCGGCTCTCGTAGAGCGCGCCGAGGTTCTGGCTGTCGAGCGTGATGAGGAACTGCAGCGGGCCCAACAGGTCCGAGGCCTCGAGCCCGGTGACATAGATGCCGCCGCCCTGCCGCATCTTCAGGACGCCGAGGATCTGCAGCCCGCGCAAGGCTTCGCGCAGGCTCGGCCGGCTGACTTGCATATAGGTGGCGAGTTCGCGTTCCGGCGGCAGCTGGTCCCCCGGCTTCAGCGCCTTGGTCCGCACCATCTCCAGCAAGCGTTTCGCTACCTGCTCGGCGACGGAACTGCTGCGTTCAATCGGCGCATAGGACTCAACCGCGATCATCACTCACCCAGGGCGCGATTGCGCAACTGATCCAGACTCACCGCGAGCATCAGGACGACGCCGCGCGTCACATCCTGCCAGAAGCTCGATACGTTGAGCAGGGTCAAGCCATTGTTGAGCGTGCCCAGGATCAGCACGGCCAGGAGCGTGCCCCACACCGAGCCGCGCCCGCCATTGAGACTGGTGCCACCCAGGATGATGGCGGCGATGACGGTGAGCAGCTGCGAGCCCGCGGCGTTCGGGCCGGCCGCCCCCAGCATGGCACCGAGGATGGTGCCGGCAACGGCGCCGGCCAGTGCCGAGATGACGTAGAGCACGATCACCGTGCGTTCGACTGGAATGCCGATCAGCCGCGATGCTTCGGCATTGCCGCCCGCCGCATAGATGAAGCGGCCGAACTTGGTCTTGGTCATCACCAGCCATAAGGCGAAGAAGGTGACCACCATGATGATCAGCGGGATCGGGATCGAGAACACCCGCTCATTGCCGATCCAGTTGAAGCCGGGGATCATCAGCGGCCTGGTGAGGCCGCCGGTCAGCACCAGCGCAATGCCCGAAACGATGCTCATCATCCCGAGCGTCGTGATCAGCGGGTTGAGCTTCAGCCGCGTGGTGAAGAGCCCGTTGGCGACGCCGATGGCTGCGGCAAGCGCCAGCGCCAGCCCGACCGCCACCCAGACCGGCACCCCGAGCCCGACGAGGAGCGAGATCATCACCCCGGTCAGCCCGGCGATCGCCGCCACCGACAGGTCGAGCCCGCCGGCAATGATCAGCGGCGTGCCCGCTGCCGCCATCAGCCCGATATAGGCGACGTTGAGCCCGATCTGCAGCATGTTGCGGGTGTTGAAGAAGAACGGCGACAGGATCGAGAACACCGCGATCAGGATCAGGTAGAACACCAGCAGCATGGCGACGCCCGACCAGGGCTTGGCCAGCAGTTCCATGAACCGGCGCTTCAGCGACGGGGCGGCGGCAGCGGTCTCAGTGGTGGTGGCCATGGCGATCCTTCAGGCAGTTTGGGTTTCGGCCGTGGCGGCCATCAGGGCAGCAGGCGTGACCCCGCGCGAAAATTCTTCGACGACGCGGCCGCGGTCGAGCACCAGCGAGCGATCGGAAATGCCGGCAACTTCCTCGACGTCGGAGGAGAGGATGATCACCGCGTAACCCTTGGCGGTCAGCTCGCGCAGCTTGCCGTAGATCTCGCGCCGCGCCCCGATATCGACGCCGCGCGTCGGCTCCTCGAGGATCAGGAGCTTCACCCCCTCGACCAGCCAACGGGCGAGGCACACCTTCTGCTGGTTGCCGCCCGACAGGGTCCTGAGCTTTTGCTCCGGCCCGCGGGTGCGGATGCCGAGGTCGCGGATCCAGTTCTGCGCGTGCCCGGTCTCGGCCTCGGTCGAAACGAACAGCCCGCGGGTGAAGCGGTTCTGGAACGGCAGCGCGATGTTCTCGCGCACCGTCAGGTCGGCGATGATGCCTTCCTTCTTCCGCTCGGCAGCAACGAAGCCGATGCCGGCCTCCTTGCCGTGCTGCGGCGTCGACGGCCGGTAGGGTCGCCCATCGAGCGTCACCTGGCCGCTGCGCTCGCTATGCACCGCGCCATAGAGCGCCCGGCCCAGCACTTCGACGCCGGAGCCGACCAGCCCGAAAATCCCGAGGATCTCGCCCGAGCGCACCGCAAAGCTCACATCGGCGATCTTGCCGCGCACCCCGAAACCTTCGACCTTCAGCACGTCGGTGCCGGGCGGCGGGGGAGGTTCGGTCGGATAGAGATCGCCGGCGGTAGCGCCGATCATGGCGGCCAGCACTGCCGCCTTGTTGGTGTCGCGGGTGACGAAATCGCCGGCATTGCGGCCGTCGCGCAGCACCACGATGCGATCGGAAATCTCGAACACCTCGCTCATGTAGTGCGAGATATAGACCACCGAGACCCGCTGCTGTTTCAGCCGGCGGATGATGGCGAACAGCAGCTCCGCCTCCTGCTCGGTGAGCGCGGCGGTCGGCTCGTCCATGATCAGGATGCGCGCCTGCCCGGCAATGGCACGGGCGATCTCGACGATGCGCTGTTCGGCCACCGACAGGCGCTTGACGTCCTGGTGCGTATCGAGCGCTTCGAAACCCAGTTGGGCGAGGAGTTCCGTGGCACGGATATGGATGGTCTTGTAGTCGACCTGCTTGAAGCCGAAGCCCGGCTTCATCGGCAGATCGCCGAGCAGGATATTCTCGCCGACGCTGAGGTCGGGCATGACCGAGATTTCCTGCGGCAGTAGCTTCACCCCGGCCGCGATCGCGTCAGCGGGCTTGCCGAACACCACCGCCTGCCCATCGACTTCGACGATCCCGGCATCGCGGCTGTAGAGCCCGGTGAGGATCTTCACCAGCGTCGATTTGCCGGCGCCGTTCGAGCCGAGCAATGCGACGACCTCACCCGCTTCGAGCGTCAGCTCGACATTGCTGAGCACCGGGACGCCGCCGAAGGACTTGTCGATGCCGCGCATCGAAAGCCGTGCTGTGCTGGACATACGATAACCTGCCGGAAAAAGGTCGGGACGGCGGCTGATGCCACCGTCCCAAGTCAGGGTCAGTTGGTCGGGATCAGGTTGAGCGAATCCTGCAGCTCGGGGAGCTTGCGGATCTCCTCGAGGTGGGCCTTGTAGGCGTCCTCGGGCAGCTCGAAGGTGATCGCATCCGGCGTCGCCGAGCAGGCGAAGTCCTTGTAGAACTCGCAGACATTGCCGTCGGTGACCATGTAGTGGGTCATCAGCACGGTATCCGGGACTTCTTTGCCGGCCAGCTCCATCAGCGCCAGCGGCACTAGGAAGTTGCCGTAGCGCTCGGGGAAATAACCCACCGAGGCGACAAAGGCCGGCTCGTCGATCAGCGTCTGGATTTCGTCGGCGCCCATGCCGACGACGATCAGGTCAGCCTCGCGGCCCGCCTGCTTGACGGCGCGCAGCATGCCGGTCGCTGCCTGGTCGTTGATTGCCGTCACCATGATCGGCACGCCCTCGGGAATCCGCCCGATGACGTTGTTCATCTGGGTGAAGCTCTCTTCGAGCGTGTTCTTGGTGTCGATCTTGATGACCTGTGCATCGGCAAACTCACCGACTGCACCCTTGAAGCCGGCCACCTGGCCGTTGGTGCGCATCGCCGGCACGGCGCCCGACTGCGGCAGCTCGCCGACCACCAGGTAGCCGGTCTTCACCTTGTCGGCGCCGAACTTCTGGATCGCTGCCTGCCCGAGATAGGCCCCGCCCATGAAGCCCGACTTCGGGTTGTTGGCGCCGAAGAAAGTGGCGCCCGGCATCGGGATGTCGATGGCGATGACCTTGGTATTGGCCTCGTTCATCTTCTGCATGATGGTGGCGCCGAAATTCGCATCGGTCTGGAATTCGATGACGAAGTCGACATTGCGCTGCAGGAAGCTCTCGGCATTGGCCAGCGCCGTGGCGCCGTCGAGCCGGTTATCGACGATCTGCAGGTCGATGCCCGCGGCCTCGGCATTGGCGACGATGCCCTGCTCCACCTTGAGGCAGAACGAGATATCGCGCTGCAGGTTGGCAAAGCCGATGGTCAGCTTCTGACCGTTGCGCGGCGCATTGGCGGCGATCGCGTCAACCACCATCGCGGCGAGCTGCTCGGCGCTCACCATGTTGCCGTCGAAACTGGACGGATCGAAGCCGTGGAAATCCTCGGCGAAGGCGGCGCCCGACATAAGGGCCGCCGTCAGCCCGGCGATCGCCGCCAGGCGCAGACTCTTCAGTCGCATGTTCTCTCTCCCTTGTATTGGACAATTGGTCAGTCCAATTATCCAAGCTCATATCGCGTCCGTTTTCCGGGCGCAAGCCAGTTCTGGCTATTTGGTCAGACCAATCATGCGTTGACCGCTCCTCGCGCTTGACCGTACGGCTAGCGAAAATGGGAGGTCCGAATGGCAGATCAGGCGTCCGCACCGTTGTCGGTGCTGGCTTATGGCGATTCCAACACCTGGGGCGCCGTGCCCCAGCCCTATCGTGGCGCCGGTGGCCGCTTCGGCGTCACCCAGCGCTGGCCGCGCATCATGCAGGCGGCGCTCGGCGCCGGCGTCAGCGTCTTCGAAGAGGGGCTCAACGGCCGCACCACCTGCGTCGACGATCCGATCGAAGGCGAGATCCGCAACGGCGAGCGCTACCTGCCGGTGTCGCTGATCACCCATATGCCGCTCGACCTGGTGATCATCATGCTGGGCACCAACGACCTGAAGGCGCGGCTGTCGATGACTGCCGGCGATATCGCCGATGGCGCCGGCAAACTCGCCGACCTGGTGCGCCGCTCCACTACCGGCCCCGACGGCCTCGCGCCCGAAGTGCTGCTGGTGTCGCCTGCCCCGCTGGCGAAGCTCACCTGGCTCACCGAAATGTTCGAAGCCGGCAGCGCCAAATCGCAGAAATTCGCCGCCGAATACGCCCGCGTCGCCAAGGCCTATGGCGTGCACTTCTTCGACGCCGGCAGCGTCATCGCCTCGAGCGACGACGACGGCATCCACCTCGACGCCGACGCGCACCGGACGCTCGGCCTGGCACTGGCTGGGGAAGTTCGGCGGATTTTGGAGATTTAGCTCGAACTCTAGCTCCCCTCCCCCTTGAGGGGAGGGGCGGGGGGTGGGGGTCCATCGGTGATCAC
>NZ_LAJE02000397.1 GCF_000970465.2 Devosia insulae DS-56
CCCTCAATCCCTCCCCTCAAGGGGGAGGGAAGCTCACGGCTGGTGCATGCTGCCTCTAACTTAGCGCCTATGAGCGAAAGCTGGGACCCAACTTGCAGCCAGCACCAGCGGATAGATAGCTTTCGCTGGGATGACAGCCGGTGGGTGTGGCGCTTTCGCGCCCTCCAGCAGTACCCTCAGAAACTCCCCCCAATCGAGGCACTCGCCTGATGCGACTGCCCATTCTCCGAGAAGCGCCCGTCATAGCTCGCCCCGAGCGCCAAGCCGTCGGTCAGCTCGAACGCCAGCCCGCCGCCAACCCGCACCCAGCTCACATCCTCGGGCGCCCCGGCAATGGTGAACGGCGCCGAACTCCCGGCAAAGCTGAATTCCCCTGTCGCGTCGGTGCCGGCAAGGCTCTGCTCATACAAAGCCCGGCCCTCGAGCGACAGGGTGCCGGTCTCCAGCTCCACCTGCTGGCCCACCGATAGCCCAACTCCCGCCGCGGCGGACATGCTGCCACTGGCCTCTGCGGTGAGGTTGAAGGCGCCGGCGCCGGTCTCGGTGAAGCCGGGATGGCTGAGCCAGCCGACGGCCAGGGTGCCGAGCGGCGCGATGCTGAGGCCATGCCCGAGCTCGAAGGCGTACGAGGCCTCGAGCGAGAGGTTGGCCGATTGCGCCCAGTAATCGGCATGGGCGACCTCAGTGCTGTTGCCGATGGTAATCGTCCGGTCGGTGGCGACATGGCCGGCGCCGACCGACAGCGAACCGATGAGCGTCGCGGCGCCATCGCTCCAGCCGCCATAGGCGGCAGCCGTGAGGCTGTCGAACCCAGTCTCCGAACTGCGCGCGGTGACGATGCCCTGGCCGTGCTGATAGCCGAGCGCCACGCCACCGAAGCCGGTGCCCGAGCCGAGGTCGACCTCGTTCTCGTAGCCCACGGCCAGCCCGCCAGTGCTCCAGCTGATATCGGCGGCGTTGCCGTCGCCATTGAGCTGGCCATAGCTGCCCAACGCGCCGATCCAGGGCCGCGCCGTACCCGCTGTGGTGGCGTCGCCGATGGCGCTGACGCCGGGATTGCCCGGCTCCGCCGCATAGCCCATTGGCCCCGCCGCCGCGCCGGCGCCCACGAGGCCAGCGGCGGTGCGGCGGTTCACCGTCTCGCCGAGCACGGCAAAGCTCTGCTCCAGCACCTCAAGCATCGACGCATGCGCCTCGCCCGAGATGGCGTCGAGGGCGGCCGGCGCCTCCTCCTCGCTGAGGCCCTGGAACAGGTCGAACCCGGCATTGCCGGCGCCGAGCGCGAACAGCGCGTCACCAGCGGCGCATTGGTTGGCGGTGCTGCCTTCAAGGCAGAAGCTCACCGCCTCCATGCTGGAGGTGAGGCGGAAATACTGCCCGTCAGAGGAACCGGTGAAGTTGAGATAGGCGAAATTGTCGATGATCTCGGGCGCCTCGGCGACCGAGAGGTTACCCGGCGCCGTGGTGTCGATGATGGTGTAGACGAGGCCCGGCGTGTAGGTGCTGCCATCGTCGGTGCCGTTGCCGGCGAGTACCTTGATCTTGGCTCCCGCCGCAATGGTCGCCGTGCCGGTGACATGGGTGATGTCGTTGTGGGTGCCCGCAATGTTGCCGCCATCGCTCAGCTCGACCTCATAGATCGAACCCGCGTCGAGGGTGAGCCCGCCGGTGGTCACCGCGCCGATCGAATTGCCCGGCGCCAGCACGGCGCCATCGCCGACGCTGATCGCGCCATAGGTGCCGTTGCCGCCGAGCCGGGCGCCGCTCTCAGCCGTAACGCTCGAAAGGAGCGTGCCGAGCACATTGAGCCCGCCGCCGCTGACCGTGGTGGTGCCGGTAAAGCTGTTGGTGCCGCTCAGCGTCAGGGTGCCGGTGCCGGTCTTGATCAACTGGCCCTTGCCCGCCAGCACGCCGCTGAAGGTGGTCGAGGCGTTGTTGCCGCCCAGCGTCAGCTGCGCGCTGCCGGCCGCCGTGTTCATGGTCTGCGGGTTGCCGAGCTGCACGGTGCCGGCGCCGGCGAGGCTGCCGATGGTCTGGGTCTTGTTGCTGTCGATCCTGAGCGTCGCGCCCGAGGCTACCTCATAAGCGCTGGCCGCCGACAGCACGCCGATTTCGCGCGCCCGGAGTGTCCCGGCGCTGATCAGCGTCGGGCCCTCATAGGTGCTGGCGCCATAGACGTTGAGCGTGCCCGTGCCTTTCTTGGTAAAGCCGCCCGCGCCGACGAGGCCAGGGTCCATGTGAACACTGTAGGCGCCTGTGTCGATGGTGCCGCCGCCATCCTCGAGGGTGATGTCGCCGGTCTGGAACCCGGAGAACAGAAACGACTGGTTGGCCGTGAGCTTCAGGGTGCCGCCATCGAAGGCCACTTTGCCGGTGCCAGTGGAGTTCAGCAGTTCCACTTGCTTGGCACTGAGCAGCCCGCCGCTTTCGAGCCGCAGCGTGGCGGTGGCGCCGACTTCTCCACCCATCATCACATAGTCACTCACCACCTGGCCGTCATCCGAGATGGTCAGGCTGCCCGATGCGCCCTCGCGCATGCCGAGATAGATCTGGCCCGCTTCGACGCGCCCGCCATCGGTCACCAGCAGCGCGCCGCCGCCTTCGAGACCGATGGTCAAGCCATCGACGCCCATCACCCAGCTGGAGCCCGCGCCGGTGACTTTGGCAGTCGCGGTGCCCTCGAAGCCGAGGCCGGCGTCGACATAGCCCGTGCTGCTCTCGACTTTGGCACCGCCGCTGACCACGAAACCGTCTTCGCCCGGGCCGGTGACGGTCACGCCGCCATGCGTCTTGAGCTTGGTCTCCGCCCCATCCACCGTAACGGTGCCACGGTTGACATAGAGCGAGTTGAAGATCTCGACAAAGGCGCCGTCGCTGATCTCCACCGTACCGGTGCCATCGCGCCCGACATACATGTCGCCTTCGTCGATGTAGCTCGAGCCGGCGCCGGTGACGACGAGCTTGCCGTCGGAACCGGGCCAATAGCCGAGCCAGGTGGTGTTGGTGTTGACCGAGCCGCCATTCTGGACGGTGAGCGTGCCCTTGCCGCCATAGCCGACGAACAAACCGGCTCCCGGGATCCGGGTGGTCCAGTTCGACCCGGTGCCGTCAATGGTCACGATCCCCTCCGAACCCGCGGAATCCCCGATCAGGCCCTGGTTGCTGGTCACCGTGCCGCCCTCGAGGATTTCGAGTTCGCCATTGCCGTCCATACCGAGGCTGAGCGTGGTCATCGAGTCAAAGCTCGAACTCGGCCCCACCACCGACAGCTTGCCGGTGCCGCCATCCATGCCGATATTGGTGTGGTAGGCTTGGAGCGAACCTTCGGTGATGTTCAGGGCGCCCTCAACGCCCTCGCCGATCCGGAGGTTGCCGGCTTCGGCCTCGCCACCGCCGGCGATCTCAGCGGCCGTGGCGCCGTTGACGACGACGTCGCGCGTGTTGTCCGGGTCGGCACCGGTCCAGTTGCCGCTGGTGAACCAGTCCGACGATACGCCGCCGCCCCAGTTGGCGGTCTGCGCCTGCGCCGCGCTTATGCCGAGCGCGCTCAGCGCCGTCGCCGTCAACAGGGTGGCGACCAGCGGAGCGAGGCGCGACGCGCGGTTGCGTTCGGTGCGGCAGTGCATGGATGTTCCCCCGTCCATAGGCCCACGCGCGGGCTCGAAGCCGCCGCGGGGCAGGGGGCACTATTGAGCCGATGGCCCAGCTCACATATCGCTAGAAATAGCGACAAGCCCGTAGGGGCGCCGTGCTAGAGCTTCCGTCGCAGGCGAGGCTGGGGGAGTGTTGTGGCGACAGGGTCAAAGCCCCTCAAGGTGACGATCGTCGAGGACGATGCATCGTTCCGCGGCAGCTTCGTTGCCGCGGTCGAGGCGGCCGAGGATATGCTGCTGCACGCTGCGGCCGAGAACGTCGCCCAGGCGATGGCGCTGCTCGGTGGCCCGCCTTCCGATATCCTGGTGGTCGATCTGGGGCTGCCCGACGGCTCGGGCATCGAGGTGATCCGCGCCGCCCACAGCGCCTGGCCGGATTGCGGCATCATGGTCTCGACCACCTTTGCCGACGATCGGCACGTCATCCCCTCGATCGAGGCGGGCGCCGCCGGCTATCTCCTGAAGGACAGTTCGCAAAGCCGGATGGCCGACGACATCCGCACGCTCCATTCCGGCGGCAGCCCGATCAGCCCGCGTATCGCGCGAAAGATCCTGTTGCGCTTCAGGCCTGTGGAGGCCCCGGCGCAACCCTTATTGTCGCCGCGCGAGCAGCAGGCGCTAGAGCTGATCACCAAGGGCTTCAGCTATGACGAGATCGCCGAGCTGATGGGGGTGACGCGCAACACGGTGATGACCTTCGTCCGCCGCATCTACCAGAAGCTCGAAGTGTCGTCGAAAGCCGAGGCGATCTTCGAGGCGCGCAGCCATGGCCTTCTATAAGCTTCTGGCGCGCTACCTTGCCGCCCTCGGCATCATCATTGCCGGGGCGGTGGTGCTGCACCTCGTCGCCCAACCGCGCGGCCTCCACATCACTTCGGCCGAGCTCGCGGTCGAAAGCACCGTCGGTTATCAGTCGCCCCCGGCGACGCTGATCCGCCGGGCCATGCCGGATGACTGGACCGCCGTGGCGCTGCCCAATGCGGCGATCCCCCAGCTGGCCTTGTCGCAGCACGCCGATGCCGAGGCGCCCGACACGCAGGTCACCTGGTATCGCGCCGTGCTGCCGCAGCCGGTGTCGCCAGCCGACAAGGGCTATCTCTATATCCCGCGCTGGAAATCCGACGGCACCCTCGCTGTCTATGTCAATGGCGAGCTGCAGTACCAATCGCACGCGAACCTGCAATGGAACGGCTCGAACCGGCCGCTGCGCATCGGCTTCGATGTCACCGAGGGGGCGCCACCGATCAACGCCATCGTCATCCGCCTGCAGCATTTGAGGGGGATCGGTGGGGCGCTCTCCAGCCTGTGGGTCGGCGATTTCGATCAGGTCGGGCCGGCCTACATGGTGCGCAACCTGTTCCAGGCCGAGCTCTCCTACCTCACCAGCGCGGCGTTCCTTGCCAGCGGGGTGTTCTCGCTCCTGGTCTGGTTCCGGCGCCGGCAGGAGCGGCTGTACCTGTTGTTCTTCCTGATGTCGGCGGCGACCTTCATTCGCGGCCTCCACAACCATCTGGGGCTCGAGCGGCTACCCTTCAGCGACGCCTGGTTCGGCTGGCTGACGGTCAACTCGACGATGTGGATGGTGGCGATCTCGCACCTCTTCCTCATCACCGTGCTGCATGTCCGGGCGTCGTGGATCACCGCCGTAGTCGGCGGCGCCACGCTGGTGCTGGGGCTCGCGACGCTGCCGCTATTCTCGGCGGCGCTCGACCCGACGCTCACCGCGCCCTTTGCCTATGCGGCGGCCTTCGTCGTCTGTAACCTCGTGGGCATTTCCTCGATCCGGGCGGCCTGGCGCGCCCAGTCGATGGAGGGGCTGGTGCTCGCGGTGTGGGTGCTGCTCACCGCGTATCTCGGCATCAACGACCTGATGCTGCAGAACAACCTGATCAGCATCGAGGGCTATTTCATCCTGCCATTCGTGCAGATCGCCCTGGTCTTTGCCTTCTTCCACCTCGTCCTCGCGCATTATCTGGGGGCGATCGATGCGGTGGAGAACTCCAATACCTTGCTGGCCGAGCGGCTCACGGCGCGCGAGGCGGCGCTGCTCGCCAGCCACGAGCGGCTGCGCGAGATCGAGCAGCGCGAACTGCTGCTGCAGGAACGTCAGCGGCTGACCGAGGATATGCATGATGGGCTCGGCTCATCGCTGATCGGCGCGCTGCGCATGGTGGAGCGCGGCCGGCTCGATGAGACCGAACTCAAGCAGATCCTCCAAGGCTGCATCGACGACCTGAAGCTCACCATCGACTCGATGGAGCCGGTCGAAACCGACCTGTTGCTGCTGCTCGGCACGTTGCGGTTCCGCCTCGAGCCGCGGCTCGAGAGCACCGGCATCAAGCTCAACTGGAACGTGCGCGACGTGCCGCCGGTGTTCTGGCTGGATCACCGCTATGCGCTCCATATCCTGCGGGTGCTGCAGGAGGCCTTCACCAACATCATCAAGCACGCCGACGCCACCGAGGCGACGGTCAGCACCGGCGTCGTCGCCGGCGATATCGTCATTTCCGTCTCCGACAACGGCAAGGGTTTCGACACCGCCGCCCCACGCGCCGGCCGCGGCCTCGCCAACCAGGCCCGCCGCGCCAGCGCCATACGCGCGAGGCTCACGGTGGAATCGGGGTCCGAGGGCACGACACTCACCCTGCTGCTGCCGATCCGGCAGCTGGCGGAGGATGGGGTGGCGGGGTAGGGTGGCCAAGAAGCGCAGGGGGAGCGTCGCGGGGCCTCAGTGTCGTTGCGGTGTCCGCTTTGCGCCAGAAGCGGTCATTCGCCACCACTGAGGTGCGGGTGACTACATGGGCACGTTGTTACGACGCCGATTGCCGTCACACTGAGATACTTGTCCGACACCCGGGCGTTCGTGTGAGGCTATTCGGCTGGCCGGATAGCCTCACCTTGTGATCGCGCAACCTTATGCTCTCCCACGTGACCGAAATGCCGGACGAAGAGAACTCTGTCGACGTACTGCAGGAGCCGGTCGAAGATGTCGGTCGCGTCGTTGTGAGCAGCGTCCGCCAGGATCGCCAAGGTGTATTCATTCCAGTCCAGCCGCTCAGTCGTCACCGTGAAGCGATTTTCATGGCCGGGAGCCCTGGAATACCGCGACCAGAGTTGATGCTGGCCGCTCTCCGCCGCAGGTAGCCGAGAAACCAGCACCATCTCGCCCTCATCCTGCAACTGCTGCAGGGCGGTGCCGATCAGGTTCAGAAGCGGTATGACATCATGCCGAGAAAGGTAGGGATCGTTCCGCTGCCGGGCTGCCCCGATGGCGAAGAGTACGATCTCGCGCAGCATGTCGCGCTGTGCGAGAAACGCCTCAGGGTTGGACAGTATCCGCAGTGGATCAGTCGCGTTCAGTAAGGTCTCGCGATAGTCAATGAGTGTTTGCAGGTCATGCTCGACGGTGAAAAGTGGAACCCGATTGGGCTGATCCCAGAAATCGGCCGTCATGAAGCCCACTGCGATCGCGTGTTCGTAGAGATCGGTGCCGGGATAGATCGTCGCGATACCAACATTGGACCAGGTCGGCACGTATTTCTGCCGCTGCACGTTTTTGACGGTCTCGATGGTCTCGGCGATGGTCTCGGCGGTCTCGCCCTGCAACCCGACGATCAGAAACATCGAGACATTGATGGGGGAATCGCGGAACAGCCTCGCCGTGTCTACCGCCCACTCTACCTTGATCTTCTTGTTGCACATCTTCGAAACGATCGCGGAGCCCGTCTCGAGCCCAAACAGCACGTGGACGAACCCGGCTCGTTCCATGGCCAACACCATTTCGCGTGTGCACGGTTTGAGGCGACCCATACAGATGAAGTTCAGGTTGAACCGTCGGCTGACGATCGCATCACAGAGAGCGATCACCCGTTCGGGATCGAAGAAAAACTGGTCGTCCCATAACCGAATGGTCTTCACCTGCGGAAACCGCTCAGCAATCGAGGCGATTTCGTCGACGACATTTTCAATTGAGCGGAAGCGCATTTTTCGGCGCGCGACCGAGCAGAACGAGCAGACGAAAGGGCAACCCCTGCTCGTCATGATGCTGGCATAAATGCTTTCCGGCGTCAGGAATGTCCCATGTTCCGGGAATGGGAACTCGTCGAGATCATCCACTGTGGGGGCCGGCGGTGTCACGTTCAATTCGCCATTACGGACGAAGGCAATGCCACGCACGCCATCGATCTCGGATCCCGTCTCCCACGCGGTAACCAGTTCCAGCATCGGAACCTCGCCTTCGCGCAGCACCGCCACCGCGTAGGGATTGCGCCCGAGGACCTGCTCGTAACACTCCGAAACGTGAATACCACCGACCACGAGATGGAGGGTGGGCCATCTTGAATGCAATTCCGACAATATGTGCTGGCTACTGATGCGCGTCGGGGTGAGCACTTGCAGCCCGACCACGTCGGGTCGGAATCTATCGACGACGTCAAGAATGCGACTTTGGCAGATATCCAGCGGGATCTCCGACAAGTCCATCGTCTCTACCGCGTGACCATGCGCCTCGAGGTACGAGTGGATGTAACCAAGTCCGAGCGGATAAGCGGCGTTGATCGAATCGTGAAACGATTCTTCGATCACTTCGAGCGTGGTGAGCAGCAATAGAACGCGCATGGAGCGTTACCCTAATCCGCCACACAGGCTGCATCATTTCGACAACACGCCGAACAACAATCGATCACTTGACGCCGCCAGTCAATCTGTTGTCGAGTTTCAGGGATATGTTTGAGCGAGGTTTCGGTTTGGACGACGTGGGCGGCGAAGACTTGATATGCTTTCCAATGGGGAATCTGCCGGCGCAACTGCGGGCCGGCGACACAGATCGCGCGTGGATGGATGCGACGCCCAATGCTTATGCCTATCGTTGCCTGCCACTGACGATCGCGAATGGTCTCGGATGGCAGGTACTGAACCCGCGATATCTTGAGGCCGTATGGGATGGTGGCGACGGCCTCGATGCGGTGCGGCTGCATGCTGACGGCGACAGCATCGCCATCAGTCACTTCGGCAGCGGCATACTGACGTTCCACGTCAACGCATTGTTCCGGACCCCGCCTGGGGTGTCGATGCTCGTGACTGGCCCGTTCAACGAGCCGAAGGACGCTATTGTGGCGCTGAGCGGAGTGGTTGAAACGGACTGGAGCCCTTATACCTTCACCATGAACTGGAAATTCACCCGTCCCGACACGGTCGTGAAGTTCGAGGCGGGCGAGCCGATTGCGACCCTGGTTCCACTCGAACTCGGTCGGTTGGAACAGTTGCGACCGCAGACGCGGCACCTTGCCTCGGAGCCCGAGTTGGCGGAACAGAACGCCATGTGGACGGAGAGTCGCAACAGCTTCAACAAGGGCCTTGAGGTACCCGGGTCCGATGCACAACAGCAGCGCTGGCAGAAGCTCTACCACCGCGGGAGCATGCCTGATGGATCGCCAGCAGCCAGAAAGCACCGCACCCGGCTCCGTATGGCGGCATTTCAATCGCCTGACTAGGACTAGCCCACGATCAGTCGCCACCTGCAGGCGGCGACTGACTTTGATGGGCTCAACTGGCGCGTTCGCTTATTTGGCCGCCAGTGCGTAGCTGACCAGCACCGCGCCCGCCGCCTTGAACGTGTTCTTCTTCAGCTCGTTTCCGAGCCTGGATGCCTTGCTGCGAGACAGCCCTGCGTCCGTTAGCGAAGCCACGTAGCCGTTCAATGCCGGAGCACATTTCTTGGACAAGTAGGCGTCGATTGTCCGACTTGCCCCACGACCGATGTAGTTGATGCTCTCCTCGAGCACACACATCTTGTAGCGATCGGCCGCCGCCTTGATCGCGGCCTCAGAGTCCGCGAGCACCGGGGTCTGGGAAAGGCCGAGTGCGATCAGCCCTCCTGCTATGGTCTTGATGGTGCTCATTGCGGTCCTGCCTTGATATTGTCGAAACCCTCTTTGACTTCGTTGAGCTTGTCGGTCACGAAACCCGTCAGGCCACCCTTGATCGTGTCGATGCGTTCCTTGATGCCCGAGAAGCTCGGCCAGGTGTAGATGACGTCGCTGGCCATTTCAGACACCTGCTGGACCTCCTGAGTGCCCGCCTGATCGCCGCCGAAGATCCTGGAGATTGCGAGCTTGGTACCAGCCTTGATCACGTCCAGACCGAAATCTTTCGCCAGTCCCTTCAACTTGCCTTCGAGGTAACGCTTGTCCCCCTTGTCAAAATAGTCTTCGAACTCATCGACAATGCCTTTGTAGTCAGAAAACTTGTCGGCGAGCCCTTCCACCCTATTGATGACATTGAGCATGGAAGGCCGCGCGCCACTGGGCCTGTCAAAAGTTGGGACTGTGCGCTCACCCGAGGATGAATTGTCGCCCCCACCACCCCCACCAGAGGACCTCTCTCTTCTACACATCTGACGCTGCCCCCAAAAAAAAAATAAAACACAGCGAATTCACATCATTCTTACCGCACCTACTCATCTCCCTTTCCACTCATTCCCTCCCTCACCCAATATACCACTACGCATCCCTACATCCACGATCCTCTATTTATC
>NZ_LAJE02000398.1 GCF_000970465.2 Devosia insulae DS-56
ACATCGGACATCGGGGGCGGCTCTTTTATCGAGGATTCGGGGCGACAGTTGCCGAAACCACCAAAAACGCCTGTACGCCCGAGGCGGCCCGCTTGCGGCGGAAAACCAGTCGGGTGACAAGCAGGTGCGATTGAAAAGCTCCGGCAGTCCAACTAACATGTTAGCATGAAGACCGAGGCAAGTCCCTACTCATTTCTGTCTACGCCGGCGACGCCGACGCGTGGCAACGTCACGGTGTTCGTCACCGACACGTTGCGCCAGGCCATCGTTTCCCTCGATCTGCAGCCCGGCGAAGTCATCGACAAGGGCGCCATCTGCGAGCGGCTGGGCGTCTCCCGCTTTCCGGTCTCGGAGGCGCTGGCGCGCCTGCAGGCCGAGGGCCTGGTCGATATCCTGCCGCAGCGCGGCTCCACCGTGTCGCTGGTCCGCATCGCCGACGTGCTCGAGTACATGCTGATCCGCAAGGCACTGGAAGCCGAAGCCGTGCGCGTCGTCACCGGCAACCACAGCCCGGAGCTGATCGACACGCTGCAGCGCAATATGAGCTACCAGCGCGCCGCCGTGGAGATCGACGACCAGAACGGTTTCCACGAGCGCGATCTCGAGTTCCACGACATCATCTTCGGCGACATGCGCTTCACCAAGGTGAAGGGGGTCATCGAGAATACCCGCGCCAATCTCGACCGGGCCCGCCGCCTGATCCTCACCCCGCGCCGGCTGAGCGTTACCCTCGCCGAACATCAGAAGGTTCTCGACGGCATCACCGCCGGCGACGCCGCGGTCGCCTCGGCCGCCATGCGCGCGCACATCGACTCCGTCATGGCCGAACTCATCGCCTTCGCCGTCGAGCACGCCGAACTCTTCGCCGATGGCCAGCTGCTGCGGGAGGATCCCGCGTATTCGGCGTTTCCATTCGGATAACGCGAGCGAGTGGCGAATAGCGAGTAGCGAATAGAGGTGCTTTCTACCCCTATTCGCTATTGGCTACTCACCATTCGCTATTCCAAGGGAGAACCTCATGCTCAAAAACATCCCCCCGCTTCTCGGCCCTGACCTGCTCTACATCCTGCGCGCCATGGGCCATGGCGCCGAGATCGCCATCGTCGACGCCAACTACCCCGGCGACAGCGCCGGCCCGCAACTGGTGCGGCTCGACGGCATCAGCGCCACCGACGTGCTCGACGCCATGCTCACCGTGATGCCGCTCGATACCTTCGTCGACGAGCAGGCCTTCGGCATGGAAGTGGTCGGCGACGCCAAGAAGCGCGAGCAGACCCACAAGGATTTCGACAAGCTGATCAAAAAGCACGAGCCGGGGATGAAGCTGAGCCTGCTCGAGCGCTTCGCCTTCTACGAGCGCGTGCATGGCGCCTATGCGGTGATCCAGACCGGCGAGCGCCGGCTCTACGGCAACGTGCTCCTGAAGAAGGGCATCGTCCGTCCCGAATAGCGCGGGTCGCGGCTGATCCCGCGCCACCGAACGGATTCGACCATCGTTGGCCTCGACTCCGCGCGGGACTGGCCCTATCCCCTAGGCCAAATCTGAGGAGCACTTCATGAAACTTCTGCGCGTCGGCGCCAAGGGCGCCGAAAAGCCCGCCATCCTGCACACTGACGGGACCTATCGCGATCTCTCGTCCGTGGTGTCCGATATCAACGGCGCCTCGATCGGCGCTGCCGGTCTCGCCAAGATCAAGGCGGCCGACCATGGCAGCCTGCCGGTCCTCGACCAGGGCTCGCGCATCGGCCCCTGCGTCGGCAATGTCGGCAAGTTCATGTGCATCGGCCTCAACTATGCCGACCACGCCGCCGAGACTGGCGCTGCCATCCCGGCCGAGCCAATCCTGTTCATGAAGGCCACCAGCGCCATCATCGGCCCGAACGACGACGTGATCCTGCCCAAGAACACCCTGAAGCCCGACTGGGAAGTCGAGCTCGGCGTCATCATCGGCAAGGAAGCCAAGTATATCGAGGAGAAGGACGCGCTGGACTACGTCGCCGGCTACTGCGTGGTGAACGATCTGTCCGAGCGTCACTTCCAGACCGAGCGCGGCGGCCAGTGGACCAAGGGCAAGTCGGCCGACACCTTCGGCCCGATCGGCCCGTGGCTGGTCACCAAGGACGAGATCAAGGACGTGCAGAACCTCGGCATGTGGCTCGACGTCGATGGCCACCGCTACCAGGACGGCTCGACCAAGACCATGATCTTCGGCGTCGCCCACCTCGTCGCCTATCTCAGCCAGTTCATGAGCCTGCAGCCGGGTGACGTGATCACCACCGGCACCCCGCCGGGTGTCGGCATGGGCCAGAAGCCGGAACCAATCTGGCTGAAGCCGGGCCAGACCATGAAGCTGGGCATCGAGGGCCTCGGCGAGCAGCAGCAGAAGACCAAGGCCTACGCCGCCTGAGCTTTTCGCACTGAGTTTTGAAGGGCGTCGGTCGCAAGGCCGGCGCCCTTTGCTTTGCCTGAACCACCAATAGCTGAGTAATCGCCCCCGCGGGCAATGGACATGCGCCGCGAAATCACGTCTTTATTTCGTGCATCGCTAGTGCCTCAGAGTATCGCTGCTTTTCGAGGACACCACCGCTCCATGATGCTGCTGATCTTCGCCGTTCTGGTCCTTGCATTTGCCCTGAGCTGGTGGCGCCGGGACCTGCCTGCACGCCTTGCCATCGCGGCCTGCCTGCTGCTGTCGATCGGGCTGTTCCTGTGGGAGATCTACAGCCCCGAATACGGCTTCGCCATGCCGTGGCTGCAGGGGTGACGGGGATGAGCATCGTCAGGATCGACGCTCCTGAAACCCAGCGCCTCCTCGCCTGGGGTAATTATGCCTATCTGCTCGCCATGATGGCGGTGATCGCTGCCATCCTCACCGCCGCGATGGTGATGCAATACGCCTTTGGCGAGTTGCCCTGCCCGCTGTGCCTGTTGCAGCGCGTCGCCATGTTCGGCGTCTGCTTCGGCATCTTCATGCAGTTCCGCGGCGGCTTCTCCTACGGCAATACCGGCATCGCCATGCTGTTCGCCTTGCTGCTGCTGGTGGTGGCGGAGCGCCAGACCCTGCTCGACATCTACCCGCGCCCCGGCCACGCCTATATCGGCAGCGCCGTGTTCGGATTGCACATGCCGGTCTGGTCGATCGTCATCGGCTTCGTGCTGCTTATCGCCTTCACGATGAAGCTGGCGATCCTCGGCGGCGATCGCCACCTGGAGGCCGTGCCGGTGCGCAGCTTCCCGCGTCTCGCCATGGCCGGCACGATTGTCGGGCTCTATGTCATCGCCCTGGCAGTGATCAACCTGGCATCGGTTGCCGTGCAATGCGGCGTCGGCGAGTGCCACACCATGGGCTACGCCCTGCTCGGCTATACTGCGCCGGCGAGCTGACGATTCAAACCAGGGCAGCGGGTCATTGACCGATGGCTTCGCGCGCATTAGTTAAGTCTTGACTTAACAGATAAAGGCTGCCCTTATGCGCAAGCTGAAAATGCACCTGCATATTTCGCTGGATGGCTTTGCCTCAAACGCTGCCGGCGACTTCTCCTGGGTAACCTACAACGAGCAGATCGCGGCGCAGGCCAAGTTGCTCACCGGCAACGCCGATGCCGTGGTCTTCGGCCCCAAGACCTACAAGGGCATGCAGAGCTACTGGCCCACGGTCCCCAGCGATCCCAACGCCACCGCCGGCGAGCTTGCCCATGCCGACTGGATCGCCCGCGCCACCAAGATCGTCGTCTCGACCAGCCTTCCCGCAGCCGAAGCCGACTGGGAAATATCCCTGCTGCTGCGCGATCCGACCGAGCTCAAAGCCATCAAGCAGCAGCCTGGCGGCGATATCGTCAGCTTCGCAGTCCGGTGCTCGTGCGCTCCTGTCTCGAGCACGGCCTGATCGACGAGTTGCACCTGTTCCTCAACCCAATTCTGCTCGGCGGCGGCCAGGCGGTTTTCGCTCCGGGCGCCCAGAACAAGCTCCGCCTGCTCGATGCAACGCCGCTGCCCGATGGTGTCGTGGCCCTGGTTTACGCCTCGGCCTGACCACCATCGCAGGTCGTCGCTAGCGCCCTCGGTGTGGCGCGGCATCATTTTTCACATCGCATTGCATGGATCTGCCGCGCGATTTTCGCTGCCGGGCGCTTGCCACCAAGCACTCCGCCGAGAGTGATCGATCGTTACCGGTAACATGTTAGCATACAATGACTTTTCGGCTTCCGCAGCCGAAGTCGCGAACAGATGTAATCGATCTCATGGTGATATTTGTCATACCAGATCACCATGAGTCCGACCACCGATGCTGTTGTTTGCACTATTGACAGCAAAAAACCGCGAAACTAACGTCCCGTGGTCCTACAAATGTAGGACGAGGGGACTTTCAACATCTCGCGTCGAGGCAATCCGGTCATGACGGCCAGGACCAATGTCGTTCGGCTGAAACAACGGGGCGCGCGCCAGAAGCATGGCGCCGTGCACCTCTACGATTCCGCTGTCGAAACCCTGGTCGGGCAGATCAAGGCGTTGATCGACAAGCGCAATCTGGGGGTTGGCGACCCGCTGCCGTCGGAGCGCGAACTGGGTGAGATGTTCAGCTCTTCCCGCACCACGGTGCGCGAGGCGATGCGCATCCTCAAGGCCTATGGCGTGGTCGATGTGCGCCCCAAGGTCGGCGCGGTGATCATCGACCGGCGCATGGATGCGGTGTTCGAGCTCTATTCGTTCAACACGCTGGAACTGAGCCGGCAGACCTTCCTCGACACCCAGGGCTTCCGCCAGCTGATCGAGGTCGGCGCCGTCGACCAGCTGTTCGAGCGCGCCACCTCAGAAGATATCGTCGAGCTCCGCACCATCAACGACGCCATGCGCGAGGAGGACCAGCTCCACGTCGCCGCGCAGCACGATTTCCGCTTTCATTCCAAACTCGTCGGCATCCTGGGCAACAAGCAGGTCAACGAGATCTACCGGATCATGAAGCCGGTGATGCTCAAGATCATGGAGTCTGGGGTCAACCGCATGAAGACCCATGGCGTCAGCTTCGATGAGCATGGCGGCATCGCCGATGCGCTCGAGAGCCGCAACCGTTTTGCCTTTCAGTATCGCATGAGCCAGCACCTCGAAGCCGGTCTGGCCTTGTTCAAGGAGTAGCACCGCGCTGCGTGCCGGCGCGCATCAGGGATTGGCGACGCCGAATGGCGCGCCGCACCGGGCCGGTATCGGCCCTGACGACGGTGGACGGAAGAGGACTGCCGGACACCGACTGACCAGCGACTGCCTAGTTGTTTCAGATCGTTCTCTGGGAGGAGAAACCTATGAACGCACTACGCATTGCCTCGGCCGCCCTTGTCGGCCTCCTCGTTTCGACCAGCCTCAGCATCGCCGGACCCAAGGAAGTCTCCGGCCCCGGCGCCGACCCCACCTGCTTTGCCCCGTGGAACGCCGAGACCAAGTACTTCCAATGGGACAAACAGGAAGGCCCGTACCGCATCGCCGTGGTCAACGGCTATGTCGGCAACACCTGGCGCATCCAGATGATCAAGACCGCCAAGGCCTACGCCGAAGACCCGGCGATCAAGGACAAGATCAAGGAGTTCAAGGTCGTCTCGACCGGCACCGACGCGCCGGCCCAGCTCGGCGCCATCGAGGACTTCATCAACCAGGGCTTTGACGCCATCGTCACCATCGCGGTGTCGCCGGAAGGCTTTGACCGCGTCATCCGTCTCGCCGACCGCGAGAACGTCGTCATCGTGCCGTTCGACAACATTCTCGATACCGACGCCGTCATGATGGTCAACGAGGACCAGCTGCAGATGGGCCGCGACTGGGGCAACTTCGTGCTCAAGGAACTGGCCGCCAAGGGCAAGACCTCGGGCAAGATCCTCGAAGTCCGCGGCCTGGCCGGGAACTCGGTGGACCGCGATCGTTCGATCGGCATCCACGAGGTGTTCGACGCCACCCCCGGACCCTGGGAAATCGTCCAGGTGGTCGGCAACTGGGACGACGGCACCGCGCAGAAGGTGACCGCCGACGCACTCGCCGTGCATGGCACCTTTGACGGCGTCATCACCCAGGGCGGCTCGACCGGCACCGTACAGGCGCTGCTCGACGCCGGCCATCCGATGGTGCCGGTAGGCGGCGAAGCCGAGAACGGCTTCAGGAAGCTTGTCGCCAAGCATTCCGGCGAGGGTCTTGTCGGCCTCTCCATCGGCCAGTCGCCCGGCCTCGTCGCCATCTCGATGAAGGCGGCCATCTCGGCGCTGGAAGGCAACGTGATGCCGCAGCTCATTTCGGTGCCGCTGCCATCGGTCGACTATACCGCCCTCAAGGACGGCACCAATTTCTGGACCGACCTGCCGGACAACTTCTTCACCGTCAATGAATTCCCGCCCTGCGGCGTGAATATCTCGGGCCCGGCCATCATGGCCCAGACCGAGGAGAACGTGCAGTAGACCTCCCGCGCGTCAGCGGTGCCGGGTCCCATCGCCCGGCACCGCCTCTCCTATTCATTGGACGGCTGAGGACAAACGATGCTGGACGGTAAGGCCGCGCGGCCGTTCGCCGAATTGAGCGGTGTATCGAAATATTTCTCCGGGGCCCGGGCGCTCGAGGGCGTCGACTTTTCGTGCCGCGAAGGCTCCATCCACGCCATCCTGGGCGAGAACGGCGCCGGCAAATCCACCCTGATCAAGATCATGGCCGGCGTGGTGCAGGCGGATACCGGCACGCTCACCGTCGAAGGCACGCCGCACCGCTTCTCGCGCCCCTCCGAGGCCGCGAAAGCCGGCATCGTCTGCGTGTTCCAGGAGCTGTCGCTGCTGCCCGACCTGTCGGTCGCCGACAACATCTCGATTTCCGATCCGCCGCGCCGCTTCGGGCTGATCGATCGCCGCGCCCAGCGCGAGCGCGCCGAGGCGCTGCTGGCGCGGATCCACTGCGAGGATGTCGATCCGCGCGCCCTGATCCGCGACCTGTCCTTGTCACGCCGGCAAATGGTCGAGATCGCCAAGGCGCTCGGCAAGAATCCGAAACTGCTCATCCTCGACGAGGCGACCTCGGCACTCACCAGCCGCGACGTCGAAACCGTCTACAACGTGCTGGCCGAGCTGAAGGCCGAAGGCACCGGCATGCTGTTCATCTCGCATCGCATGCACGAGGTCGAGGCGCTCTGCGACACCCTCTCGGTGTTCCGCAACGGCCGCCACATCGAAACTTTCGACAAGGGCGCCCGCACGCAGGACGAGATCGTCAAGCTGATGATCGGCCGCGACATCGTCCACAAATTCCCGCCCAAGCCGCCGGCGCTCAGCCGCAAGCCGCATCTCGCCGTCACCGACCTCAAGTGGGAGAACCGCCTCAACGGCGTCTCGCTGTCAGTCGGCAAGGGCGAGATCGTCGGGCTGGGCGGTCTCGATGGCCAGGGCCAGAAGGAGCTGCTGCTCGCCCTGTTCGGTGTCCTCCGCGGCGTCGAGGGCAAAGTCACGGTCGGCGGCGAGGGCGGCATCCCCTCGTCCCCAGCCGATGCCAAGGGCGGCCGCAGCCGCATCGCGCTGGTGCCGGAGGATCGGAAAACCGAGGGACTGATGCTGCCCATGTCGATCGCCGACAACCTCCTCGTCGCCAGTTTCGACAAGGTCAGCCAGGGGCCGTTCATCGACCCGGCGAAGTCGCGGCAGGCGGTGGCCGACGCCATTGCCCAGCTGCAGATCAAGCTCAACAAACCCGACGACCCCGTCGCCAGCCTCTCCGGCGGTAACCAGCAGAAGGTGGTGATCGCCAAATGGCTGCTGACCAAGCCCGAGGTCATGCTGCTGAACGATCCCACCCGCGGTATCGATGTCGGCACCAAGCAGGAGCTCTACCGGCTGATGCGCGAGCTCGCCGACAAGGACACCGCGATCCTGTTCTACTCCACCGATTATGCCGAGCTGATCGGCTGCTGCGACCGTGTCGCCGTGATGTATGACGGCCGCATCGTCACCGAGTTTTCGGGCGACGCGATCACCGAGGAAGCCCTCGTCGCCGCCGCGCTCAACATCACGAGGCCCGCCGACGCGCCGGCCCGAGAGGCGGTGCCCGCATGAGCGCCGTCACCGCGACCACACCGCCGCGCGCCTCGGCGCTCGCCATGTCGATCCGCCAGAACCGCGGCTTCTACGGCGCCATCCTGCTGCTCGCCGCACTCTACCTCGTCTACAACTTCATCCATCCGCGCGGCTTTTCCACCAACGTCTTCATCGCCAACACCAATGAGTCGGTGGCCCTCGCCTTCGTTGCCATGGCGCAGGCCATGACGGTGATCGTCGGCGGCCTCGACCTGTCGGTCGGCGCGGTGATGACCCTCACCAGCTGCATCGCCAGCGAACTGGTGCGGGGCGAGCCCTGGCAGATCATCCTTGGCTGCATCGTTTCGGTCGCCGCCGGCGCCGGCTTCGGCCTCGTCAACGGCCTCGTCATCGTCTACGGCCGCCTGCAGCCGATCATCGCGACGCTCGCCACCGGCGCCGTCGCCATCGGCCTTGCCCTGTTGATCCGTCCGCAACCCGGCGGCGAGGTCGATCTCGATCTCAACTGGGCCGTCACCAACTCGATCAAGGATCTGGCCGAGACCTACCATCTGTTCGAGGACGGCGAGGCCGCCTGGCTGCAGCCCATCGCCTGGGTGCCGGTGCCGCTGCTGATCCTCGTCATCATCACCGCGGCGGTGTGGATCCCGTTCCGCCGCACCGTCACCGGCCGCACCCTCTATGCCATCGGCTCATCCGAAGGCGCCGCTTACATGTCCGGCCTGCCGATCAATCGCGCCAAGCTCTGGGCCTTCACCCTCGCCGGGTTCTTTGCCGGCTGCGCCGGGCTCTATCTCGCCATCCAGACCGGCTCCGGCAACGCTGACATCCCGCAGGCTGGCGCCTACACACTCAACTCCATCGCCGCCGTGGTGCTGGGCGGCATCTCGCTGCTCGGTGGCGTCGGCACGGTGATCGGCGCCTTGATCGGTGCGCTGATCCTGCGCGCCATCTCGTTCTACTTCCGCATCCTCTCGATCGATCCGCTGCTGCAGCCGCTGGTCGAAGGTGTGGTGCTGCTCGCTGCCGTCAGCCTCGGTGCCATCCGCACACTGCGGGTGAAGAACCGTCTCGAACTCTTCAGGTAGGACCGGACCCATGGCCAATGACCTCACCCTGCCCCGCCTGAAATCCGACGATCTGCCGATCGTCATCTCCGCCGGCTTCGTGCTGGTGATCCTGGCGCTCGGCTCGGTCTACACCGTGGCAACGCTCGGCACGATGCCGCTGCTGAGCCCCAATTACCTGCTCACCCAGCTGCAGACCGGCGCCTTTCTCGGCATCGTCGCGGCCGGGATGATGATGGTGATCCTCCTCGGTCACATCGATCTCAGTGTCCCCTGGACCATGACTGCCGCCGCCATGATGGCGACCACCGTCGGTGGCCCCGCCGCCATCCCCACCGGTCTCGCCATCGGCCTCCTGGTCGGGCTGTTCAACGGCTTCGGCGTCGCTTACCTCCGCATCCCCTCGATGATCTTCACCCTTGGCGTCGACTCCGTCATGCGCGGCCTGATGATCGCTCATACCGGCGGCTTCGCCCCGCAGGATTCGGCCACGCCGCTGATGCGCTACCTCGCCGCCGACAAGATCCTCGGCATCCCCGTCGCCATCTTCGTCTGGGCCGCCGTCTCCATCGTCATTGCTGCGATTTTGAGCCGCACCGCCTTCGGCAAGGCCATCTACGCCACCGGCAACCGCGAGGCGGCGTCGTATCTCAGCGGTATCCGCACCCGCTGGGTGATCGTCGGCGCCTTCGTCATCTCCGGTCTCTGCGCCGCGCTCGCCGGCCTGCTGCTCGCCGGCTATTCGGCCAAGGCCTACCAGGGCATGGGCAATGCCTACCTGCTGCCGGCCATCGCCGCCGTGGTGATCGGCGGCACCCACATCCTCGGCGGCCGCGGCCGCTTCATCGGCACCGTGGTCGGGGTGATCCTCATCGTCTTGCTCAACTCGGTGCTGTCGATCATGCAGATGCCCGAGGCCGGCCGGCAGATCATCTATGGCCTCGTCATCATCATCATGCTGCTGGTCTACGGCCGGACGGCAAAGGTAACGAGTTAAGCGGCCAGCACTGCATGCAGGTGCTCCGGCAAGCTCTCGCGCTGCCAGTCCATCTCGGCGGCTGCGCCCGCCGCCTTTCGCGCATAACGTGCGGCATGTGGTGCGTGCGATGCGACGTGGGCTGTCGCCGCAGCGTGTCCGGCTGCCCGCGCGGCCGCAACCGCTGTGGCATCGCTTGCCGTTCGGGCCGCCGCATGCGCCGCAAAAGCTGCCGCGCGGGCCTCGACCATCGGCAACTCACCCCGCACCCAGGCGCGGGCCGCCGCGATGGCCTCGCGCGGTCGCGGGTCGTCGGGACAATCCCGTTCGAATCTCTCGAGCACATGCTCGGCGCAATCGGCCGCCCATGACGCCAGCAGCCGGTGATCAGCGTCGCTGTACCGCATCAGGGCCGTCGGGCGATCAGGTCGATCTCCACGAGGGCCCCCACCGCCAGGGCAGTGACGCCGACCGTGGTGCGGGCCGGCAGCTTTCCGACCTCGAAGAAGCTCGGCCACATCGCATTGAGCGCCGCATAGTCGCGCTGGAACTCGGTGAGATAGATGCGCGCCATCGTCACATGCTCGAGCCCGAGCCCGATACCGCCGAGGATCAGTTTCAGGTTGTCGATCACTCGGCGCGTCTGCGCCTCGATCCCCTCCGGCAACGGCGCGTCGGGCGCCGCCGGGTCGGTCGGCATTTGCCCGGTGATGAACACGAAGCCACCGGCTTCGACCGCGTGGCTGAACGGCGCTACCGGCTGTGGCCCGCTGGAAATCATGTGATGGATGGGCAGCGACATCGCTTATTCCTGCTGTCTTTGCTGCCCGCTCGCCCCCACGGCCCCGAGGCCAGCAGAGACGGCTTAGCACGTTCACGCACAGTTCATGCACCCCTCTTCAAATAGACGCAAAGCGGGCGCCCATGGCGGCTGGTGGTGCCAGGCCATTCATGACACGCTGCAGCGTGGGGCTTGGGGCTCCACGCCTTATCCCAGGGGAGCTTCCAGGAGCCAATGTTCGAATTTCTTCACTCCATCTCGACCTGGCTCGAGCTGTTCCTGCAGGGCATTTCCGACAATTTCTGGCTCTCGATGCTGTTCATCTTCCTCGTCTGCATCGGCGAAGCGGTGTTCATCCTCGGCCTGCTGGTGCCCTCGCTCCCCATCCTGCTGCTGACCGGCGGCCTGATCGCGCAAGGCAGCCTGCCGTTCTGGCCGATCTTCTTTGCCGCGGTGCTCGGCGCCATTATCGGGGACGCCATTTCCTACACCGTCGGCTACCTGCTCAAGGACAAGATCCGAACGGTCTGGCCGTTCAAGAACCACCTGAAGCTGATCGACCAGGGTGAGGTGTTCTTCGCCCGCCATGGTGGCAAAGCCATCTTCATCGGCCGCTTCATCACCGGCGTGAAAGCCGTCATCCCCGGCGTCGCTGGCATGATGAGCATGCCCTACCGGCACTTCTCGGTGATCAACGTCATCTCCGCTTTCGTCTGGGCGGCCGTGCACATCCTGCCCGGCGTGCTGCTCACCGGCTGGCTCAAATCCATTGGGCTGAGCCTTGAGATGGTGATCATCGTCGGCGCGATCGTCTTGACCGTCGCCTTCCTCGTCGTCCACTTCTGGAAGCGCATTCTCCTCGTCTTCGCCCCCTTCATGGGCGAGTTCGGCCGCTCGCTGCAGGCCCGCTGGCAGAAGCCCGAGGCCGGGCACTAGCTGTCATCTGGCTCTCACGTCGGCCCGCTATTGAGGGCCGATGCTTGAGATTTTCACTGCGCTCACCGGCTGGCTGGAGATGGTGCTCGAAACCATCTCGGGCAATTTCTGGCTCAGCCTGTGGTTCATCTTCCTCGTCGCCGCCACCGAGGCGGTGTTCATCCTCGGCCTCTTCATCCCTTCGACCCCGGTGCTGCTGCTGGCCGGCGGGCTGATCGCGCAAGGCAAGCTTCCCTTCTGGGAGATCTACCTTGCGGCGGTGGTCGGCGCTGTGGTCGGTGATGCGATCTCCTACACGCTCGGCTTCTGGCTCAAGGATCGGATCAAGACGCTCTGGCCGTTCCGTAACCACCTGCCGCTGATCGCCCGCGGCGAAGCCTTCTTCGCCCGGCATGGCGGCAAGTCGGTGTTCATCGGTCGCTTCATCCCGGGGGTGAAGGCCGTTGTCCCCGGCATTGCCGGCATGTTCGGCATGAACTACCGGCACTTTTCCATCATCAACGTCACCTCGGCTTTCGTCTGGGCCGCGGCGCATATCCTGCCCGGCATGCTGCTCTCGGCCTGGCTGAAATCCATGGGGCTCAGCCTCGAGCTGGTGATCATCGTCGGCGCACTGGTGCTGGTCGTGCTGTTCCTGCTGCTGCACAACTGGCGGGCGATCCTGCTGGCCGCCGCACCCTACCTCGGCCGTTTCGGACAGACCATCGAGGCGCGCTGGCGGAAGGGCGAGGCAGAGCACTAACTGCCACTTGCGCCGCGCGCGCATGAGGTCGAATATTGACTCATGCTGCACATCCCACGTCGGCTCGCTTCGATCCTGTTGCGCCTCTTGCTGGGGCTGATGCTGCTGCTCGCATCAGGCGTCGCCTTTGCCGATGACGCTGCCGACCGCGCCGCCATCGATAAGCTGTTCGCGCAGTTGCGCGTGGCGCCGGATGCTGAGACTGCGCAGGCGATCGATGCACAGATCTGGACCTACTGGACCACTCCGTCCGATCCGATCCTCGCCGGCCGGATGCGGGAGGTGCTGACCGCCCGCGGCATGGGCGACGCGGCGGGCGCGCTGCGGCTGCTCGACAAGCTGATCGCCGACTACCCTGATTATGCCGAAGGCTGGAACCAGCGGGCCACCATCTACTACATGCTGGGTGAGTTCGACGCCTCGATCGCCGATTGCGAAAAGGTGCTGGCGATCGAGCCCCGCCACTTCGGCGCCCTTTCCGGGCGCGCCCTGATGTACCTGCAACTGGGCAAGCGCGCCCTGGCGCTCAAGGACATGGCCGCCGCCCTGGCGGTGCACCCGTTCCTCAGCGAACGGCGACTGTTCCCCGAACTCGGTGAGCCGATGACGCAGATCTGACCCGCGCCCGCCGCCTCTTCCGCCAGCCAGCTTCCACCCCATATGACATGGACCACCGGCGCTCACCCGCCGCTGCACTGAAAGGTTTGCGATGTCTGACGAACTAACGGTCGAGCACGAAGAAGCCAACGGGCGTGGCCGCTACGTGGTCTACCTCCCCGACGGCTCGGAAGCCGAAATGACCTACCAGCGCCGCGATGCCAAGACGATCATCGCCGATCATACCGGCGTGCCGCCGCAGCACCGCAATCTCGGGCTGGCGCTGAAGCTGGTGGAAACCGCCATCGCCGACGCCCGCACCACCGGCAGCAAGATCGTGCCGGTCTGCTCTTATGTCGTGACGCAGTTCCGCCGCCGCCCCGAATGGGCCGACCTCCGGGCCTGAGCCCGCGGTAACGGCCTCCCGGCCCCGCCGCCCACGAGTGGCATTTTAGTCAAATGCTAACCATCCCAGCGCTTCTGAGCGAGCGCCGAGGCAACCACTAGCCCGCTGCGACGCTTTCCTGTTCCCTAAGGAATTGGAAACCATGCGCCTCGCGCTCGCTGTCCTCGCATTCGCTCTCGTCTGCCTCCCCGCTCACGCGCAGGAGGCATTGAGCGTGCCGATCCCGCCGCTCACCGCCGAGGCGATAAACTCGGCCGACATTTCTGCCATCCCTCAGCTCTACGCGCCGCCCGCCGAACCCATCGATCCTGCCATGCCGGCGAACCGTCATCCCGACCCGTCCGTCGTCCGCCTGCAGGTGCTGCTCGATCGGGCGGGCGCCTCGCCCGGCGTCATCGACGGCTTCGATGGCGACAATGTCCGCAAAGCCGTGCTGGCCTTCGAGCTGATGCGCGGCCTGCCGCCCGACGGGGCACTCGACCCCGAGGTGCTCTCGGCGCTCGAAACCGGCGGTCCGGTGATCGGCGATTACGCCATCATCGCCGATGACCTCAACGCCATCGGCGAGCCGATCCCCAGGGACTATGCCGAGCAGGCGAAGCGCAAATTCCTCGGTTACGCCTCGATCGAGGAATCGCTGGCCGAGCGCTTCCACATGGATATCGATCTCCTGAAGGCCCTCAATCCCGGCGCCGGCTACACCGTCGGCGCGCCGGTCTATGTCGCCGCCTACGGCCCCGATCTCGAGGGTGAGGTCGTGCGTATCGAGGCCGACAAGTCGCTGCGCCAGGTTCGCGCCTATGGCGCCGACGATCGCCTGATCGCCGCCTATCCCGCCACCATCGGCTCGGAGGAGAACCCCTCTCCATCGGGTACTCACATCGTGGAAGGCGTCGCCCCGATGCCCGAATACACCTACAACCCGAAGATCAATTTTCAGCAGGGCGAGAATACCGAGGTGCTCACCATCCCGCCTGGTCCGAACGGTCCGGTCGGCTCGATGTGGATCGACCTGAGCGAACCGACCTTCGGCATCCACGGCACGCCCGTGCCCTCCCTCATCGACAAGACAGGCTCGCATGGCTGCGTGCGGCTGACCAACTGGGATGCCAACGAACTGGCGAAAATGGTGAAGCCCGGCGTCCCCGTCGACTTCGTCGGTTGATAGGTGGGTGGTGCCAGCCCGCACCTCGTCACGAGGCAACCGATCCTGCCCCGAAACATTGGTCTATTGGAAGGAGAAGGCCAATGCTGAAACAAAGCACCGATATCAAGAGCTTCTTCGAAGCCTATGCCAAGCGCAGCAACGATGCGCTGCAGGATCCACCGGTCGAGGATGTCGACGGCACGGTTGGGAGTTTTGCGCCTTACCTGGTCGAGTCGAGCCCGCAGGGCGTGATGGGCGGCGCCAACGACGCCGCGTTCAAGAAGCTGATCGGCCAGGGCTTTGCCAAGTACCGCGAGGTCGGTGGCACTGCCATGCGGGTCACCGGCGTCAAGGTGACCGAGCTCGACGACGCCAACGCCATGGCGACGGTCGACTGGGAGTTCGACTACAAGCGGAAGACAGACGGCAAAGCCGGCACCGTCGGCTTCACCAACCGCTACTTCCTCAACCTCGCCGGCGATACGCCGAAAATCTTCGCCTACATCACGCCCGACGAGCAGCAGGCGATGCAGGAGCATGGGTTGATCTGACAGGCCAGTCGGCAGTCGGCAGTCGGCAGTCGGGAAGCCCTGCCACCGAACACCTATCTCTGCAACACGATTGCCGACTGCCTATTGCCGACTGCCGATTTCACGCCAGAAAATCCCGCACCGCCAGCAGTTCCTCGCGACGGATTTCGTGGCCGCCTTCGTGCCAGAACAGCGTCACCTCGGCGCCCTGCTCCTTGAAATAGGTCGCAAGCAACTCCGCCGAATGCACCGGCGCAATCGGGTCGCGGCGGCCGGCGGTGATGATGATCCGTTTCCCCTTCAATCCAGACTGCGGCTTGGGGGTAAACGGGATCAGAGGGTGCATCAGCACAGCGACGTCGAACTGCTCCGGCGCCTCGAACAAGACCGAGGCGAGAATGTTGGCCCCGTTCGAGTAGCCGAGCCCGAGCACTTGTTTCGCATTCCCTTTGCTGGCGCCGACAAAGCCCGCAAGCTTTCTGGTGGCCCGCGCCAGGTCCGCCATGTCGTAGCGGCCCTCGCCGACGCGCTTGAAGTAGCGCAGGGCCCCGCCTTCGGAGACGTCGCCGCGCACCCCGATGCGGCGCGCCCCGGGCTTCAGCTCCGCCGCGAGATCGGTGAACTGATGTTCGTCGCCGCCGGTGCCGTGCAACAGGTAGAAGGCCGGCGCATCCGAGGATGCGCCGGGGATATCCACGTTGACGTAGCTGTCGATCGTCTCGGCCATCATGCCGCTTCCTTTTCTTCGAGCGGCTGCAGCGTCTGCTCCAGCGTGCTCCTGAGGTGCTCATGCTGCCTGGGCAGCTTCAGCGTTTCACCCAGATGCGCGGTATCCTCGTCGCGGTCGAAGCCGGGTTCGTTCGTCGCGATTTCGAACAGCACGCCACCCGGGGTCCGGAAGTAGATCGCCCAGAAGTAGTCCCGGTCGATCACCGGCGTTACCTGGTACCCGGTGTCCAGCAGGGCCTTGCGCACTTCGAGCTGCGCCGCGCGGTTCTCCACGGCGAAGGCGATGTGGTGCACCGAACCGGCACCGAGATCAGCCCGGTTGGCATCGGGCAGCACCTCGATGTCGATGGTGTTGGCCGGATTGCCATCCGGCCGGATCAGCCGATGAGTGTTCCCCGAGTTTTCGGCGTTCTCATAGCCCATGAACTTCAGCAGTTCCTCGGTGGCGCCGCCGTCGCGCAGCCGCAGCGACGCCGAATGAAAGCCGCGGATCGCCTGCTCGGCATCGACGCCATTGCCGGTCCAAGGCAGCCGGGCATCGGCCGCATTCTCGACCAGCGCCAGCGCATCGCCTTCCGGAGCCCTGAAGCTCAGCCTCTTCTCGCCAAAGCTCTCGGAGAGTTCGAGATCACCAACGCGATCGGCGGCGAGCCGCTCCTGCCAGTAGCCGAGCGAACCCTCAGGCACCGAAAAGACCGTGGTGCCGACCTCGCCGACGCCGGGCCGGCCGCGGGCGATATGGGGGAACGGGAAATGCGTCATCACCGTGCCGGGCGTGCCGACTTCATCACCGTAATAGAGGTGATAGACGTCGGGCGCGTCGAAATTGACGGTCTGCTTCACCCGGCGCAGGCCGAGCGTCTTGGAAAAGAAGTGGTTGTTCTCGGCCGCATCGCGCGCCATCGAGGTGACGTGGTGCAGGCCCTTGATCTGAGTGATCATCGCTAACTCCTGTGTCGGCTCTTGCCGGTCGTTTCCGGCGTCGGCCCTTGCCGATCGCTGCACTAGAGATAGGGCACCGGCATTCACTCGAATAGCGCACCATCAACGCAAGGCATTGTTTGATCCGATCGAACAATCTCACCTTACCTGGTGTTCACTTGACCGACCCGATCGGCCTCGGCTAAATCTTGACTATGGAAGTCATAAATAGATCGCTCGAGCGGATCCGGCTCGAAACCCGCATCCGCATTCTCGACGTCGTCTCGGTCGTCGACCTCACCCCCCACATGCGCCGCATCCGGCTCACTGGTCCCGAACTCGAGGGTTTTCAATCCCCGGGTCATGCCGACCACATCAAGGTCTTTCTCCCCTCCGACGGCAAGCCGCTGCCGCGCCCCGAGCGCCATCCCGATGGCCTCGTCTGGCCCGACGAGGTGGCAAAACCCTTCGTGCGCGAATACACGCCGCGCTATTTCGATGCCGAGACGCTGACCCTCGACCTCGATTTCGTGCTGCATGGTAATGGCCCGGCCGCGGGCTGGGCGGCGGCCGCCAGGCCCGGCGACCAGCTGATGATCGGCGGTCCGCGCGGCAGCATCCGCGTCCCCGAGGCCTTCGACTGGTACTTCATTGCCGGCGACGAAACCGCGCTGCCGGCCATCGGCCGCCGCATCGAGGAACTGCCGGCCAACAAGCCCGCCATCGCCATCATCGAAGTGCCCGAGGCCGCCGACGAGCAGCGTTTCGAGACCGGCTCGCCGGTGGAAATCCACTGGATCCATCGCAACGGCCGCGAGGCCGGCGCCGACAACCTGATCCTGCCCGCGGTCGCCGAAATCGGCTTCCCCGCCGGCGTAGGGTTCGCCTTCGTCGCCGGTGAAGCGCAGATGGCCAAGGCACTGCGCCACCACCTCGTCGCCCGCGGCTTCAACAACGACTACATCCGCGCCGCCGGTTACTGGCTGCGGGGTGAAGCGGGGGACTGAAGTCGCGTAGCGTACTCGAGGCCGGTGCGGGCTGACCCCCACC
>NZ_LAJE02000399.1 GCF_000970465.2 Devosia insulae DS-56
CCCTTATCCTCCCCCGCCACGCGGGGGAGGATAAGGGAGAGCCGTCAGGCGTTGGCGGCGATCAGATCCGCCAGCACCTGGCGCTCGCTGGCGTCGAGTTCGGTGAGGGGGGTGCGCACCTTGCCGGCCGAGCGGCCGACGAGGTCGGCGCCGGCCTTGATCATCGACACGGCATAGCCGCGCTTGCGATCACGCAGCTCGATCAGCGGCAGGTAGAAACTCTTCATCAACCCGTCCACCACCACCGTGTCGCGCTGCCGCACGGCGTTGTAGAAGCGCAGCGCCAGCTCGGGCACGAAGTTGAAGACGGCCGAGGAATAGGTGGTGACGCCCATCTCGAGATAGGGCTGGGCGAACACTTCGGCGGTCGGCAGGCCGCCGATATGGACGACGCGATCGCCGAGCCGGTGCGCGACGCGCTGCATCAGTTGCAGGTCGCCGATGCCATCCTTGTAGCCGATGAAGTTCGGGCAGGCCTCGGCCAGCTTTTCCAGCCCGGCCGGCGACAGCCGGGTGTTGTCGCGGGCATAGTAGATGACGCCCAGCCCGACGGCGTCGCAGATCGCCTGCATATGGGCGATGACGCCCTGTTCCTCGGCGAACATCAGGTAATGCGGCAACACCAGGATGCCGGCGGCGCCGGCCTTCTCGGCGCGTTTCGCCAGATCGACCGCCATGCGGGTGCCGTAGCCGACGCCGGCCAGCACCGGCACGTCGGCCGCGCTGTTCTCCACCGCAGTGCGGATCACCGCGTCATACTCGTCATAGCCGATGGAGAAGAACTCGCCGGTGCCGCCCGCCGCGAACAGCCCGGCCGCGCCATAGGACGAGAGCCATTGCAGGCGTTTGGCATAGGAGGCCGCATCGAACTCGCCGTCGGCGCCGAAATCGGTCACCGGGAAGGACAGGAGCCCGGAACCGATCTTCGATTTGATCTCGTCAAAAGTCACCAGGCGTCTCCCAGGGCAGAGAATTAGTACTATTTCTTGGTGCTAGCACCGGCAAAACCCCGCTGTCAACGCAACGAAAGCCGCATCAAGCACGACTCTCGGCAAAGTAGTATGATTTATCGTTTGACAGTGCATTTGCAGTCATACCACATTGCCCCGCCGACGCTGAAGGGGAACGCTCCCAGCGTCCGGATGCAATTTTCGAGGGGAGGGTGAATTGAAGCATTTCCTGATGCCTGTACTGGCCGGCGTATCGATGCTGGCCTTGGCCGGCGCCGCGCTGGCGGTCGATTACAAACAGGCGCCGATGCTGGATGCAGCCGTGACCGACGGCAGCTTGCCGCCGGTGGCCGAGCGCGTCGGCGCCGCGCCACGCGTCATCACGCCGGTCAGCGAAGTCGGCCAGTATGGCGGCACGTTCCGCGGCGGCATGGTGGGCGGCAATGACCGCAACATGCTGTTCACCTACTTCGGCTACGAGCCGCTGCTGGCCTGGGATGCCGACTGGACCGGCGAGATTCAGCCCAACATCGCCAGCGCCTACAGCGTCAGCGAAGACAGCAAATCCTTCACCTTCACGCTGCGCGAGGGGATGAAGTGGTCGGACGGCACGCCGTTCACTGCCGATGACGTCGCCTTCTTCGTTCAGGATGTGCTGCCCGACGAAAAGCTGTTCCCGACCAAGCCGGGCTGGCTGACCGTCGAGGGCGAGCTGCCGACCATCTCCGTTGCCTCACCGACCGAGTTCACCCTGTCGTGGACCAAGCCGAATGGCCTGTTCATCCTCAACGCCGCCAGCGTCTATGGCGTGCAGCTGACCATGCTGAGCAAGGCTTATTGCAGCCAGTTCCTGCCCAAATACAACCCGGAGGCCGATGCCAACGCCAAGGCGGCGGGCGTTGCCGACTGGACCGAGCAGATGGTCAATATGTGCGGCGTCGGTATCGAGAACATCCAGCGCTGGCGCAATCCGGAGCGTCCGACCATCGAGGCCTGGCGCATCACCGAGCCCTATGTGGCGGGCGCCACCCGCGTGGCGCTCGAGCGCAACCCCTATTACTGGAAGGTCGATACAGCAGGGAACCAGCTGCCCTATATCGACGGGCTCTCGATGTCGGTGAATGCCGAGGCGCAGACGCTGCTGCTCAGCGTCCTCGCCGGCGAGATCGACTACGAAGTCCGCCACACCGCCAACACCACCAACCTGCCGGTGCTGTCGGAAGGCCAGGAGGCCGGCAATTTCCGGCTCAGCCCGCGCGAGTCCCGCGTCGGCAACGCGCTGACCATCTCGGTCAACCTCAACTCGCATGATGCGGTGAAGGCGCCGATCTTTGCGAACAAGGATTTCCGCATCGCGCTGTCGCATGCACTCGACCGCCAGGCGATCATCGACACGGTCTATCTGGGGCAGGGCACGCCGCGCCAGGTGGCGCCGCTCGAAGGCACGCCGTTCTACAACGAGAAGCTGGCGACCCAGTATCTCGAGTACAATGCCGATGAAGCCAACCGCCTGCTCGACTCCATTGGCCTCGACAAGCGCGGCAGCAACGGGTTGCGCCTCGCGCCCGACGGCAGCCCGCTGGTGGTCAATGTCGCCGCGGTGACGGCGCTCGGCAACATGGCCGATGTCGCCGAACTGCTGGTGCAGTACTGGCAGGCGGTGGGCGTCGATGCCCGCTTCACCGCCATGGATCGCACTCGCTTCTACGAGGAAAAGACCGCCAGCCAGCACGATATCGTGGTGTGGGGCGCTACTTCGGGCGGCATCGACGTCTATATCGATCCGCGCGACTACTTCCCGTTCTCGACGGAATCGAACTTCGCCGTCGACTGGGCCAAGTTCTACATCAAGGACGGTGGGGTCGAACCACCCGATTACGTGAAGCAGCAATGGGCGCTGTATGACGCGATCAAGGCGACCTCGAACGCCGATGAACAGGCCAAGCTCGTGGGCCAGCTGCTCGATATCAGCGCCGAGCAGTTCTACCAGATCGGCGTCAGCTCGGCGATCCAGGGCTTCTCGGTGGTGTCGAACAAGCTGGGCAACGTGCCTGACGATACCCCGACCGGCTGGATCCATCCGGACCCGGGTACGCTGAACACCGAGCAGTTCTACTTCAAGCAGTAGTTTCCCAAGGTTCGGTCCGGCGGGCGCTGCCCCGCCGGATCGTCCAAGCCACGGGCCGGTTCATGCTCCTCTATATCCTGAAGCGAATAGCCGGCATGGTCCCGGCGATGGTGGCGATTTCGATCCTCGCGTTCACCGTCATCCAGCTGCCGCCGGGCGACTATGTCTCGACCTATGCGGCGCAGATCGCGCAATCGGGCGAAACCGTCGACAGCGCCGTGCTCAACAGCCTGCGCGAGCGCTATGGGCTCGGCGAAAATGTCGTGGTGCAATACTTCAAATGGATCGGCGGCATCGTCACCCGCGGCGATTTCGGCGACAGTTTTGAGTGGAACCAGCCGGTCACCGAACTGATCTGGGGCCGGATGGGAATGACGGCGCTGATCTCGGTGCTGACGCTCATCCTGATGTGGGCGTTCTCGCTGCCAATCGGCATCTACTCGGCTGTGCGGCAATATTCGGTCACCGACTATGTGGCCACCGCCTTTGCCTTTCTCGCCATGGCGACGCCGAATTTCCTCCTCGCCATCGTGCTGCTCTATGCCTCGACCATGTGGTTCGGCGTGTCGGTGGGCGGGCTGTTCTCGCCGGCCTTCGAGAATGCGCCGCTGTCGCTCGCCAAGATCTGGGACTTTGTCACCCATGCCTGGATCCCGATCTTCGTCCTCGGCACCGCTGGCACCGCTTCGCTGATCCGGGTGATGCGCGCCAACCTGCTCGATGAGCTGCACAAGCCCTATGTCGAGGCGGCGCGGTCCAAGGGGATGCCCGAGGGGCGGCTGATCCTCACCTACCCGGTGCGGGTGGCGCTGAACCCGTTCATTTCCACAGTCGGCTGGGTGCTGCCGGCGCTGATCTCGGGGGAGCTGGTGGTCTCCACCGTTCTCAACCTCCCCACTGCCGGGCCGCTGCTGCTGCAGGCGCTGAAGAGCCAGGACATGTACCTCGCCGGCGCCTTTATCCTCTTGAGTGGCGGGCTGGTGCTGATCGGCACGCTGGTGTCCGACATCCTGCTCGCCATCTCCGACCCCAGGATCCGGCTGTCATGAGCGCCCCCACCGAAGCGACCGACATCGAAGCGGGGTTGCTCGACCAGCAGCTCACCGCCGGGCGCCTGCAGGCCGCCGGGCAGTGGACGCTGTTCTGGCACAAGTTCAAGAAGCACAAGCTTGCGGTGCTCTCGCTGGTGATCGTCGGGCTGATCTACTTCGTGGCGTTGTTCGCCGAGTTCCTCGCGCCGCAGGATCCGGCGAAGTTCGATCCGCGCTTCACCTATGTGCCGCCGCAGGCCATCGGCTGGTTCGTCGACGATGGCGCCGGCGGCTCGCGGTTCCAGCCGCATGTCACCGGCTTCGACATCAAGGTCGACGCCAAGAGTTTCCGGCGCATCTTCACCCCCAAGCCGAGCGAGATCATCCCCATCGGGCTGTTCGTCAAAGGCCAGAGCTACAAGATGTGGGGGCTGTTCGATGCCGACATCCACCTGATCGGGCCGCTCGAAAAGAACAAGCCGTTCTTCCTCGCCGGCGGCGACCGGCTCGGCCGGGATCTGCTCAGCCGCACCATCCACGGTACCCGGATTTCGATGTCGATTGGCCTCGTCGGGGTCAGCCTGTCACTGATCATCGGCATGATCCTGGGCGGGATTTCCGGCTATCGCGGCGGCCTCGTCGATCGGGTGATCCAGCGGGTCATCGAGTTCATCCGCTCGGTGCCGACCATTCCGCTATGGCTCGGCCTCGCCGCCGCCATGCCGAAGGACTGGCCACCGCTGCAGGTGTATTTCTCGATCCTCGTCATCCTGTCGCTGATCGGCTGGACCGAGATCGCCCGCGTGGTGCGCGGGCGCTTCCTGAGCCTGAGGAGCGAGGATTTCGTCATCGCGGCGCGGCTCGATGGGGTGAGCGAGTTCCGGCTGATCATGCGCCACATGATGCCGAGCCTCTATTCGCACATCATCGCCGCGGTCACCCTGGCCATCCCGCACATGATCCTCGCTGAAACCGCGCTCAGCTTCCTCGGGCTCGGGCTGCAGCCGCCGATCGTCAGCTGGGGCGTGCTGCTGCAGGATACGCAGAACCTCCGCGCCATCACCCAGGCGCCCTGGCTGTTCGTCCCCGGTATCTGCGTGGTGGTGGCAGTGCTGTCGCTCAACTTCCTCGGAGACGGCGTCCGCGACGCTGCTGATCCCTATGCCAAGTAACGCCGCGCCCAACGCCAAACCGGTCCTCACGGTCAAGAACCTCGCCGTCGAGTTCCCGGTGCACAAATCGGTGGTGCATGCGGTGCGCGGCGTCAGCTTCACCCTGTCGCGTGGCGAGACGCTGTGCCTCGTCGGCGAAAGCGGCTCGGGCAAGAGCGTCACCGCCCGCGCCATCCTGCAGCTCGTCGCCTCGCCGGGCCGTATCACCGCCGGAGAAATCCTGCTCGATACCGGCAGCGGCGAGCTCGATATCGTCAAGCTCGGGGCGCTCGGGCGCGGCATTCGCGAGGTGCGCGGGCGGCGCATCGCGATGATCTTCCAGGAGCCGATGTCGAGCCTGTCGCCGGTGCACACCATCGGTCACCAGATCGTCGAGACCATCCTGCTGCACGAAAAGATCAGCAAGGAGGAAGCGCGGAAGCGGGCCGCCGCCTTGCTCGACCGGGTGCGCATCCCCAACCCCGAGGCAGCGCTCGATCGCTACTCGTTCGAGTTCTCGGGTGGCATGCGGCAGCGCGCCATGATCGCCATGGCGCTCTCGTGCAACCCGGAAATCCTGATTGCCGACGAGCCGACCACGGCGCTCGACGTCACCACCCAGGCCGAGATCCTGTCGCTGCTGCGCGAGCTGCAGCGCGATCGTGGCATGGCGGTGCTGTTCATCACCCACGACATGGGCGTGGTGGCGCAGATCGCCGACCGGGTGATGGTGATGTTCAAGGGCGAGATGGTCGAGCAGGCCGATGTGTTCGACCTGTTCGAGCGACCGCAGCAGCCCTACACCAAGGCGCTGCTCGGCTCGGTGCTGAAGCTCGAAACGCCGGCGCCGCGCCCGCCACGCCCGGCCGAGGAATCGCCGATCGCCGAGATCAGCGACCTGTCGCTGCATTTCCCGCTCAATGTCGGCATGCTGGGCAAGCCCGCCGCCTATCTCAAGGCGATCGACGGGGTCAGCCTCACCATCAACAAGGGCGAAACCGTCGGGGTGGTGGGCGAGAGCGGCTCGGGCAAGACCACGCTGGGCCGCACGCTCTTGCGCATCTACACCCCGACCGGCGGGCAGGTGAACTATTGGCGCGGTGACGGGGTGGAAGTCGACATCGCGCGGCTATCGAAGCGCGAGATGAAATCGCTCTACAGCGAAGTGCGCATGGTGTTTCAGGATCCGCATTCCTCGCTCAACCCGCGGATGACGGTGTACCAGATCATCTCGGAGCCGCTCCGCACCAACACGGCGATGAGCGAGCGCGAGATGCGCGATCGGGTGGCGGAACTGCTGATGCGCGTCGGACTGCCGGCCGATGGCGGCGAGCGCTATCCGCATGCGTTCTCCGGCGGGCAGCGGCAGCGCATCTCGATCGCTCGCGCCATCGCGCTCAGGCCGCGGCTGATCATCGCCGACGAGCCGACCTCGGCGCTCGATGTGTCGCTGCGCCACCAGGTGCTCGACCTGATGCGCGGGCTGCAGGACGAATATGGCCTGTCCTACCTGTTCATCAGCCACGACATTTCGGTGATCCGCTATTTCTGCGACCGCGTCGCGGTGATGAAGAACGGCAAGATCGTCGAAATCGGTGACGTGCAGCAGATTTGTGAGCGGCCCGAGCATCCCTATACTCAGACCCTGATCCGCGCCGTCCCCCGTCCCGATCCGCGCCTGCGGCTTTCGGCCCCCGCCTGAGGAAGATTATGCCTAACATCCTGTTGACGGGCGCCGCCGGCAGGCTCGGCACCCACTTCCGGTCGAGATTTGCCGAGGCGGGGAGGGCGGTGCTGGCGACCGACATCGCGGCCCCGGCTGACGGCGGGTCCGTAGTGCTCGCCGACCTCGCCGACCGCGCGGCGATCGATGACCTGATGCAGCAGGACATCTCGGCCGTGGTGCACCTGGGCGGCATGGCCAACGAGAAGCCGTGGCAGGCGATCCTCGACGCCAATATCGCCGGCACCTACAATATCTTCGAAAGTGCCCGCAAAGCCGGGGTGAAGCGGGTGATCTACGCCTCGTCCTACCATGTGCTGGGCATGCACGAGGTCGCCGCTGCGCCGCTCGACCGCCACGCCGAGGTGCGGCCGGATTCGCTCTATGCGGTGAGCAAACTGTTCGGCGAGAACCTTAGTCGGCTCTACCACGACAAGTTCGGTATCGGTTGCCTCAACATCCGGATCTGCGCCGCCAACAACCCGGGCTCGCAGCGCGACATCAGGATCTGGTGCGATCGCGACGACCTGTGGCGCCTGGTGCTCGCCGGGCTCGACGCACCGGAGCTCGGCTATCGCACGGTGTTCGGCATCTCCGACAATGCGGGGGCCTGGTACGTGAACGAGGCGGACCAGACGCTGGGCTGGACGCCGGAGCATGGCTCAGGCGAGCTGCCGGTTCCGGCAGGCGGCTGGCCGGCGCCGGACCCGGAGGTGGCGGTGCTGCAGGGCGGCGGCTTTGCGGTGCGGGGGCATTTTGAGGATTGAGGAGGCGGTGTGCTTGGCTGCCCCTCACCCTGACCCTCTCCCCAGAGGGGCGAGGGGACGCACTTTGCACCGGCGGTGCCCCTATCGCCCCCTCGCCCCTCTGGGGAGAGGGCTGGGGTGAGGGGCGCCAAGCGCGCTGTCGTCGACTACCCCCTCACCGGCCCACCCGCTTCCTTCACCATTTCCACCAGCCGCTTGAACACATTGCCGCCCTGGCGGATGCCGTCGTGTTCGTATTCGTTGGTGACCCAGTGCTGGAGGTTGCCGACGGCGGCGGCGGTTTCGAGGGAGAGGCCCGCGTCGACATAGAGATCGTCGTAATAGACCACGGCGCTCACCGGCACCTGGTTGGTCGCGAGGCGTGTGGGGTCGTAGAGCTTCGAGTAGCTCTGGCGCGCCGCCAGGGTTTCGACGCCGGCGCGGAACGGGCGGAGCGAGTGGATCTCCTCGAACATCCAGGGGAACATCATCTCGCCGGTGAACAGCAGCGGGCGGGCGGCGGGATCGAACTCGGGGTGGGTTGTGCGGACCCGCTCGGCGGCCCAGTTGGTGGCGCCGGCGCCGTGGCCGTAGATGCTCTCCTGCAGCGCGGCAAAGAGCGGGCCGCTGTCATAGCTGGTGAGGCTCATGACGCTGAACAGGAAGTGATCCGACAGCCGATCCGGAGCGGAGAAGGCTTCGTCGATCAGCCAGTGGACGTTCTCGTGGCCGGGGGCCATGCCGAGATCGATGCCGATGGTCTGCAGCCGTTTGACGGTAAGCCGGTCGCCATCGGGCAGGCGGACGTCGTTGCCGTCGATGAAGTCGGCGATGGCGGTGACGCGGGCGACGTCATCGGGATAGCGCTTGTAATAGAGCCGGCTCTTGCCTGCCGCGCGCGGGTAGGTGCGGCGGTAGACCTCGTCGGCATTGGGTACGAGGCTGGCGAGGCCGCCAGCGACGTAGCACGCGGCGAGCGCCTCGGGGTAGCGCGACAAATAGGTGAGGGTAAGGAAGCCGCCATAGCTCTGGCCGAGCGATTCCCAGCGCTTCTTGGGAAACAGGGTTTTGCGGGCCTGCTCGAAATCGTCGACGATCGAGTCGGCGCGGAAGTGGCTGAGATAGTCGGCGGCGGCATCCCCATTGGCAAAGCCCGCCATGGTGGCGGCTTCGATGCGAGTGGAGCGGCCGGTGCCGCGCTGGTCGGGGAGGATGACGCGATGCGTCTTCAGCGCCTCGGCCAGCCAGGACGGGCTGCCCTTGGTCGGACGCGGCGACTTGCCGCCCGGGCCGCCCTGCAGGAAGACCAGCAGCGGCAGGTCGTCATGGCGTTTGGTCGGGTCGACCACCTCGCGCACGAACAGCTCGATGGTGGCGCCCTCGGGTTTGCTCCAGTCGAGCGGCACCGGCAGCAGGTGGTCGCGGATCAGCATGCCGGGGATGGTGTATTCGGCGACGGGCATTTTTGTCTCCTTCTGGCTCCCCTCCCCTCAAGGGGGAGGGGAGCTCTACCGCACACGCGGATCGAGCAGCACATAGGCGATGTCGACGATGATGTTGGCGACGACGATGAACAGGCCGCCGAGCAGCACCACGCCGATGATGATCGGCCGGTCCTGGTTGGCCACGGCCTGCACCGCGAGAGCGCCGACGCCTTGCAGGCCATAGACCTGTTCGATGACGATGGCGCCGCCGAGCAAGAGCGCGATATCGGCGCCGAGCTGGGTGGCGAGCGGGGTGAGGGTGGCGCGCATGCCGTGCTTCCACACCACCTTTCGCTCCGAAAGCCCCTTGGCGCGGGCGGTGCGGATGTAATCCTCGCCCATTACTTCGAGCATCTGACCGCGGGTCAGCCGCGCATAGACCGCGGCGGTGGTCAGCGCCAGGGTGGTCCAGGGCAGGATCAGGTGCCAGGCCCAGATCGCTGGGTTGGGGAGGAACGGCTTGAAGCCACCGGCCGGGAACAGCATGAAGCCCGATTGCCGCGGCAGGAAATAGAACAGATAGAGCGACATCATGCCGAGCACGAAAGTCGGGAAGCTGAGGCCGATAAGGATGAAGCCCTGACCCAAGCGGTCGCGCACCGCGCCGGGATGACGCGCCGACATGATGCCGATGGGGATGCCGACGGCGAGCCAGACCAGCACGCCACCCACCACCAGCGATAGGGTGGCAGGCAAGCGGTTGAAGATCAGCTTCGCGACGGGCTGCTGGTTGCGGTAGGAAAAGCCGAGGTCGCCGGTCACGGCCTTGCCGAGAAAGCTCAGATATTGCTCGTGAATCGGCCGATCTAGGCCGAGATTGGTGCGGATCTGGATCAGCTGCGTCTCGGTCGCCTTGTCACCCGCCACCATGCGGGCCGGATCGCCCGGGGCGACGAAGAACAGGAAAAACACGAACATGCTGAGGGTGAGGAGGATCAGCGCGCCGAACGCCACCCGGCCAAGGAGATAGCGGATCATTTCGGTTTCCTCCGCACTGGCCGGCCGCGCGGATCGAGCGCATCGCGCAGGCCATCCCCGAGGATGTTGAAGGCGAGAGTGGTGAACAGCAGCGCGAGGCCGGGGATCAGCACCAGCCAGGACGCGACGAGGTAGAGCGAGTTGCCGGCGGCGTCGGCCAGCATGCCGCCCCAGCTCGGAGCGGGCGGCACGATGCCCATGCCGAGAAAGCTCAGCGTCGCCTCGAAGACGATGGAGCCCGGGATCATCATGGTGGTGTAGACGATGATCGGCACGCTGAGGTTGGGCAGGATGTCGATGAACATGATCGACAGCGGCCCGGCACCGAGCGAACGACTGGCTTCGACGAATTCCTGCCGGCGCAGCGACATCATCTGGCCGCGGATGACGCGGCCCATGGTGGTCCAGCTGAAGAACACGATGACGCCGATCGAAAGCGACAGGCTGGGGCCGAACACCGAGACCAGCGCCAGCGCGCAGAGCAGGAACGGCACGCTCATCACCAGATCCATGGCGCGGCTCAGCACGGTATCGACCCAGCCGCCGAAATAGCCGGCAACCATGCCGACGGTGATGCCGATCAGCGCCGCGACCACTGCGGCGAGCACGCCGACGGTCAGCGAAACCTGCGCCCCATAGGCGAGGCGGACGAGGACATCACGGCCCAGGTGATCGGTGCCGAACAGGAATTCGGCATTGGGCGCCACCGGCAGGCCCATCTCCGAGAGGCCGGTATCGCGGTACTGCTCGATGGCGGAGTGGCCGGTCAGCGCCGAAATCCACGGTGCCGAGAGGGCGAACAGCACCACCAGCACGATGAAGACCAGCGCGGCGATGATGGCTGGATCGCGCCCGAGCCGGCGCAGCGTCAGCGCCAGCGAACCGCGCTGGATGACGGGGATGGCAGCCTGGGTGCTCATGCGACCTCCACGACATTGGAGGAGACCAGCGTGCGGCCGGCGGCGGGGTGGCGAGGCGGGGTGGTGACCGAGGCGGCGAGCAGCGTCCTGGTGTAGGGGTGCTGCGGGGCGCGGTAGAGCGTCTCGGCGTCGGCGAGCTCGACGATCTGGCCGGCCTGCATCACCGCGATGCGGTCGCAGACATGCCGGACCACGGCGAGATCGTGCGAGATGAACAGGTAGGTGAGGTCGAGGTCGCGTTGCAGCGACCGCATCAGGTTCAGCACCTGCGCCTGGATCGACACGTCGAGGGCAGAGACCGGCTCGTCATAGATGATCAGCGACGGGTTGAGCGCCAAAGCGCGGGCGATGCCGATGCGCTGGCGTTGGCCGCCGGAGAATTCGGCGGGAAAGCGGTTGTAGTGCTCGGGGTTGAGGCCGACGAGCTCCATCAGCCGCTGCACTTCGCGCTTCCGTTCCGTACCCGAGGCAAGGCTGTGGATGCGGTAGGGATCGCCGATAATGGCGCCGACACGGCGACGGGGGTTGAGTGCGCCGAACGGGTTCTGGAACACCAGCTGTACCTCGCGCCGCATCGCCTGCCAGGCGCGACCATCGAGCGAACCGAGATCGCGGCCGAGCAGCGATACCTTGCCATGGGTCATCGGGATCAGGCCGGCAAGGACGCGGGCGAAAGTGGATTTTCCGCAGCCGCTCTCGCCGACAAGGCCGAGGGTTTCGCCGCGGTGGAGCTCGAGATCGATGCCCTTCAGCACCTCGAAGCCGGCGCCGGGGTTGAACAGGCTGCCGCCGCCATAGGTCAGGCGGACGCCCTCGACTTTGACCACGATCTCGTCGGCGGCCGGGGCCTTGGCGATGCCGGCGACGCTGGCGGCGGCATCGGCGGGCGGGCCTTCGAGCCAGCACAGCGACTGCAGGCCATCGCTGAAGACGCGGAGCGGTGGCGCTTCGGTGGTGCAGCGGGGCAGGGCGCTGGCGCAGCGCGGCGCGAACACGCATCCTTTGGGGGTGTCGAGCAGGCTGGGCGGGCGGCCGGGGATCGGCACCAGCTCGGCGCCGGCCTCGTAATTGGCCGGCGAGGAGGCGAGCAGCCCGGCCGTGTAGGGGTGAGCAGGGGCGGCGAAGAGCGCGGAGCTCGGCCCCAGTTCCATCCGACGGCCGGCATACATCACCATGACATGGTCGGCGATGCTGGAGAGCAACCCGAGATCGTGGGTGATCATCACCACGGTGGTGCCGCGCTCGCGCCGCATCTCGTCGAGCAGCGCGACGATCTGCGCCTGCACCGTGACATCGAGGGCGGTGGTGGGTTCGTCCGCGATGACCAAAGGCGGGTTGAGGATCAGCGCCATGGCGATCATCACCCGCTGGCGCATGCCGCCGGAAAACTGGTGCGGGAAACTGTCGAAGCGACGATCGGCTTCGCTGATGCCGACGCGGGCGAGGAGGTCGATGGCGCGGCGGCGCGCCACCGTTTTCTCCACCTTCTCGTGGGCGTGGATCATCTCGGTGATCTGACTACCGACGGTGTAATAGGGGTGGAGGCTCGACATCGGATCCTGAAAGATCATGCCGATGCGCGAGCCGCGGATCGATTGCAGTTCGGCGGGCTTCAGGCCGAGGAGATTGCGGCCCTCGAACAGCACGTCGCCAGTCACTATCGCGTTGGGGAGGAGGCCGAGGATGGCCTGGGTCAGGACGCTCTTGCCCGAGCCGGACTCGCCGGCGATGCCGAACAGTTCGCCGGCTTCGAGCGCGAAGGAGACGTCGCGCACCGCGTGGATCACGCCGTCCTCAGTGGGGATATCGACGCTCAGATGCCGCGCTTCGAGAACTGCCACGCAACCACTCCAGCCAGAAGAAACTGAGGCCCCGCGCCGGAGCACGGGACCTCGTGAGCGTAGGGCCCCAGCCTATTGCTGCAGCCAGACGTTGGTCCAGTCGCCCTGGACGCCGATCGAGTAGGGCTGGAAGTTCTGCACTGCGGCGCCATGGTAGAGCACGATCAGGTTGGCGATCAGCGGCACCACCGGCGCATCGGCCATTACCAGCTCATCGACCTGAGCCCAGAGCGCGCCGACTTCTTCGGGCGTCGTGGCGTTGATCGCCTGCTGGCCGAGCTCGTTGGCCTTGTCGTTGTTGTAGTCGGTGTAGTTGTAGGTCTGGTGCGTGCCGTCATAGCTGAACTGCGGCTGGAACACCGAGCGCGCCGAGCCGCCGGCCCAATCCGGGGTCCAGCCGACCGGGGCGATATCCCAGGTGCCTTCCTGGGTGTTCACCGGGTTGGTCATGAACTTCGAATAATAGTCGGCCGGAGCCACCGGGGTCAGCTCGAGGGTGATGCCGGCCTTGGCCATCGAGGCCTGGATGGTCTGCGCCACCGCCGGCTCGTTGCCCTTGTTGCGGAACGGCATTTTCAGCGTGATGCCGTTGGGGAAGCCGGCTTCGGCGAGCAGCGCCTTGGCCTTTTCCGGGTCGCCCTTGGCGTCGGGCGAGGGGTAGAGGTCGAACTCGTGATAGCCGAGCACGCCGAGGCCGAAAATGCCGTTGACGGGCTTGGCGATCGAGGGCCCGCCCATCTGCTGGACGATGGCGGCCTTGTCGACGGCGTAGTTCAGCGCCTGGCGGACCTTCAGGTCCTTGAGCGCGCCGTTATTGTTGCCCGAAACGGTGTTGATGAAGATGAAGTTAGTGTTGCCCGATGACACCGTCATCAGCTTTTCGTCGCCCTGCGCGGTCAGCATCGAGAGGATGGCCGGCGGGATGGTGACGTCATAGGTCATGTCGCCGTCGCCCGATTGCAGCTGCTGCATGATGGCGTCGACGGTGAGGCCGAAAGTGATGTCGATCTGGTCGACATAGGCCTTGCGCAGCGGATCGCTGTCGGCGGTCCAGGCCGGGTTGCGCACCAGCTGCAGCGACGAATCCGGGGTGTAGGCGCCCGGGGTGTAAGGGCCGCTGGCGATGAAATTGCTGCGGTAATCCGGGCCATCCGGCAGGTAGTCGAGCACTTCGATCGGCGCCGGGGCGGAGGTGGCGAGCGACAGCATGTAGATGAAGTCGCCGGCGCGCTGCGTCAGCTTGATCACCACGGTCTCATCATCAGGCGTCTCGATGCCGATGATGTCGTTGCCCTCGATATAGGCCTTCATCGCCTCGACGGTCGGTTCGACCTTGGAAAAGCCGTCGCAGAACTCGGCCATGCCGGCGACGAGGCTCGAATAATAGGTCAATGCCGCCGAGCCGAGCGCCGGGTTGCACATGCGCTTGAAGCCGCGCTCGAGGTCGGCTGAGGTGATCTGGCGGGCGCCCGAGGGGGCGTTCCACTGCGCGCCCTGGCGGAGCTTGAAGGTATAGGTGAGCCCGTCATCGGTCGGCTGCGGCACTTCGGTGGCGAGGTCGCCCTTGGGGGTGATGCGCACCGTCTCGTCGGTCGAGGCTTCGTAGGAGATCAACTGGCGCGATACGGCGCGCAGGAAATTGTTGGTGGTGACCAGAGCCGCGGACGTGGGGTCGAAATGGTCGAGATCCTCGGTGCCGAGGATGCGCAGGGTGCCGCCGGGCTGGGCGTCCTGCGCGAAGCTCGGCAGGGCCGACAGGGCCGTTGCGACGAGGCCGGCGAGCGCCAGCCGGGGCAGCAGATTCCGGCGTTTCGGGGTGGTATGCGCCATGGGTTCCCTCCTGAGGTGGACGAGCGGCCGCAGACGGCAACCGCTCCCGTGCCGAGATAGTCGACAGTCTGTACGCAGCTTGTCAATAGTAATGTCGACAACTTGCCGACAGTTGCATTTCATCCTATGAGAGCTACAAAGCCGGACGTCGCTTTGCGTCCGAGACCGACGAGTGCGGCCGTTGCCCGCGGAGACAAGGACCAGACGATGCAAAAGAGCGATTTCCGCGGCGTGTTCCCGGCGATCACCACCAAGATGACTAGCGATCAGGAGGTAGACCTCGCGGCCGTGCGGGCTGACGTCGCCTACCAGATCGAATCCGGCGTCGACGGGGTCATCGTCTGCGGCTCGCTCGGTGAAGCCTCGAGCCTGACGCGTGAGGAAAAGCTCGCTATCGCCAAGGCGGCGATCGCGGAAGCCGCGGGCCGGAAGCCCATCCTGCTCACCATTGCCGAGGATTCGACCCGGGCCGGTGCCGTGCTCGCCGCCGAAGCCGAAGCGATCGGCATCGAGGGGCTGATGGTGCTGCCGGCGATGCGCTATCTCGCCGACGATCGCGAAGTGGTGGCGCATTATCGGGCCATCGCCGCTGCATCCGGCCTGCCGATCATCATCTACAACAACCCGATCGCCTACGGCATCAACGTCACCGAAGAGATGCTGAAGGAAATGGCGGACGAGCCGAAATTCGTCGCCATCAAGGAATCGACCGGCGATACGCGCCGCATCAACGAGACGCTGCGGGCGCTGGGTGATCGCTACCAGCTTTTGACCGGCGTCGATGACCTGGCGCTCGAAAGCCTGATCCTCGGCTGTTCGGGCTGGATCGCCGGGCTGGTGGTGGCGTTCCCGCGCGAGACGGTCGCCATTTACAAACTGGCGGCAGAGGGCCGCATCCCCGAGGCGATGGAGATCTATCGCTGGTTCCTGCCGCTGCTCAGCATGGATATCGGGCCGAAATTCGTCCAGAACATCAAGCTGGTCGAGGCCATTGTCCGCGGCACCTCGCCGGTGACCCGGGCGCCGCGGCTGCCGCTGGTCGGGGCCGAAGAAGCACGGGTGCGTGCCATCACCGAGGCCGGGCTGAAGAGCCGGCCGGATCTGAGCAAGTACGGCTTCTGAGATGAACCGGCTCGAAGCGCTCCGGGCCCATCTCGGAGCTTTAGGGATCGACGGGGTGATCGTGCCGCGCTTCGATGCCCACCAGGGTGAGTATTGCGCGCCGCATGACGAGCGGCTGCGCTATCTCACCGGCTTCACCGGCTCGGCGGGGGTCGCGCTGGTCACCGCCGACAGTGCGGTGATCTTCGTCGATGGCCGCTACCAGGTGCAGGTGCGCCAGGAAGTCGATCTCGAGGCGTTCGAGATCTCGCATTTCTATGATTTTCCGCTGGAGCGCTGGCTCGGTGAGAAGTTGCACGGCGGACAACTGACGTTGCCGCGGAACCGGCGCATCGGTTTCAACCCGATGCTGATCCCGTCCGACCTGCATCAGCGGCTGGTGGCGGCGATGCAGCAGGCCGGTGGCGAACTGGTGCCGCTCGACGCCGATCCGATCGATGCGATCTGGCCGGATCAGCCGGAGCCGCCGACCGGGCGGATCAGCAGTTTTGCCAATGCCGGCGAGACGGCTCTGTCGAAGCGCCGCCGGATCGGGGCGCGCCTGGCCGAGCTGGGGGCGGATTTCCTGGTCGAGACGCAGCCGGACAATATCGCCTGGCTGCTCAATGTGCGGGGGAGCGACGTCAAATACACGCCGCTGCCGCAATCGTTCCTCTTGCTCGACAAGAGCGGCGATACCGAGTGGTTCGTCGACGAACGAAAACTTCCCAATGATCGCGAGGCCTATGAGCTCGAGGCGGTAACGACGCGTTCGCCGGCCGACCTGCTCGCCGGCATCGCGGCGCGTTCGGGCGGCAAGCGGGCGCTGGTCGATCCGCGCTTCGCCTCGGTGGCGGCGGCGCTGGCGGTAAGCGGGGCAGGCGGCACGGTGCTGTCGGAAACGAGCCCGATCACCGTCGCCAAGGCGATCAAGAACAGCACTGAACTCGACGGCTTCCGCGCGTCGCATGTCAGCGACGGCGTGGCGTTGACCGAGTTCCTGAGCTGGCTGCATGAGCATGTGGCCGTGCGCGAGGCATCGGGTAACGCGATCACCGAACTCGAAGCCGAGGACAAGCTGCTGGAGTTCCGCTCGCGGGGCGAGGGTTTTGTCGAGCCGAGCTTCCGCTCGATCTCGGCTTCGGCGGCCAACGCCGTGATGTGCCACTACGCGTCGAGCGAAGCGACTAATGCGCCGCTCACCACCCAAGGCGTCTACCTGATCGATTCCGGCGGGCAGTATCTCACCGGCACCACCGACGTCACCCGCACCACGGCCTTCGCGCCGGTGTCCGACGAGGTGCGCCGCACCTATACTGCGGTGCTCAAGGGTTTCGTGGCGCTGATGACGGCGCAGTTCCCGGTGACGGCCAGGGGCCATCACCTCGATGCGCTGGCGCGGCGGCCGCTCTGGGATCTCGGGCTCGACTACGACCACGGCACCGGGCACGGGGTCGGGCACTTCCTTTCGGTGCACGAACACCCGCAGCGCTTCGGCAAGGTGGTCAACAATTATGAGTTCGCCCCCGGCGTGATCATGACCATCGAGCCCGGCTATTACCGCGAAGGCGAGTTCGGGCTCCGCGTCGAGAACCAGGTGGAGACCGTCGCCGCAGCGCCGGGGTTCCTCCGCTTCGAGACGCTGACGCTGGCGCCGATCGACCTGGCCTTGGCGGAGGTGAGCGCGCTGACCGGCGAGGAGGTGGCGTGGATCGACGGCTATCATGCGCGCGTGCGTGAGGCGCTGTCGGACAAGCTGTCGCCGTCGGCACGGGCCTGGCTCGAGCGGATGACGGCGGCGATCTCTCAGTAGGCGCCGTTCTCTAATAAGTGTGGGTGGACTGCCCCTCACCCTAGCTCCCTCCCCAGCGGGGGGAGGGGACGCACTTTGCACCTGGCTCTTATACCCCTCTCACGCCGCCCACGAGCCGACATGTGTGACACTACCATGCTGCAGCACTACTAGAAGTCTGTGACTCAGAGGCAGCAGAGTAT
>NZ_LAJE02000400.1 GCF_000970465.2 Devosia insulae DS-56
CCTCGCCGGCAGTGTAGGATGTGTATAGACGCAAGCTTCTCCCCCCCTCCCCTCAAGGGGGAGGGGAGCAGAAGGACTGCGGCAACAAACGCAGGGAATCCGGTTACGAAACCGCTTTACTAAAGCGTTTGCATCGATCTAGCTTAACTGTGCGAGTGGGGGTGCGATGGCAACGATCCATGATGTGGCACAAGATGCCGGGGTGTCGCCGACAACGGTGTCCCGGTACCTGAACAACCGTATCGAACTGCCACCTTCGACGGCGGGCCGGATCGATGCGGCGATCGCCAAGCTCGATTACCGGCCGAACCTCCTCGCCAAGCGACTCTCCACCGGCAAGACCGAAGCGGTCGGCCTCGTAACGCCGGAAATCCGCGAGCCGTTCTTTGCCGAGCTGGCCTCGGCATTCGAGGACGAGGCGGACCGGCACGGCTACACCGTGTTCATGAGCTCGACCCGCTCCGACCGCGAGCGCGAGATCGCCTCGCTGGAGCGACTGCACGACCGGCATGTCGATGGGCTGTTGATGATGACCAACACGCCCGATGACGGTACGCTCGCCAACCTGATCGGCAAGCGCAAGAACGTCGTCATCGTCGACGAGGACATTCCCGGGGTCAGCGTGCCGCGGCTGTTCGTCGAGAACACCGAGGGGGCGTACGTCGCGACCCGCCACCTGATCGAAGCCGGCCATCGCCGTATCGCCTATCTCGGCGGCCCGCACGGCCTGCTCACGGTGACCGAGCGGCGCGAGGGGTTTCTGATGGCGATGAACGAAGCGGGCATCGCGGTGCGGCCCGAATATGTCGCCATGGGGAGTTTTGCGCCGGAGCTGGCGCGCATCGCGACGCGGAAATTCCTCGAGCTGCCGCTGCCGCCGACCGCGATCTTCGCCTCGTCGGACTACCTCGCCATCGGCGCGGTGATGGGGTTGAAGGAAGCGGGGGTGAGCGTTCCCGACGATATCTCGCTGATCGGCTTTGACGACATGCCATTCGGCGCATTGCTGACGCCGCCGTTGACCGCCATCCGCCAGCCGGTCGAGCAACTCGGCCGCCAGGGCTTCCAGACGCTCCTGGCGCTGCTCAACGGCGAGGCGCCGCCACTGCTGACGCGGCTGCCAGTCGAACTCATTGTGCGCCAGTCGGTCGGCGCACCCACTCAGAAGGACTTCATAGCGTGAGCAAGCGCGTACTGATTGCCGGGGAATCCTGGGTCACCCATTCGATCCACACCAAGGGCTTCGATAGTTTCACCACCACCGAATACAACGAAGGCGTGCGCTGGCTGAAGGCGGCGCTCGAGGGCGGCGGTTGGGAGGTAACCTTCCTCCCCAACCACCTCGCCGCCCGCGATTTCCCGCAAACCGCCGAAGCGCTTGCTGCCTATGACGTGGTGATGCTGTCCGACATCGGCGCCAACACGCTGCTACTCCACCCCGACACGTTCGTCCGCTCGGTGCCGCTGCCCAACCGGCTGACCGCCATCAAGGATTACGTGCTCAATGGCGGCGGCCTCGTGATGATCGGCGGCTACCTCACCTTCCAGGGCATCGACGCCAAGGGGCAATATGCCGGCACGGCCATCGAAGACGTGCTGCCGGTGACGCTGTCTCGCCATGACGACCGGCGGGAAAACCCGCAGGGCGTCGCCGCCCATGTCGGCGACCCCGGCCACCCGATCACCAAAGGCATTGCCGGCGAGTGGCCGGCGCTGCTTGGCTATAACGAAGTGGTGGCCAAGCCCGATGCCGAGGTGCTGGTGCGGGTCGGCGGCGACCCGCTGATCGCGGTGGCCGAGTTCGGCAAGGGCCGCTCAGTCGTATTCACCTCCGATTGCGGGCCGCACTGGGCGCCGCCGCCCTTCGTCGACTGGGCCGGCTATGCGCCGCTCTGGAACAACATCGCCAACTGGGTGAGCGGCAAATGACCCAAGACGGTATCAAGGTCAAGCAGGCGCCCGACCCGTGGCAGCGCACCACCACCGAGAACGGCTTTCCCGCCGACGAGGTGATCTCGGCGCTGCAGAAATCCATCCGCCGCGGGCTCACCGAGAACGCGGTGCTGCTCGGCTGGGAGATGTATCTCACCAGCCCCGAGCTCGAGCAGAAGCTGTGGGACCGGCTGGCGGTGATTTCTGTCGAGGATGTGGGCTTCGGCAACCTCGATGCGCCGGTGCTGATCGACACGCTCTATCGCACGCACCAGCGCTTCGACCGGCCGACGCATGACCGGTTCCTGTTCGCGGCGCACGCCATCCGCGTGCTCTCATCGGGCAAGAAGGACCGCACCACCGACGACATGGTCAACTGGGCCAAGCACGCCATGGCGTTCGGCGAACGCCTGCCGGAGATCCCGGATTTTGCCGTCGACATGCATACCGGCCGCGGCGAGGCGATGGGGCGCGACTATCTTTACTTCATGACCGAAGCCAGCAAGGTTTCGCCCGAGATCGAGGGCCGGGACGAGAGATACCGCGACTGGATACTCGCGGCGCTGAAGGCGGGAAAGCTGACGTAGACTGATAGAGACGGCCCCCTCCCGGCCTCCCCCATGAAGGGGGAGGTGAAGAGTCGAGGCTCTGTCTTCGATCGTGCCAAATGCACCGGCGGGGGCACCTCCCCCTTTATGGGGGAGGATGGGAGGGGGCCGTCTGCCGGAAGTAATTTTGAGGCGCGCACAGCGCCCATACTGGGAGGAACCATGCGCGCACCTGTTGCAGTGCTCGGGATTTTCGTGGCGGATCTGGCGTTCCGGGCGCCGCGACTGCCGCTGATGGGCGAGACCATTCTCGGCCAGGGTTTCAAGGACGGGCCGGGCGGCAAGGGCTCGAACCAGGCGATCGCCGCGGCACGGGCCGGTGGCGACGCGCGGATGATCACCCGCATCGGCCGCGACACCTTTGGCGACATGGCGCAAAAAGCCTGGGCGGCTGACGGCATCGACACTTCCGCGGTGGCGATTGACGAGCACCTGCCCACGGGTGCGGCGTTCATCTTCGTTTCCACCGAGACCGGCAACAACGCCATCATCGTCGAGAGCGGCGCGGCGGCAAAGCTGTCGCCGGCCGATGTGGTGGCGGCCGAGAGTGTGATCCGCGGCAGCAAGGTGCTGATCACGCAGTTCGAGCAGCCGGTCGAAACGGCCATCGCCGGGCTGTCGCTGGCCCGCAGGCACGGGGTGATCACCATCCTCAACCCGGCGCCGGCGCTACCGGTCGACGACGCGATCTACGCGCTTTGCGACTATGTCACGCCGAACGAAACCGAGGCAGCGACGCTGACCGGGTTAAAGGTCGAAACCGAAGCCGAGGCGCTGGCGGCGGCCAAGGAGTTCGTCCGCCGTGGCGCGAAGAACGCGCTGATCACCCTGGGCGAAAAGGGCGCTTTGCTGCATGGCGAGGCCGGCACGCACAGGGTGCCCGCCTTCAAGGTGGAGAAAGTGGTCGAGACCACCGGCGCCGGCGACGCCTTCAATGGTGGCTTCGCGGTGGCGCTGGCCGAGGGCCAATCGCCGGTCGACGCCATCCGCTTCGGCTGCGCCACTGCCGGCCTCTCGGTGCAGAAGCCCGGCACCGCGCCATCGATGCCGACACGGACGGAAATCGAGGCGATGCTCAGGGCGGGGTGAGCGGCACTGCGGGTGCAGAGTGCGTCCCCTCGCCCCTCCTAGGGGAGCGCGATAGCGCCCCCGGGGGGAGAGGGTCAGGGTGAGGGGTAGCCAAGCACACCAGGTGAGCAGCCGCCGCCGCTATTCCGGCCAATACTAGCGCTGGCGTGCTTGGCGGCTTCGCTTGAGGCTCAGCGCTTGATGCCGCGTTCCAGCACCTGGTTGAGCAGCACCGCGGCAAGGATGGTGGCGCCCGAGACGACGAGGCGCCAGTATTCCGAGACGTTCATCAGTACCATGCCGTTGTTGATGCAGCCGAGGAACAGCACGCCCAGCAGGGTGCCCCAGATGCGGCCCTTGCCGCCGAAGAGACTGGTGCCGCCGATGATCACCGCGGCGATGACGTTGAGCTCCATGCCGGTGGCGGCGGTGCCGTTGCCCGAGCCGATCTGGCTGGCAATCAGCATGCCGCTCAGCGCCGTGAGCCCGCCGGTGATGGCGAGGGCCAAAGTCTTGGTGCCATAAACATCGATGCCTGACAGACGCGAGGCCTCGGCATTGCCACCCACCGCGTAAACGGCGCGGCCGAAGCTCATATATTTCATCAGCACATGCATGGCGGCGAACACCGCGAGGAAGAAGAACACCGGCGTCGGCACGCCACCGACATTGCCGGCGCCGAAGAAGTTGAAGCCCTTGGGGAAGCTGGTGATCGGAAAGCCGCCGGAGATCAGGTTGGCGATGCCGCGCAAACCCGCCAGCATCGCCAGCGTGGTGATGAAGCTCGGCACGTTGAACCATTGCCGCATCTTGCCGGTGAACACCCCGCAGCCGATGCCGACCGCGATGGCAGCCAGCGCGCCGATGGCGACGGCCGGCCAGGGGCCGATGCTGTCGGTGAGCGCGCCGCAGGTCCAGCCGAGGATGCAGCCGGCCAGCGCCGCGCCGGCGCCGACCGACAGATCGATCTCGCCGGCGATGATCACCGCCGTCATGCCGAAGGCGATGATGCCCAGCATCGAGACGGCGCGCAGCACGTTGAGCAGGTTCGGGAGGCTGGCAAAACCCGGCGCGGCGACGACCAGCACCAGGATCAGCGCGACGAGGATCAGCTCCATGACGAAGTAGCGCAGCCGGGTGAGGCTGAAGCCGCCTCGCGGCGAAGTGCGTTCGGCGTCGACGCTCATCAGGGATGGCCCTCCATGCACAGCTGGTAGAGTTCGGTGAGGTTGGTGGTTTGCGGCGTCACCTCGGCGACGAGGCGGCCGTGATGCAGCACGAGAATGCGGTCCGCGACATCGAGCAGTTCCTCGAGTTCGCTGGACACGAAGATCGAGGAGAGGCCGGCTGCCGCCTCGGCCCACATGATCTCGAAGATCTGCTGCTTGGCCTGGAGATCGACGCCGCGGCTCGGCTCATCGAAGAACATCACCTTTGGCGCGGTGTTGAGCCAGTTGCCGATCACCACCTTCTGCTGGTTGCCGCCCGACAGCGTCGAGACCGGCAGCAGCGGATCGGCCACCTTGATGCCGAGCTCGCGGATCTGTCGGGTGACCGACGGGGTCTCGCGGGCGCGGTTGGTGAAGCCGGCGCGGGCGACGCGATCGAGGCTGGCGAGGATCAGGTTGTCGTGGATGGCGGCCATCTGCACCAGCCCGACTTCCTTGCGGTTTTCAGGGGTGTAGCCGAGCCCCAGCGCCTTCATCCGCTTGGGGGTGGGCTTGTCGACGCGCTGGCCGGCGAAGCTGATCTCGCCGCTATCGAGCGGATCGGCGCCGAAGATGGCGCGCAGCACTTCGGTGCGGCCGGCGCCGAGCAGGCCGGCCATCCCCAGCACTTCGCCGGGATAGAGCTCGAACGAGATGTCGGTGAAGGCCGGAGCCCGGCTGAGGTGGCGAACCGACAGCACCGGCGCCGCGCGATTGACCGCCCGACGGGCCGGGCGCGAGGCTTTCGCCACGTCGCCGAACATCATCTCGACGATCTTGGCCGGGCTCGCATCTGATATCTCGATGGTGCCGACATAGTGGCCGTCGCGGACCACGGTGCAGGTATCGGCGAGCTCGAACAGCTCGTTCATCCGGTGGGTGATGTAGATCACCGTGACGCCGCGCGCCTTCAGCCGGCGAACCAGCTCGAACAGATGCCCGACCTCGCGGGCGGCCAGCGCCGAGGTCGGCTCGTCGAGGATCAGCACCGATGGCGCAAAGCTCATCGCCTTGACGATCTCGACCATCTGCTGCTGACCGAGGCTCAGCGTTTCGACCAGCCGGCGCGGTTCGATCTCGAGCTCCATTTCGGTGAGCAGTGCAGCAGCCCGCTTGTGCAGTTCGGCCCAATCGACGAAGCGGCCACGCCTCGGCAGCCGACCGAGAAAGATGTTCTCCCCCACCGACAGCGAGGGCACCAGCGACAGCTCCTGGTGCACGGTGACGATGCCGGCGGCAAAGGCTTCAGAAGGTGTGGCGAAGCTCACCTCACGGCCATTCACCGACATCGTGCCGGAGCTCGGCTGCACGGCGCCAGCCAGGATCTTGATGGCAGTGGATTTGCCGGAGCCGTTGCGACCCATCAGGGCATGCACGCGAGCCGGCGCAAAGGCATGCGAGAAATGCGACAGCGCCAGCGTGCCGTCATAGGCCTTGCTGACATCCTTGAATTCGATGGCGCCGCGCATCCGAAGCTCCCGGAAAGAGCCGCCGGCCCCTGTTGGTCGCGAGATCGAACCGGAAAAGTCTGCAACTTTTCCTGATCTCGCTCCAGAGCACCGGCGGCTGGCCTTACTGCTTCACGCTCGCCGCATAGGCCTTTACCGCCTCAAGGTCGTAGCGGGACAGCGCCAGTGGCGGGATGTCGTAGGTCTTTTCAGTGGCCTCACCCTTGGCGGCGGCGAGCGCCACGTCGGTGGCTTTCTTGCCCATCTCGAAGGGCTGCTGCGCCGTGGTGGCGATCAGCACATTGTCCTCGTCGAGCAGGAACCCGGCCAGCTGCTCGGAACCATCGGTGCCGAACACGAAAACTTTGCCCTGCAGCCCCGCGGCGCGCACCGCCTGCACGGCGCCGACCGTGCCGCCTTCATTGGCGGCATAGATCACCTGCAGCCCCGGGTTGGCGGTGAGGATGTCGGTGGCGACGGTCACGGCGTTTTCGGCGAGCCAGGCATCCTGCGTGGCGACGATATCGAGTTCGGCGCCGGCCTTGGCCTTTTCGAGGAAGCCGTTGGTGCGGTCATCGCTCATCTGCTGCAGCTGCGAGCGGAAGCCGAGCAGCGCCACCTTGGCCTTGCCGCCAAAAGTCTCGGTGATGAAGCGGGCCGCCGCCTCGCCGGTGAAGCGGCCGATATCGAGCTGGCTGGTGCCGATATCGGCGACCTGGAAATCGGAATTGATCGAGGTGCCGTAGAGCACCACTTTGACGCCGGCATCCCGGGCGCGCTCCAGCGCCGGGATCGAGGCATCGCCATTGAGCGGGGCGAGGACGATGGCCTTGGCGCCGCGGGCGATGAAGGTATCGACCAGCTCGGCTTCCTTTTCGAGCTTGTTCTCGGAATTGCCCTGCAACAGCGTCGCGCCGCCATCCTTGGCGCTCTGCTCCATGCCGAGCTGGATGCCGCGGAAGAACTGATCCTGCTGGAAGATCATGCCGCCGATGACGGTCTCCTGCGCCGCTACGGCGCCGGACAAAAGGGTAGCGAGGCCGGCCGAGGCCAGCACCAAACGTGCGAACTTCATCGAAACTCTCCTCCGGCGTCCGGTCAGGGGAACGCCATGTCACGGCCGGCAAGGCGGCCGCCTCCCTCGTCGCTTCCTCCAGCGACGGCAGCACTCTTGCAAATCGCCGCGCCGAGAGTCAATGCATATTGCATGCATAGTGCGTCACGATAGAATGGGGCGAGTAAGGCAATCCAGCACGTTGCTCAAACAGCGATACTGGGCATGGATCGGCGACTTATGGATATTGCAAGCAGTTGCCCGGAATATGCGATCTTCAGCGCTGACTGACAGAGGGGCACCCAGATGGTAGAACGACGCCCGATGTCGCCAAAGCCCGAAGCGCCGCTATACCAGACCATCTATGCGGTGCTCCGTGAGCACCTCGAGGAGGGGGCATTTCCGCCCGGGCTGGTGCTGGGCGAGGCCAATGTGGCGCGGGCCTTCAAGGCGAGCCGCATTCCGGCCGCGGCGGCGCTGAAGCGGCTGAGCGAGGAAGGGCTGATCGGCAGTTTTGCCGGACGCGGCTTCATTGCCCGCGGCGGCGAGGCGGCGCCGAAACCGCTGCGGCTGGAACTCAGCGAAGCCGGCCTGGTGCTGCCGGCGGCACTGGAGGCGGATGGGTCACCGCGCAATATCGGGCTCAAGATTTATCCTGAGGTCGAGCACGCAGTGGCCGCCAGCCTCGCCTATGGCCGGTTCATGCTCAACGAATCGGCGCTGGCCGAGCACTACGGCGTCAGCCGCACCATCGCGCATGAAGTGCTGACCCGGCTGGCCCGCACCGGCATCATCGTTCAGGAAGCCAACCAGCGCTGGTATGCCGGGCCGCTGACCGCCGAATCGATCCGCGAGCATTACGAGATGCGCTGGATCCTCGAGCCGGTGGCGCTGCGCCAGGCGTTTCCGAAATTCACCGAGGCGGAGCTGACGGCCCGCCGCGACCGGGTGATGCGGGCGCAGGGTGGTGATCGCGGCATCATGGAACTCGAGGGGATCGAGCAGGACCTCCACATCGACACCGTGGCGCGCTGCAACAACCGGCAGCTGCTGCAGGCGGTGCAACGCAGCCAGCTGCTGTTGATCGCCACCCACGCGACCTTCCGCAGCCACCGCACCGGCACCGAGATCTCCACCATGCTGGAGGAGCACCGGAGCATTTACGACCTGCTGCTCGACGGCGACCTCGACAGCGCCTGCCGCATGCTGGAGACCCACCTCCACCGCTCGATGCACCCCAATATCGAGATGGTCGCCCGGCTCGGCCCGATGCCGGAGGCAGCGCGACTGCCCTACCTCACGCCGGTGGAGCGCGGCAGCAACTGAGGCGGCTGCAGGGAGATGCATCGGGATGCATCGCCCAATACCGGGCGGGGCCGAGCGCCAGCCTCATCCGTCACGGACAGATGCTTTCCAGCATCGTGGACAGAATCGGCCACCGCTGATCCAACTAAAGTAGAACGATACTGATTGGAGCCGGCGGTTTCGATCGGAAGCGATGGTGCCGGGGTCGGAAAGCTCCGCCCCGGGGAGTGGAAGCTTAGCCTCGGTTGATCAAGCAGCAGGTCTACATCTACGACAAGAGCCTCAAGGGGACGTCGAGCCGGCTTACGCCTGACCGCCTCGTTGCCATCCAGGGCACGACGACCGGGCCGCTGGTTTCGTGCCTCATGGTGACCCGGGGCGATCTGCACCGGGTCGGCGCCTCAATCGGCTACTTCAGGAGGCAGATCTATCGCAACAAAGAGCTGGTGATCGTCTGCGACGCGGTGACCGAGGGGCTGCGACGCCTGGTCGAGGCGAGCGGCGACGACATTCGCCTCGTCCGCGTCGATGAGCGATTGTCGCTTGGACTGCTCAGGAACATCAGCGTCGAACAGGCGCGGGGTGAGATCGTCTGCCAATGGGACGATGACGATATTTACGGCGCGCATCGTATCGAGCGCGGCGTCGGCGCACTATTGCAGGCGAAGGCCGATGCGGTGTTCCTGCGCCAATGGTGCATCTGGTCGCCGGGCCAGAAGATCCTGACTCTGTCGGGCACTCGTGTCTGGGAGGGCTCGATGCTCGCCTTCAAGCGAGCGCTCCCCCGCTATCCCGACGCTGCCCGTGCCGAAGACACGGCGCTGGTCGAGGCTATGCTCGCCACGCATTCGATCGCCCTGATGGATGACCCGCTGTCCTATTGCTACTGCATCCACGGACAGAACACCTACGATGAGCCGCATTTCCGGGCCATCCTCAATAACGCCAGCCTGAAGCTCAGCTATGGCAGGGCGCTCGCGGCCTTTTCAAAGTTCTTCGCGTTTGACGAGCACCCTGCGCTCAGCGAACCCGACCGTCACATGCTCGCCGGGAACGCTGGTGATGTCGGCCAGTTGCGGCGTCTGGAGACCTATGTGGGCGTCAACCAGTTCCTGCGGCGGCTGCGCTACCGCTTCAAACGCCGCACCGCGTAGCGGCCGGGTCCGGGCTCTCCCGGAAGCGCTAGGCTGACGCGTCGGTCGGCATTGAGGCGCCGCGGAAACGTGAGAGCAGCAGCACGGTCCCCGTCCCCAGCATCGTCGCTCCGGCAATGGCCAACGCCGTGCGGTCGCCGAACTGCAGGGCCAACCAGCCGCCGAACGGCGCCGCTACGGCGATAAGGCCCCAGTTGATCGAGCGGATGGTGGTGTTCATGCGCCCCCGCAACCGCGAGGGCGTCACGGCGTTGCGGAAACTCATCTCCAGCGGGCCGCGCAAGCCGAAGCCGACGCCGTAGACGAGCTGCGCCGCGATGAGTGCATAGAGCGTGAGACCTGACCGGGGCGCTACGGCCACCAGCAGCCACCCCGCCCCGGTCAGGTAATCGCAGAAGAGGATCGCCTTGCCGGTCCCCAATATTCGCGCCGCCCACTCCGCCAATCCGGCCCCCAGCACGCCGGCCAACCCCGCTACTCCCAGGGTCAACCCGACAGCGCCGGCATCGAGCCCGAGCCTGGTCGCATGGAAGATGTAGACGGTTCCGGCGATCGCATTGGCGATGAACCAGACATGGAGGCAAACTGCATAGGGCGCGAGGAAGGGGTGCCGGTAGACCCAGGCAACGCCCTCCCTGAGATCGGCGCCGACCGAAGCTGGCACTCGCTGCTGCGCTGGCTGCGGATCGGGAACGCCGGCGAGCAGCACTGCCGAGGCGGCATAGGTGAAAGCATTGATCAGCATGGTGACCGGGGCCCCGACCACGCCCGCGAGCAGTCCGGCGAGCAAAGGTCCAAGCGTCTGCGCCGCGGTGTAGGTCTGGGTCATGACCACGCTGCCTGAGGCCAGAAGGCTCGGCGGCAGCAGGTCGGCGGTGAACGATTGATGCGCCCCGCCCTGCAACACCGCCGCACAGCCGAGCAGGAACACCAGCACCGCCAGCCCCAGTGGCGAGAGCATCCCCAGAATGCCCAGTCCGGCAATGGCGAGCAGCAAGAGGCAACTGGCAATATCGGAGGCGATCAGCAGCTTCCTGCGCCGCACCCGATCCGCGATCACCCCAGCCACCAGCCCGAACAGCAGCGAGGGGAGCCACTGCGCCGACCGGACCCAGCCGATCTCCAGCTGGTCGGCATCGAGGGTATGGATCAGCAACAGTTGCAGCGACAGGCCGAAAATGAACGTCCCGAACGTCGACAACCCGTCGGCAAGCCACAGGCGCACGAAGCCGGGATAGCGCAGCAACTGACCAAAAGAGGACCGCTCGACCATAAGGCGCCTGTCTCACATACGCCTGGTCACCGTGTCGCATTCATCGTGATCGCCGCAAGGGGCGTCCGGGGGTGCATGCTGCCTGTCGCGAGAGGCTTCTGATGTGTGAAACGCGGCACCCTCGACTCGGCCCCAGCGGGTCCCAGCGCCGTAACGCTCGCCTCACGCCCTGCGACTTAGCCTGAAACTCGGCCAGGACCCCTGTTGCGCCGGGCCTGCAGCCGGCCGCTTGAAGCCACCCGAGCGCCGGCTGCGTCACTTTCGCGAAATTGCGCGCTATCGCGTTGGCGCCGGGACGGTACTCGGCGTTGCGACCGATCCATCGTGATAGAGCAGTACGCGCTCTTCCTCGCCGTCGGGGGTGAGGTATGAAACTTCCGCGAGGATGTTTTTCGGCTCACCCAACAGATAGGGCCTGGTCCGCATGACCCTTTCGGCCGCCGCGATGGGGTGGGCGGCGATGGCTCGCACCGGTTTGGCGAAAGCAACCCCGCCACTTCCACCGATATAGCGTGCCACCTGGAAGGCGAACTGAACATCACCCATTCACGCCTCCCCACGGACGCCCCTGACGGGTGCGCAGGATTGCTGTGCCATAGCGCTCGCATGCATAGGCGGCGAGAATGAAACTCATGGTGCCTACCTCCTTCCGTCGCGACAATTCGGCCAGGGACGATGAGGCAGATCCGCTGATAGGCGCATGCGCCACACCGTTGCCGAGGCCTGGAAAGACCTCGACAAGCCGGGATGATCACGTCGCGAGCTGTGGCCCGCCAGCGGCGCAAGCAATTGCAGATGCCACTCGTGAGGCTGCACGCCAGAACGGCATCGGGCGTTAAAGGTATGACGCAGACGTAATGGCCGCGTGATCCCGGCATGCGAGCAACGTGATTTGCCCGTGATTTTCTGTCTGCTACGTTCACTTCTTCGATCGAGCAGTGAGCGAAACGGCCTGTGACCTCGCCCCATCTGTATCTCAATCTCCTGGGCCCGTTCGAAGCTCGGTCTCAAGATGGACGCGTGATCGAGCTCAGGCTCAAGACGGCGCGTCTTGTGCTGGCTTGGCTGGCGCTCCGCCCAAGGCAAAGCGGCAGTCGCGAAGAGATTGCGGCTCTGCTGTGGAGCGAACGGAGCGAGGCCCAGGCCTACCAGAGCCTGCGCCAGACCCTGGCCGTGCTTCGGCGGTCCCTCAGTGCAGAGGCCAGCGAGGTGCTCGAGGTCGATCGTGAAAGGCTGAGCTTTGCCTCGGGCACGGTGCAGTCGGATGTCGCCTTGCTTGAGGTCGAGGCCGACAGCACCGTCGAGGCGCTGGAGCGGGCGGTGGCGCAATACAAAGGAGAGTTCCTCGAGGGCGTGAGCATTCGTGATCCGCTTGGCCAGCAATGGCTCGAGGCCCGGCGCGCCGAACTCCGGGCGATCGCGACCAAACGCTTCGAATGGCTGCTTACGGCCTACGAGCGGGCGGCACGCCACAAAGATGCCGAACCGATCGCGGCCTGCCTGGTCGAGATCGATCCGCTTGCCGAACCGGGGCATCGGGCCTTGATGCGGGCGCATCTGGCCGCAGGTGAACGCGCCCTCGCCGTTCGGCAATACCAGCGTTGCCGCGACATCCTGTTGCGCGAACTGTCGGTCGAGCCGGCGGCCGAGACCAAGGCATTGCTGCGGCTGGCAGCCGACCCGGCGCCATACCATCTGGATGCCGCGCCTGTGGTGCGCGACCAGTCCCTCGGCCGGACGCCGCAAGCGCATAACCTGCCGCGGCAGATGACCTCGCTGGTCGGTCGCGACGAGGAGGTGGAGGAGGTTCTCGCCCGCCTCCGCCGCTACCGGCTGGTAACGCTCACCGGCCCTGGTGGCGCGGGCAAGACCCGCATGGCCGTTGAAACCGGCTTCCGCCTCGCCGGGGGATATGCGGACGGGGTCTGGCTGGTCGAACTGGCCGCGATTGCCGATCCACAACTGGTTGGGGAGGCGTTGTGCGGTGCCTTGGGGGTGCCCGTGGCTGGCGATCGGCCGGCCACGGAGAGCGCCATCGCGCATCTGCATCAGCGAGACGTGCTGCTCATCCTCGACAATTGCGAGCACCTGGTCGCGGCCTCGGCGCGGCTCGTCGAGATGCTGCTGGGCGCCTGCCCATCGGTTTCGATCCTCGTGACCAGCCGCGAAAGCCTGTCGGTACCCGGCGAGAGCCAGTATCGGGTGCCGAGCCTCGCCTATCCAGCCCGCCCGGAGACAGTAACCCCGGCGGTCGCGGTCGCGCACAGCGCCGTGCAATTATTCGTCGATCGTGCCGCCGCCATAGTCGATGGGTTCGTGCTCGATGAGGGCAATGCGCCCGCTATCGCCAGCATCTGCAAGCAGGTCGACGGCATCCCCCTGGCCATCGAGCTGGCGGTCGGGCGGCTCAAGATGATGGGGCCCGATTGGCTGGCCAGCAATCTCAGCGCGTCGTTCATGACGCTGCGCCGGTCGACGCGGGCCGGCCCCCGACATCACCAGACCCTGCGCGCCATGCTCGACTGGAGCTACGATCTGCTGCCCGCCGAAGAACAGGCGCTGCTGCGCCGGCTTGCGGTGTTCGCCGGCGGCTGCTCGCTGGCATCGGCGATGCGGGTGGCCAGCGGCGCGCCGATTGCAGAGGATGAGGTGTTCGACCTGTTATCATCGCTGGTGGAAAAGTCGCTGGTCGCAGTGGATCTGACGGAAGCCGAGCCGCGTTATCGCCTGCTCGAGACGACGCGCAGATATGCCCTGGACAAGCAGGGCGATATTGGCGAGCCGGGTCGGCAGCGCGAGCTCGCGGTCTATCTGATTGATCGGTTCACCGAGGGCCGGGAGACCTGGCCCCGGACGCCAACCATCACCTGGCTGGGTCGCTATGAGCCGGAACTCGACAATGTGCGTGCCTCGCTGGAATGGGCCTTTGGCGCTGAAGGCGAGGCAAAGCTCGGCGTTCAGCTTGCCACGCTGAGCCTCCGGCTCTGGGATGAGCTCTCGCTGTTCCGTGAACGCGAGCGCTGGAGCGAAATGGCGATGCTCCAGATCGACCAGGGTACGCCGCCCGATACTGCAGGGCGGCTCTATCTGTCGAAGACCTCCAACAGCGCGCATGGCGATCACTCCGGCTTTGCCTTTGCCGATCAGGCGGTGCAGCTGTTCCGCTCCGCCGGCCGCGATCTCGATCTCGGCGAAGCCCTGGCCCGCGCCGGCGCCGCACTACTGACCATGGAGACGATCGGAAAAGCGCTGCCGTACCTTGAGGACGCCCTGAAGGTGCTTGAGCCGCTTGGTCCGACCAAGCCCCTCGCGAGCTGCCTCCGCTCCAAGGGTGTGGCGGCATATCTCGGTGGCGACGTCGCGACGGCTCGCACCTTGATCGGCCGATCCATGGCCGTGTGCAGGAGCGTCGGCGATTCCCGCGGTGTGGCCAGCGCGCAGATCGCGCTGGCAGAAATGGACTTCATTGCCGGCGAGGTCGCGAGTGCCATCACTGGGATCCAACGCATGCTCAGCGGCCCGGACCATAACCGCCGACAGGCAACGCTGGGCCTCAGCAACCTCGCCTCATACCTCCTTTCGGATGGCAAGCTGGAACCGGCGCGCCAATCCGCCAGCGAGAGCCTGCGAGAGGCGAGGGCCCTCGGCTGGCCAGCAGCCATCGTGCGTGCCGCGGAACACCTGGCCCTGGTTGCCGCCCTCGAAGGAGAAGCGGAGCTCGCGGCACGGCTATTGGGGTTTACCGAGGCCTTCTACGCCAAAGGCAGCGCCAGCCGGGAGTGGACCGAAGAGGTTACCCACCAACGGCTGGTGGCCGAACTGTCCAGGCAGCTGTCGCCGGCTCGTGTGAACGCCGCCATGCAGGAGGGTGCCGGGTGGGGCGAGCAGCAGGCGGTGGAGGCGGCAAGCGTCGTCGGTCAGGGAGTGCGCGCGGTGGAGGTTTAGGGGGGCACGGAAAACGGGGGCACGGCATCGGCGCTTGTGACCAAGCTCCTGCGCGCCCGCCCAGCAGAGCGGGCAGTCGCCATCGTCCGCTTCTGGCCCAAAGCGGAACTAGTCACAGGACTAGATTTGACGGGGGCGCAGTGGTCGACCGACTTGGCACTCGAGATTTCGCACGTCCCAGTTCGCTAGATCGGCAGCCGTGCGATAGGTGTCCTGCAGAAAGCTCATAAGCATCCCGGCGGGGTCCGGTGAGGTGCGAACTGCTTCGTAGGGGAGAATGAACTCGCCGAGGGTAACGTCGTAGTGGGCGGCTGATGGCTGAATACGCGCGGGAGCAAAACCGGGCGGCGCTGGATAGGCGTACGAGTAGAAGCAGGGATAATCGACGCCACCTCCGCCCGGCCAGAATCCCGCCGAGGATACTTCGTGGCTATAGGCCTCGCGCGTTACCGCATCAGGGAGGAACGGAACACCTCCCGGATGGATCGGCGCCCTCCGACCCGAGAACCGCGTAACAGCGAGATCGAAGCTGCCCCAGAACAGGTGAACGGGACTGGCTTTGCCGAGAAAAGCGGTCCGAAACTCAGCAAAAACCAGTGCGACGAGGATCAGCGCGCGGTGAAACCGGCTGACCGCGTCGGCGTCATACGGACGTTGGGCGGTGTCTTCGGCGAAGGGGACCGGTGCGGCAACTTCGTTGGGGGACCAATGCCAGTGCGGTGTGCCGCCGAGTTCGTTGATCAGTATGCGGAGTTCGGTATCGAATTGCGCGACGGACATCGACGCCAATTTGAACCCGGCTCTACGGCCGTTGTTGGCGGCGCCAATCACACGGTGTTCCACAAGGTCGAGGATCAACTCGATCCCGCCGGGCCCGTCGGGCACCAGCCCTGTGGTCAGGCCTAAGGCGCTTGGGTAGAGCGTCGCGTGCCAGGAGTGGCAGAGCCATGGCGTGCGGGCCAGGCGATACTTCCCCACGACCTGTGCATAGAGATGCAGCGCATCGCAGGTGTCTCGCCATGCCCCATAGGGAATGTCGGGCCAATCCGTCGTCTTCATTCTGCTCGCTGCAAGCGGCTGGTGATCTGCAACCGGTGCCACGATCGTCATGAGCGCAACTCCCCGACGTTCGAAGTAGCCTGAGCGCGAGTTCTTGAGAGCCAGGCGTCAAACAAGGTAGAACCAGTCAGCGGGGCCGGACCGGGAATAAGCGTTCGTTCGCCCAGCCGAGCTCCAAGATATCGCGCATTGCTGTCGGCAATCACCAACCGGTCGTCAGAAGCGTTCGCCAGCACGCGTCCCACCACATCGCTCAGTCGATACGCCTCGGGGCCGGCGACCTCAACGATGTCGTTGACAGGTTCGCCAGCTGCGATCGTGGCAAGTGCGACGGCGACATCGTCAGCCGCGATCGGCTGCGTAAGCGCAAGTGCGACGCGGACGAGGCGGCTGTCGCCGCCAGAGGTGGCGAGACGCGGCATAAATTCCATAAACTGCGTTGCGCGGAGGATGGTGTACGGGACGTCCGACGCGCGAACGATGGATTCCTGTTCGAGCTTGGCACGGAAGTAACCGCTCTCGACCAACCGATCTGCTCCAACGACCGACAAGGCGACATGGTGCGCTATCCGCTGGGACCTGCCGGCAGCGATCAGGTTGCGTCCAGCGGTGGAAAAGAACGCCAGTGCGACCTCGGCCTCGAACGACGGGGCGTTAGCGACATCGATCACCACCTCGGCATCCTCTAGGACTTCCCAGAGTCCATCGCCCGACACAGTGTTGACCCCCGACGCCGGCGACGTAGCGATAACGTCATGGCCGTCGAGTTGCAGCCTAGCTGCCAAGCGCGTGCCGATCAGCCCGGTTCCTCCGATTACTACGACCCTTTTGGGGCGATTGTGCATCTTGCCTCTCCATGTTGGTCAAGCCGATGGGGAAGCATGCATGGTGCATCTATCGGGGCCATTGTGCCGAGGGACAGCCGGCCACTGTTTGCGATCCGGGTCATCCGCAGGCGGGGGCGGTCAGCCTCGACCATGGTGTTAGCTCACCGATGCCTTGGAATAACGCGCGAACGCCAACCGCCCGGTCTCATGGGTTTCCATGAGATGCAATGCTCGGCGACTAAGCCTATGAAAGGCTAGGGCGTGGGCTATTCCTGGCGGGCAAGGACTTGTGCACCGCCGGACAACCTCACGAACCGGCGGGAGGAGCCGACAATGGGAGTTTGGTCCAGCCGACCTCGACCTCTTTTTCTAGGTCTCTTTGTCCTTGCTTACGTGCTGGGCGCCGGCTTTGCCGAAGCTCTCTCGTTTGCACCGGACACTAATGTCTCGATGTGGCCACCCGGCGGGCTGTTCCTTGCCACGCTCCTTCTTTCAAATCGTAGAGGTTGGCCTTGGTGGGTTCTGGGGGGCTTGGCCGCCTAGCTGATCAGCAACGCGTTATGGTTTCATAACTCGCCTACCGTCGCCGCCCTCATCTACGCTGGCAACGCCCTAGCTGCAGTCTTGGGCGCCTCCTTCGTGAACCAGCTCTGGAGTAGGTCCCTTCGCTTCGAGAGCGTACCTGAGGTTCTGCTCGTTGTCGTAGTGGGTGCGGGGCTCGCTCCAATCATCAGCGCCACCGTCGGAAGCCTGACGCTCGACCGCTTCGGCATCCAGCCATTCGCTGATGCTTGGCTGCTGTGGTGGGTGGGTGACGCCAGCGGCGTCTTGATCGTCACCCCCATAGCGCTTGCTCTGATCAGAAACTGGGGTGGCGGCGTACGCCTATCGAAGAGCAGATGGATCGAGGCGACCGTAGTCGCTGCGGTCTTTCTCGTGGTGACGGCCCTGTCGTTCAGCGGCTATCTGCCATTTGCTTTTGTCATCATGCCGCCGCTGCTGTGGGCAGCGGTGCGCTTCGACTTTCGAGGAGCGGCAATCGCGCTGATCTTACTGGCACTGATCACCGCGGCTTTTACACTGTTCGGCGCAAGGCAGTTTGCCAGCGACTCCGCCACACCCCAGCACGCGCAGATCATGCTGCAGCTGCTGCTGGCAGTCGCGGCGTTCTCGGCCCTTATTGTCGCGGCCATCTCGCGTCAGCATCAGCATGCCCTGAGCACCCTGCAGCGAAGCGAGCGCGACTTATCGCAACTGGTCAACATGGTGCCCAGTCACATCTGGCGACTTTCGGCGCAGGGCGAACCGGTGTTTTTCAATCAGCGCATGGTCGACTACCTTGGACTGGATGTGGCCGACCTGAACGGGGAGGGCGCGTCGCGATTGGACGCACTCATTGCAGCCACGGTGCATCCCGACGACGCGACTGCGTTTCGCGAGGCGCTGACGCACAGCCTCGCCACCGGTGCGAACTTTACTTTGCGATACCGCCTGCGCCGCGCGGACGGGGCCTATCACTGGATGTCGAGCCGCGCTCAGCCCGTGAGGGACAGGACGGGTGCGCTCGTCGAGTGGCACGGGCTTTGTCACGACATCGATGATGAAATGCACTCGCAGGAAGAACTGCGCGAGCGTGAGCGCCAACTCTCCACTTTGATCGATGTGATTCCGGTGCATATCGCCCGGCTGGCCCCGACTGGCGAACCGACATTCTTCAGCAAACGAACAACGGAATATCTTGGGCTCGACGAACTTGGAGCGTGGGACAGGCCTGGCCTGAGCCGAGTGGCGGCCATCATGGGCGCCAGCGTTCACCCTGACGACGGTCCATTCATGGCGCAGAAACTGGGGAACTCCCTCGCGACCGGGGAGCCATACACGATGCGCTACCGACTCAAGGGCGCTGACGGCATCTACCGCTGGAACGAGGGGCGCGCCGAGCCGCTGCGCGGCGAGGATGGTTCAATCATCGAGTGGTATGTGGCAGCCATCGACGTGGATGAGGAGATCCGCACGCACGAGGCGCTGCGCGAACGTGAACGCGAACTATCGCTGCTCATCGACATGCTCCCGGTGCATCTCGGGAAAATGGGACCGGACGGCAACGCTACGTTCTTCAGCAAACGAACGAGTGACTATCTGGGCCTCCCGGAAGTCGGCGCCTGGGACAAGCCGGGCATCAGCCGCCTCGCCGCCATCGTGGGTGAAAGTGTGCACCCCGATGACCGTCAGGCCATGATCGACCAGGTCGGCCATTCGATGGTCACTGGCGAGCCCTATACGATCCGCTTTCGCTTACGCAGCAAGGAAGGGACGTACCGCTGGATGGACGGGCGCGTCGAACCGCTGCGTGACGAGACTGGCACCATTGTCGAATGGTACAACACATCGATCGACATCGAGGATGAGGTGCGCGCCCAGGCCGCTCTTCGTGACAGCGAGCGGCAACTTCGGCTGCTCGTCGATGCTCTGCCGACGCAGATCTGGGCAGCCTCGCCCAGCGGGGAGACCTCGTACGTCAACCGAAGGCTGGCCGACTACCTCGGCTTGTCGCTGGGCGATCTTGCCGCGCTCAAAGACGATCCGATGGGATCTGCGATCATTGCAGCTGTCCATCCTGATGATACGGAATGGGTGGGCCAGACGCTTCGGCACTCGTTCAACACGGGCCAGCCGTTCTCGCTGAAATACCGCCAGAAACCCGCTGACGGAGTTTATCGTTGGGTGGATGGTCGGGGCGAACCTATGCGTGCGCCCGACGGTGGCGTAGTTCAGTGGTATGGAGTCATCTTCGATATCGATGACGAAGTGCGCATGCAGGACGAGTTGCGCGACACTCGGGAACGGCTCGCCACTTCTACGCAGGCCGCGAGTCTTGCCGAACTCTCGGCATCCATCGCACACGAGGTGAACCAACCGCTTGCAGCGATCGTTGCCAACTCGCATGCATGCGATACTTGGCTCGCCTCTGATCCACCCAATCTCGAACGAGCAAAGGTAACGGTCGAACGTATCGTCCGCGATGCAAACGCCGCGGCCAACGTGGTCGGCCGAGTTCGGGCGCTGTTCAAGCAATCGCCCGAAAAGCGCGGCAAAGCCCCGTTGGACCACCTCATCTCAGAAGTGCGCGAACTGGTAGGCGAAGAGGCCGCTCGCTATGGAGTGCTGGTCAATTTCGACGTGGCCCGGGATCTGCCGCCCATCGCTTTCGACCGGGTCCAGATCCAGCAGGTGCTCATCAACCTCATACGGAACGGCATCGAAGCGATGAATGGCGCGGCAGAGCGGGCCCTGAATCTGCGCGTGCACCAGACCGATGATGCCGTACAGACCATCGTCAGCGATAGCGGCGTCGGTATCCAATATCCCGAGCGGATCTTCGAGCCGTTCTTCACCACCAAGCAGAGCGGCATGGGGATGGGGCTCGCCATCTGCCGCTCGATTGTCGAGGCGCACGGCGGGCAGCTCTGGGCGGAGGCAAACGAGCCCGCCGGAGCAAGGTTCATCTTCACGCTGCCGATTGAGACCACGGTGCCCGGATGACCACGCACGACCGGATAGTCTATGTCGTCGACGACGATCCACGGATCCGCGAGGCGATCGAGGAACTGCTCGCAGCGCGTGGCGTGCGGGCCTTGAGCTTTGGTTCGGCCAATGACTACGTCACGGCGGACAAGCCCGATCTGCCATCCTGCCTCATTCTCGATGTCGAACTGCCCGACATCAACGGTCTCGACCTGCAGCGCCAGATCGCCGAAATCGACCACCCGCCCATCGTTTTCATCACTGGACATGGCGACATCCCCTCCTCGGTCCGCGCCATGCGGCATGGAGCGATAGATTTTCTCACCAAGCCATTCAGCGACGTTGACCTCTTGGCTGCGGTTAGTGCCGCGATTGCAGAGGATCACACCCGCCGGTCCCAGGGAGCTGAACTCCACGACTTGAAGAGGCGCTACCGAGACTTGACCCCGAGGGAGCGCCAAGTGATGCCGCTTGTGGTCAGCGGGCTTCTCAACAAGCAAGCTGCGGCCGAGCTCGGAATCAGCGAAGTGACCCTGCAGATTCACCGACGCAAGGTCTTGCAGAAGATGGGGGCTGCATCCCTTGCGGACCTAGTGCGGATCGCCCAGCGACTGGAGATACCGATAGGCCGTTCCCGCCGGACGGGAGGTGAGTGACCTTGGGCAAGACTAAGTCAGTCGTGGCGATTGTCGACGACGACGCGCCGTTGCTCGAGTCGCTTGAGAATATGTTCGAGTCCGCCGGCTACGTCGTACGTTGCTTTTCATCGGCCGCCGAACTGCTCAGTGATGGCCGATTGATGGACGTCGACGTCGTGGTCACCGATGTCGGCATGCCGGCGATGGACGGGTTCGAATTGTGCGACCGGGTTCGGAAGATGAGACCCCGGCTCCCCGTCTTTCTGATCACCGCACGTCACGAGATCGTGGATCGACGCCGGCCTCAGGCTCCCGGCGGTTTTTTCCGCAAGCCGTTCGACGCCCGAGAGCTGATCGCGGCCGTCAGGGAAGCCCTGCACCGCGCGAGCAAGGAGGATGACCGTGAAGACTGACCAGTCGTTTCCGTCGATTTTAGCACCTCTGTCTCCCATAGGACTGGAACCACCAGGCGATCTGCTCGTCACCATCGTGGACGACGATGCTTCGATGCGCGAAGCGCTTTCCGAGCTGCTCATCTCCGCCGGATTGAAGCCCATGGCGTTCGCCTCCACGCGTGAGCTTCTGGAGAGCGACGCGCTGGACAGCCCTGGTTGCCTGGTACTCGACGTGCGCATGCCGGGCGCCAGCGGCCTCGATCTGCAGCATCACCTGGTGCAGATCGGCAAGGCCAAGCCGATTATTTTCATCACCGGGCATGGCGATATCCCCATGAGCGTGCAGGCCATCAAGGCCGGGGCCATCGACTTCCTCACCAAACCGGTCCGACCGCAGACCTTTCTCGATGCTGTGAACAGGGCGCTGGCAACGGATGCTCTCCGACGCAGCGAGGAGGAGGAGAGGATCCGGGCGCAAGAATGCTACGAGGCGCTTACACTGCGGGAACGCCAAGTGTTGCGGGGGGTTGTGACAGGCTTCTTGAATAAGCAGATCGCCTTTGAACTGGGGATCAGCGAAGTGACGGTGAAGGTGCATCGGACCGGCATGATGCGCAAAATGGGAGCTACCTCGGTGGCGCAGCTGCTGCTGCGCTGGCAGGCGGTACCTCCTCACATCCGCGAGGAGCGCCAGTAGCGTTCCAACCCTCAGACCGCCGCCGGCAGGCGAAGCGTCACGGTGGTGCCGGCGTAGGGGGCGCTACGAATGAACAGCCGCCCGCCGGCCCGCTCGACAAAACGCTTTACCCCTGCCAACCCCATGCCGTGGCCGACGCCGTCTGGCTTTGTGCTGAAATGGGGGTCGGTCGCCCGTTCGAGTATTTCTGCCGCCATGCCTATCCCAGTGTCGCGCACCGTAATTTCCACCTCGGCGGTCTCCGGGCCATCGGCAGTCAGCGCAGTCAGGCTCAGCGTGCCGCCGCCGGGCATGGCGTCGCGAGCATTCAGCGTAAGGTTGAGCAAGGCGTTCTGCAGGGCCAGCGCACCGCACCTGACCCGTGGCACGACGCCGACGAGCAGCTTCAGCCGGACGTCGGGCCCGCCAGCATAACTCAAGAGCGGCCCCATCTGGGCGAGGCAGAGTTCGAGGTCCACAAGGTCGTCTGCCGCTTCGTCGTCGTCGACCGACCGCGATCTGCGAATGAGCTCTGCGGCGCGCTCGAGCGCATCGGCAGCATGCGGCAGGACCTTGCCTACGGTGAGGGACGTAGCGATACCGGTCTCTCGCGACATGATCTGAATAGCGGATGCAGCGATCTGGATGTAATTCCCGAGATCATGCACGAGACCGGGTATTCCCTGGCCGTCGGAACCGGACTGAGCGAGGGGTGAGTTTCTCTCTGACATCGGGGATCCTCTGCGGTGGGATGTCACGACGGGCGCCGTGGTGCCGGGACGCCCGAAGGTTTTGGGCTCATGGGTATTTTGCCATTACGCTGTGTAGATACTCGAGATACTGGCGAATGGTGTACGGGTCGCCGGCCATGTCGTCGACCGCGCGACGAAGGCCCGGCCAGTCGCCCGCGGTAGCCCCCGGCACCAGGGACAGCGCAACGTCCAGGGTCAGCGCAAACAGCATGACGAACGCGAGTGCAGAAGCAAGTTTCGTTAGCATGTGACCGTCTCCGACGAGATGATCGCCAATTCTGACCGACCTGCCACCGGCGGCTACTGTTCCTCCAGCCAACGCACTCCTCCCTTGGTATCGCGTGGCACTCCCAAGGGTGTGTATCGAAGCCTACCGCGCATGCGGCGCTGCGCTCCGCATGTGCGAGGTATTAGCCGGCGCTGCCATCGGCAGGCAGCCGGTCAACCTACGGACAGGGCAACGTGCCCTCAGGATCAGCGCTGCGCCCCTCGCGGCCAATGGCTGGTTCACGGCCAATCGCCATGCTGTCCATACGGCCACATCGGGCCGGAATTGGAGAATGCCATGCACAAGTCACTCGCACTCTTGGCGGTCGCAGCCGCCATCGGCGTAGCGTCCGGCGCTGCCGCCCAGGATAGCGCCAAGCCAACAATCGTCCTGGTCCATGGAGCCTTTGCCGATGCCTCGGGCTGGAAGGGCGTGATCAGCAAACTGAACAAGGACGGCTACCGCACCATCGCGCCGGCCAATCACCTGCGCACGCTATCGGGTGATGCGGCGTCGGTTTCATCACTGCTGAAGGCGATCGAAGGAGACGTGGTCCTCGTCGCCCATTCCTACGGGGGCATGGTGATCAGTCAGGCCGCCGATGGCCAGGCCAACGTCAAGGCATTGGTGTTTGTGGACGGTTTCATGCCGGATGTCGGGGAGGCGGCCTTCCCGCTGTCGGCGAAATTCCCCGGAAGCGTGGTCGGCGAGTCGCTCTGGCAGGTGGCTCTGCCTGATGGCGGACAGGATCTCTACTTGCAACCCGACAAGTTCAACGCCGCCTTTGCCGCGGACGTCCCGAGCGAACTGGCGACGTTCATGGCCGAAACCCAGCGGCCGCTCACGCTGGCGGCGGGAACCGAGCCGGCGACGGCAGCAGCCTGGAAATCAATTCCCACCTGGTCGATCTGGGGTTCTGACGATCTCGTCATTCCGGCTGCCGTTCACGCCTGGCAGGCGGAGCGGTCGGGCGCGGTGAAAGCGGTCGAGATCAAGGGCGGCTCGCATGCGCTGCTGATCTCGCACCCCGCAGAGGTGGCCGCCCTGATCGAGGAAGCGGCCGCCGCGCGCAGTGATTGAAATGCCAGGGGGCCGGGATAGATACCGGCCCCCCTTCCGTGATCCCGATCGCCTTGCTTGGAGGTCTATATGGACACGCCCACTATCGCCGTTGTGGTTGGCAGCCTCAGGCATGACTCGCTCAACTTGCGACTGGCGCGAGCCATCGAAAAGCTGATGGGCGCGTCCATGCACTGCCGGTATCTGCAGATCGGCGAGCTGCCGCTCTACAACAATGATCTATGGGAGAACCCTCCCTCAGCGGTTGTCACCTTCAAACAGGAGCTCCTTAGTTCCGATGCCGTGCTTTTCGTCACCCCAGAGTATAATCGGTCGATACCGGGGGTCCTTAAGAACGCCATTGACTGGGGCTCCCGACCCTTGACCGAGAATGCGTGGCGTGGAAAACCAGCGGCCATCTTGGGTGGGTCTCCCGGCATGCTCGGCACCGCCGTGGCGCAATCGCACCTGCGCAGCATTCTGCCCGCCTTGGATCTCCGAACCATGCCGCAGCCAGAGGTCTACCTGCAGCTGAAGCCTGGCTTGATCGACGACAGTTTTGCGGTGACGAACGAGGCAACCCGCACGTTCCTTTCAGGCTTCGTCCGATCATTCGCCCACTGGATCAGCAGGCAGGCAGGGGCCCTGTGAGCGAGACCGAACGTAAGCCCCCTTTTGGCGCTAAGCGGACCTAACGACGGGTCGAGGAACACGCTAGCTGCGGATTGCCTGCCGCCAACGAAAAACCCCGGCGCCGTGAGGCACCGGGGTTGATTGGTCGGAGTAGAGTGATTCGAACACTCGACCCCCTGCTCCCGAAGCAGACCGCGCAGACGGGAACCCAGTGTTTCCGGGTTTCTTGCGACAAGATAGAGCCCAATAATCTCGGTTTGTTCTGCTAACCCTGTCGGTGGCCTGTCGGTGGAACGATGCGAGAGCTGCCTCTTCATCACCGCCCGCGCCACCTACTTAGGCCTCTGGCCTGGCTTAGGGCGCTCACTCTCTCGACTTGGCCCGCTTCGCGATCTCAGCCTTCTCGCGCCCGATGCCGATGCGGTTGCCCACCAGTCCGCTAAAGACGGCGACCAACACCACTGCCAGCCCCCAACCGGCGAACGCGCCTCCAAAAACTGCTACGCCGAACGGCGGCATCACAAGCGATGCCAGCACCAAGCCGCCGATGGCGAAACCAGTAGTCCAGCGCTGTTGCGGCGTGGTCCAAAACCGACGCACCGCCAGCTCGCGGACCTTGCGAGCAGCAACGTTGAGGTCGAATGTCATCTGTCGAATCCCTGTTCAGCTACGACAGATAGCACGGGCACCTTTTGCGGACCGCGTTGAGCTGATCGAGGCCACATCTTACTAGACCTTCGATCGCTCAGAACGGCGGAAGCTCATCTAGCGCGCGCCCGATGGCGTCTATGACGGAATCCACTCCAAGGGCCTGGCGCCGGGCGGCACGATAGATTTTCACTAGATCGCGATATTGCGGGCCATACTCGTCAGCAACATAGCTATCGAGCGTTACGCCGTCTGAGCGCTTCAGGGCTATTGAATACCCACTGGTCGAGGAATCTTGGTCAAACCATTCCCACACCGTCACGGTGTTTTCTTCGATATTAAACTCGAAGCCTGACCCTAATTTCACCTGAGCCCATTTCAGTTGATGGGCCTCCGTGGAGGTCAGTATCTTTGGGATCAGGTCCTCGATGGTGCTCACTTTATGACCTCATTGTGCTTGGATGCCGCTCTGCTTTCCCACCGCGTGACCATGGCCAGTAGACCATCCATTGCACGATACAACTTCGTGCCATTGTGTGGCTGACCAGCACTCCCAGCGAGCAGTTGGTTGTCGATTAGCGCAATTATCCGCTCGACCTGTGAACGCTCTTCCTCAGGAAAGCCCGTCTCGTGAATCTTCAAGCGGAACGCTCGCTTCAAGGTAGAGAAAAGTGCCTGGGCGACACCAAACTGACCGGCCTGGATGGCCACGACGACGACGTTCATTTGGGCGGAAGAATACGCCAAGTTTGCTGTTTCGACGCTGAGGGACAGGCGCCTCACCGCGTCGGAAGCAGCCTTTGCGGCGCTACTGGCCTTTGCTGCTTGGGCAAAGGTAATCGAAAGGCCTAGAAGTGTGAGAGCGGTGCCCCCCCACGCCAGCCATCCGAGAGTGTCGGCATCGAGCATCACCGCTCCGATGTCCGCAACTAGCTTCTGTAGGTCCACTCGCCCCTTCTCAACCGCCTAAACGCGGCCCTGCTCAAGTTCGCGCTATTTCCGCGGTTTCGGTTTGTCCACTGGCGGTGATGCGCTAATCGCACCGTGTGTTGAGTAGTCGGGTGCCGGTCGTGTCTCAATGCGGACCGTGCTTGTGTCTTTGCTATCCTTCGTCATCTTCTCACCGGAGGTTGCGGCGACGGCGGCGGCGCACTGGGGACACCTACGCCTGGGGTGGGGCGCGGCATCGTGTGTGACGGTGCGCCATCGGGGATATAGATCGGCGGTCGGCTGGTGGCCATTTGGCTCTCTTTCAATGGATGTTTGAGAAACAGAACGTGAGCAGCAATATCATGGCCACCGAAAAAGTCAGGAAGGCGGCGATATTCAACCACTGAGTGGCTACCCGCGCAGGATTTTTGTGCTCGCGAGTGAAGTCTTGGGCGTCATACTTCGAGTCGAGTTCGCGCCTTTCAATGTCCATATCATACCAGCTGCTTAGGTAGGACAGAAGGTTGGCGAGCATGGTTGCAGTGAACAACGCCCATGAGGCTGCCAGTAGCGACTGCGAATTCATGGCCCCGTCACCCACGAAGGTGTCGACAAATAGTGCCGAGGCGCCAAGCGCTCCCGTGGAGAGCAACAGCAGGGTTTTGTCGTAGCTGGCGATTTGCGCCACGCCAAGTTGCACCAAGCTCTTGCGGTGTTCGAGATACGTCTCTCGATCCATCTGGCACCCTCTTCGACGGCTCATTGTGAGGCCGGGTGCATGTGCCCGGCCTCACGGTGATTGCGTCACCTACTTCTTGGTGTCGCCGCGACCCGGATTCGGGATGCGCTCCTTGATCACCTCTGCCGGCGGCCGGGTGGCCGCCTCCTTCTTTGTAATGAACTGGCCATTGCCGCCATCGCGGTAGCCATCGTGCGTTTTGCGACCTGCCATTTTAGCCGGGTCTCCATGTGGAGAAGGCACCATTGCCTGCCCACGCACACACAATATCTGGTGTTCGCGATTCGCCCCAACCGGGCTTTCCGGGGTCAATGACACAAGCTGTGGAACCTGTGGATAACGTGGACAAGTCCGATGGTTACGTTGTCGCACCCTTGGCAACGACTCCGGCAGCACTTACTTAGCGCGCCACCCGGCGTTCCTGATTTGTCCAACCTGCAACGTGGCGGCCAACAAAATAAAGGGGCCCGGATTGTGAGGTTCGGGCGCTACAGATTCAGCTGACGATGTTTGGCAGCGGCGACATAGGCCTCAACGACTCCGCCCACTGGTGAGCCGCGATAGGGGCGCTCACGGTCGCGCTTCGTCCGGCAACGGTAGTCGTCGGACGTCTCGCCCGGCACTAGACGAGTAGGCAGGTTGAGCAGAGTGCACGACTCTGGCTCGTAGAAGATCGTCAGCGCAGACCATGGGAGTGCAACGGTGGAAGACGACAACACGCGTTTGAAGTGTGATGTGGAGCTGGATTTCCCGGCCCCAAGCCTGGCCGTCTCGAACAAATGGGCGGCCGATGCTCTCCGCAGGCTGGCTGAACGCCTTGAACGCAATGAGTTCGATGACGGCTTTCACGATGTGCTGGATGGTGCCGGGAAGAAGATCGGCGAGATATACATCGACTATTCCACCGAACTGTCACTCTGAGATGCCCAATCGCTTACGTCGGGACGTTGAGCCTAGGTAGCAGCCTCCAACTAGTAGCCGGGTGGTGGCTGTCGATACTGCCAGGACATCGCGCCGGCCTCTTCCTCGCTTACGAGCACGGGGCCCGCGTGATGTAAGGGGTCGAGGTCCGCGACGTGTCGCTCGGCCCATTGGATCCAGGCCACCGACCTCTCATCTACCTCGTCTGCAGCGGCCGTCCTGACCTTCACGGCCTCTACATACTGCCTAAGCCGCTGTGCGAGATCGAAGGCGTCGGCCTGCTCACGAAGGATGGCGCCGCGGACGCGTTCGACTTCGGCTAGTCGGCGTTCCTCCTTGCGGATGCGCTCCTGCTCGGCCCAACGGCGCTCCTGCTCCTCGCGCTCTCGGCGTCGTTCTTTCAAGGCTGCCGACATAGCGCTGAAGTCATCGACGATCCTGGGGAGCCGGGCCTCGATGCGGCTTCGCCGCGTATCGGACCAGTTGTGCCGCACACCTGTGTATTTCCCGTTTGACACCGACAGAACGAGATCGCCCGTGCCGACATAGTCCGACCGCAGGACATACGACGCTGTAGTCACCGGTGCGGTCGTGCGCTCACGCAGCTCGAGGACCAGGACCTCGCCGTCAACGCTGACTGTGTCGCCGACACTCCAGCCGGCCTCAGCTCCGGCCAGCACCAGAGCCTCGATCAGGGCTGCGCTCCTCAGGCGCTCAGACGGGCTGATCTTGAGCTCGAGCCCATCAGACTTCAGCCGCAACATCCCGTCATAGGACTTCTTCGCGCGCATCACCTCTCTAGCAAGGGCAGTCGTCGGCTTGAAGTCGGGCGCCACCGGAGGCGGGTCGTTGACCGGCTGGCTTGAATGGACTTCCTCTGCCCGCTCAAGAGAGGTGCGCGGCAAGGAGTTCGAGACAGTAGAGACGATCTCCTCGGCACTCAGGACATCGGTCCTCAGAGTTCGGCGCTTCGCAGGGGCTCCGGCCGCCACCTTCGCCCAATACCCAGGTGGCGGGAGATCGATGTCGTTACTGCGGCAAAGGCTTCGAAGGCGGGCTACCGGGAAGCCGAGGCTGCGAGACACTACCTCAAGCGGTTCGCTCCAGACGAGCACGTGAAGCTGACGCCGGGTAATGGTGGGCATGATCAAAGCTACTTCTGTTGTTCTTAGAGAGCGCTGTTGCGTCCGCTCCGCTACCAGACCTGGGCTGTCAAGCGCGTGTCGTGTCGGCAAGGCCAGAACCTGCGGATTTCCCCGCCGCTGACCCATTTTGCAGCAACCAGGCTCGGAGGGCGACGATGACGAAGCCGAGGAAAGAAGAACTAATCGAAAGCTGAACGCCGTTTTTCGCTAAGTCGCGATAGCGCGACGGGGGCCCATTGTCCGGGTCGAACGCTCGAGCGCTACCCCGCTGACGCATGCGCCCTCGATCGCCATGGTTCGAAGCTCACCAGGCGCAAGAAGTCATGTGTTTGCTTAATCGAGATGGACCTCGTGCGGGTCCTTGTCTTCCCGTAGCCCCTTGAACGACGGATGGTGGACGAAGCCGTCGCGCGTAAAAGCGGGGAACACGAACACCGCGAGCAGCCGCGGGGCGAACCAGCGGGGGGCAGGGGGGTGGGAGGGGGGCAAACGGAACAGCGGCGGAGGGGGAGGAAGGCGAACGAGGGGGAGCGA
>NZ_LAJE02000401.1 GCF_000970465.2 Devosia insulae DS-56
CACTTTGCGCGGCCGGTGCGTAAGCCCCCTACCCCTAAGTCGCCTTCCCCACCGCCGCCGCGGCATGATCTTCCGCATTCTCCGGCAGGTCATCAAAGCTCGAATAGTTCATCGTATAGAGCCGCGAATAGAGCCCCTGCTTTTCCATCAGCTGCTCGTGGTTGCCGCTCTCCAAGAGCTCGCCGTTCTGCAACACGATGATGCGGTCGGCGCCGCGGATGGTGGCGAGGCGGTGGGCGATGACGAGGCCGGTGCGGCCTTCGAGCAGCCGCTTCAGCGCCCTCTGGATCAGCATTTCGGTATAGCTGTCGATATTGGCCGTCGCCTCGTCGAGGACGAGAATCTTGGCATCCGCCACCAGCGCCCGGGCAAAGCTGATCAGCTGTCGTTGGCCCAGCGACAGGTTGCTGCCGCGCTGCTCGAGCCGGGTATCGTAGCCATCGGCCAGCGACATGATGAAATCATGCGCGCCCACGGCTTTCGCCGCATCGATCACCTGCTCGCGGGTGGCGCTCTCCTTGTTGTAGCGGATGTTCTCGATCACCGAGCCGGTGAACAGGAACGGCTCCTGCAGCACCATCGCCACCTGTTCGCCAAGCGAGTCCTGGGTGACGTCGCGCACATCGTGCCCACCCACCGTCACCGAGCCGTCCCACACATCGTAGAAGCGATGCACCAGCGACATGCAGCTCGATTTGCCCGAGCCGGTGGGGCCGACAATGGCGACCGTCTCGCCCGGGTTGACCCGGAAGCTGACATTCTTCAGCACCGGCAGCCCCTTGCGGTAGCCGAAGGTGACGTCCTTGAACTCGACCGAGCCATCCATCCCCGAAGTGAGCGGGAAGGCATCGGGCTTGTCGGCGATGGTCACCGGCACATCGAGCACCTCGACGATGCGGGTGCCCGACGACATGGCGCGCTGGAACACCGAATACTGCATGGTGAGCGAACGGATCGGATCGAAGAAGCGCTGGATGTAGAACAGGAACGCCACCATGACGCCGACATCGAGCTCGCGCCCCAGCACCATCTGGCCACCGACCACGATGACCGTCGCCATGGAAATGCCGGTCAGCGTATCGACGATCGGCACCATCACCTGGGCGAACTTGGCGGCGCGGAGATGCGCCCTGAGGTTGGCCCTGGCCTTTTCCTCGTAGAGGTCGAAATTGACCTGCTGCCGATCGAGGCTCTGCACCGTGCGCACGCCATTAATGCCCTCGGCGAGGGCGCCATTGGCGGCCGAGTTGGTGTGGTGCGCCGCCATGAAGCTGACCTTGGCCGGCGGCAGCCAGAACAGGCGCACGATGAACAGGATCGGCATGGTCGCCATGGTGATCAGCCCGAGCATCGGATCGAGCCACAGCAGTACCCCGACAATGCCGAACAGCAGGACGATATCGCCGACCGAAAGCACAGAAGTTTCAAGGAACTCCTGCATGGAGTTCACGTCGCCCATCAGGCGCGACATCAGCCGGCCGACCTCAGTCTTGTCCATCCAGCCGAGCGACACGCGCTGCAGATGCGCGAACATGGCGCGGCGCATGTCGAACAGCACGTTCTCGGCCGCCTTGCCGACCACCGTTTCCTGGATCCATGACGAGGCGAAGTTGATGGCGATCAGCCCGGCAAACGCCACGATGCACCAGAGCAGGATCGAACGCCCGCCCCCGCCCTGCGCCATGCCGTTATCGATGGCGAAACGGATCACCAGCGGAAAGGCCAGCTGGGTCAGGGTGAACACCAGCACGGCGGCGACCGACAGGTAGATCTGCTTGCGGTAGGGTTTGACGAAAGCCCAGATGCGGCGAACGATTTTGGGATCATAGGCCTTGCCGAATACCTCTTCCTCGCGGTCGAGGCTCGAGCCGACCACGGCGCGGGGCGGCCGGCGGTTGCGGTCTTCGCTGTCGTCTTCGGTGTTGAGCGTTGCCTCGGTCATTCCGCAGCCTCCAGCTGGTCGTCGCCAGGCTTCACCTGGAGGTCGTAAAGGGCGCGGTAGCGGCCGCCGAGCGCCAGCAGCTCCTCATGCGTGCCGCGCTCGACGATCTTGCCCTCGTCGATGAAGAGGATCTGGTCGGCATGCATCAGCGACGAAAGCCGGTGCGAGATGATCAGCGTCACCCGATCCCTCGCGAAGCGCTTCATCGCCGTACGAATGCGCTGCTCGGTGCCGGCATCGACCGCCGCGGTCGAGTCATCGAACACCATCACCGAGGGCCTGAGCATCAGCGAGCGCGCGATATTCAGCCGCTGGCGCTGGCCGCCCGACAGCGACACGCCGCGCTCGCCCACGATGGTCTCGTAACCGGTGGGCAGCCCGATGATGTAGTTGTGGAGCTGCGCATATTCCGAGGCGCTGGCGATGCGCGGTCCCTTCGCCCACGGATCGCCATAGGCGATGTTGTTCTCGATGTTGGTGGTGAAGAGGAACGAGTCCTGCTGCACCACCGCCACCGCCTGGCGGAGGCTCGCGAGGGTCAGCGCCCGAACGTCCTGCCCATCGATGGTCACCCGGCCGCCGGTCACGTCGTAAAAGCGCGGGATCAGGTGGGCGATGGTCGATTTGCCTGAGCCGGGCTTGCCGACGATACCGATGGTCTCGCCCTTCCTGCCCTCGAACGAGATGCCCGAAAGCACCGGCCGGAACGGCGCGGAGGGATAGGCGAAATCGACATTCTCGAACTTCAGCGTGCCCTGAGAAAGCTTCAGCGGCTTGGCGCCCGGCTCGTCCTTGATCTCGATTTCGAGGTCGAGGAAGGCGAACAGCCGATTGCCGCAGGTCGAGGCGCGGGCCACCGAATTGACCAGCAGGCCAAGCTGGCGCACCGGCATCTGCAGGATCGTCATGAAGGTGAGGAAGGCCGCCAGCGTGCCGACGGTCATTTCGCCGGAAATGACGCGCTCGCCGCCATACCACAGCACCAGCGCCATCGAGACGAAGAAGCTGATGTTCATGATCGAGGTCGAGTTGACGCGGATATCGACGCGCTTATGCGTCAGCACCAGCGCCCGGTCGGAGGCCTCGTTGTATTTCTTCATCTCGTGCCGCGCGCCGGCAAAGGCGCGGACCACGCGGATGCCGCCGAGGTTCTCTTCCATGACGCGGGAAAGGTCCTGCAGCCGCTCCTGCAGCGTCAGCCAGGTGGCGCGGAGCTTCAGCTGGGTGAGCGAGGAATTCACCCCGACAAACGGGGCAAAGCTCAGCGCCAGTAGGCCAAGGATCCAATCGGTCGAGATCAGCATATAGGCGCCGACCCCGATCAGCGTGCTGAGCAGCACGATGCGGAGCAGGCCTGTGGCAAAGAACATGCGCACGCCCTCGAGATCGAGCATGCCCACGGTGATCAGGTCACCGGTATGCACCTTGTCGTGGTAGGAAAAGCTCAGCCGCTGGATCTTCTCGTAGACCGCAAGGCGCAGCTCATAGGCCGTGTGATGGCCCACCGCTTCGCCAAAATAGTTCATCGACATCGTGAACAGACCGCGGAGGATCGACACCACCAGGAGGATTATCGCGATGCTCCACAGCGCATCGGCCGCGCCGACCCCGCCATCCAGCACGCCCTCGGCGCGATCGACCGCCTGCCCCAGCAATACCGGCGTCCACAGTTGCAATGCCGACGAGATGAAGCAGGAGAGGATGGTAATGATCACCATCCAGGGGTGACGCCAGGTGAGTACGATGATGCGCCACAGGGTGGTGAGCCCCTTACCCTGCTGTGCGGCGACGACATGTGACATTGCATCGCCAGGCGAATAGGCGCTGCGCGGAGCATTCGAGCTCAATTTAAGGGTCCAGACATAAAGCTTTTAGGGCCTGCCCTCGCCAGAATATTGGCGGACAGACTCGGCCCGGTAGAACCAGAGGAAGAATTATGTCTTCGCGCTGATTTGCGTTCTGTTCAAGGCAGATATGCGGGCCGGATAGGGTACTTTCGTATCAACGCCGTAAGGCTCCGCCATGATGTTGCACGAATGCAACCTCACCCTCGGCACGACGTTGAGGGCGAAAATGAACGACGAGCCCAAAATGACCGACGGCCGAAGCCTGCCGCCAGAGGACGACGCCTTCCGCGAGGCGGTGCGCAAGACCGCTTATTTCCTCTGGGAACAGGACGGCCGCCCGCACGGCCGCCACGACGAATACTACCTCCGCGCCCTCACCCGCCACCGCCGCGAGCGGCAGTATGACAGCTGGCTGGAAGATGGCCCGGACGGGGAGTGAGGGTATACCCGCCGGTGCCACCCCGATCGCTTACGCCGCCGACGTCAGTTTCAGCCCGATAATGCCGGCGAGGATCAGGCCGATACAGAGGAGCCGCACCGGCGAGTGGGAGTCGCCAAGCAGCACGATGCCGAGGATCGCCGTTCCGGCCGCGCCGATGCCGGTCCACACCGCATAGCCGGTGCCGACCGGCAAGGTACGCAGCGCGATCGACAACAGGATCACGCTCGAGAGCCCGGTTGCGACCGTCAGTGAGGCCGGCAGCCAACGCGTGAACCCGTCCGACGACTTCATGAAATAGGCGAAACCGATCTCGAGCAGGCCGGCAATGGAGAGCAGAATCCAGGCCATTTCATCCAGCCTGCGCGGCGGCGGCGGGCGGCGTCCGGAAGCTGATGCCGAGGCGGTTGAAGACGTTCATCAGGCCGATGGCATAGGTGAGGTCGGTGAGTTCCTTGTCACCGAACCTCGACGTTGAAGGCCTGGATCGACCACATCGTCCGCGCCCGGCGCACCTTCAACGTAACGCCTCAAGGCAAGGTCGGGACATTGCACGATCTCCCGGTATTCGTTGCCATCGCCTCGGGCGGTCGCTTTTCCGGCGCGCGCGCCCGGCAACCGGATTTCCTCACCCCCTACCTCAGGGCGGTGCTGGCAATGATCGGGCTCAGCACTCCGACGTTCTTCTCGGTCGAAGATACCGGGTCTGGGCCGGAGGCTGTGCTAAAGGCACGCGAACAGGCCGATCACGCAATCGCCGATCATTTCGGCGTCTCGGACGAGATGGTCCTGCCGAGCGTCGGCTAGCCACCGGCCACTCCGTTGCGACCCGCTAGCCGAGCGCCAGTGCGCGCTGGTTGCCCTCGCAGACAGGGGCACACACCAGCTCCACGCAGCACTGCCGCACCTGCCTCGTCCACGCCACGCGCGCGGGAGGCAGGCGGGCGGCCGCGCCGGCACAACATTCAGCGCGGTGATGCCGTCGTCGGTCGCGTGCGTCCAGCACGTCGCTGAGTGAAATGCCCAGCTCATCGCGGCGGTGCGCCGGCATGGTCAGCAGGTCGGCAAGCGCCAGCCGCTGCGCCCGGCTGCTGCGGTAAGAGCGGATCGCGTTCACGAGTGATTGCAGCATCGTCTTTCTCCTCACATCAGAAAGTTGAACTCGGCGATATCGTCACCGTCAGGGGTAGCGCGGTGCACCTTGACCACCCACCAGCCCGGCATGCTGAAACGGATGCCCCCGACTTCGTAGAGTGTGCCGCCGAGCGACTGCGGGGCGGACGGCTGCGAGGGCAGGCCGTGGCCATGCAGCGGCATGCCGCCGTCGACACGCAACGCCGATGCTGCAATCGGGGCGCCCTGCGCATCCTTGATGTCGAACTGCCAGGTCATCTGCCGGTCGATGGCGAGGTCGCCTGGAGCGACGGTCGCAACGAAGCTGCCGCCCGCACTGGTCTGCGTTCTGGCGAGATCGAGATCGGCCGGCGCCGGCAGCAGCATCAGCACGACATGCGTCGCCCCGCCCGCCAGCAGCAGCCCAAGCGGCACGGCCCAAAGCGACCAATGGAAACGGCGACGGGTGAGCGTGGTCATCATCATTGCGGTCCTCTCCTTTGGGCTGGGCGCGGCGCTTCCGCACGAACGCGCTCACGCCCTGCATCCCACGCACACCGTAACCGGGTGCGATTTGGCAGGTATGACAAACAATGCAGAAAATCTGCCACACTCGGCAAAACTGCCGCGTCAGTGCTGTTTCGGCGCGGGGTCAGGCGCAGGGCCGGCCTTCGACGGCATGCATCTCGCGAAACAACCTGGGCGAGACGCCGAACCGCCGTTCGAAAGCCGCGCCCAGCCGCGAACTGGGGGACAGCCCGACCCGCGCCGCCACTTCCTTCAGCGAGAGCCCGCGCGTCAGCAGGAGGCGAGCTGCGTCCAGCCGGAGACTTTCGATGAAATGGGCGGGAGGTTCACCGGTCACCGCCTGAAACTTGCGATGGAACGTCCGCTCGCTGAGCCCCGCCCGCTCTGCCAGGCTCGGCACGTCCAGTTGGCGGTGCAGATTGGCGTGCAGCCAGTCAATCAGCTCGACAAACGGATTGTCGGCCTTGGCCTGGGCCCTCAGGATCGGACTGAACTGGGATTGGTAGCCGGGGCGGCGGGCGTAGAGCACCAGCCACTGGGCAACGCGCGCCGCAATCGAGGCATCGAGGTCCCGCGCCACCAGTGCCAGTGCCATGTCGATCCCGGCGGTGACCCCGGCGGAAGTCCAGACTTTCCCGTCCTCGACGAAAATGCTCTCCGGATCCACCGTGACCGCCGGGAAGTGCGCCGCCAGCGGCGCGCACGCATCCCAGTGCGTCGCCACCCGCTTGCCATCCACGAGGCCGAGCCCGGCGAGAATGAAAGCCCCCGAGCAGATCGAACCGAACCTGCCGGCGGCGCCGGCACAGCGCGGCACCCAGCTCCGCAGCAGCGGATCCTCAAGGATCGCCAGCATCGGATCAGCCAGAGCACCTGCCACCAGCAGCGTATCTACGCCTTCGGTCGGCGTGTCGGCCAGGGCCTCGGTGTGCAGCGAAACGCCGCTGCTGCTTCGCACCGGTCCACCCGACGTCGACAGCATCTCCACCGAATAGAACTCGGCCAAGCCAGCTTTGAGCAGCATCATGTTGGCTGCGCCGAACACCGACGAGGGGCCGGTGGTGTCGAGCAGTTCAAAATCCGGATAGACCAGCAGCGATACTTTATGGGCCATTGGCAGAATTTCGCACAACATTGGCAGCCCTGCCAAGGATCGTTTTCGGCCGCATGTCGTTTCGCACCACGACTACACTTTACAAGCTGGGTCGCGACCGCAGCGACCAGGAATCAACGCCGTTCTCGCTGTCGGCAGCGGCCGGCGGCCGTGTGCGATCGACCCCCGCGGACAATCGCGTCGCATTTGTAACTCTCGCCCTGCCACCCGGCCGGCCTACAGCAGCGCATCGGAACGGAGCACGACATGACATCCATAGGATCACCGAAGGCCATGCTGGGGCTCACTGCGAGCCCGTTGTTTGCACTGCTGGCATGGGTTTCCGCTGTCGGCATCTCAGGCCTCAGCGTCTGCACTTCGACACTGCCGCTCCTGCCGATCAACGACATGGCGCTGATGTACCTGCTGATGAGCATCTTCCACGCCTCGCCGTGGCTGATGCTGTTTTCGCAGCGCTCAACTGAGCCGCGTCTTACCCCCAATCACAACCAAGGAGACTGACAATGCAGCACGCTGTTGTTTCTCAGGACGAATGGCTGGCCGCCCGCCATGAACTGCTGAAGGCGGAAAAGGCGCTCACCCGCCAGCGCGACGACGTTACCAAGCAGCGCGGCGCCCTGCCCTGGGTGCGCGTCGACAAGGAGTATGTGTTCGACACGCTCGAAGGCCCGCGCACGCTCGCCGAGCTGTTCGACGGTCGCTCCCAGCTTCTCATCCAGCACTTCATGTTTGCGCCGGGCTGGGAACAGGGTTGCCCCAGTTGCTCATTCATGGCCGATCATACCGACGGCATGAACCTGCACCTCGCCAACCACGACGTCACCTTCGTCGCGGTGTCACGCGCCCCGCTTGCCGATCTCGAGCGTTATCGCCAGCGCATGGGGTGGAAGTTCCGCTGGGTGTCCTCCAACGGCAGCAGCTTCAACTATGATTTCCGCGTCAGCTTTACCCCCGAGGAGGTGGCGAGCGGGCATATCGACTACAATTTCGGCGAGTGGGACGAGACCGGCGAAGAATGGCCGGGGGTCAGCGCATTCTTCAAGGATGAGGCCGGGACGGTATATCGCACCTATTCGACCTTCGGCCGGGGCGTCGAGGTGATGATGGGCGCCTACCCCATGCTCGACCTTGCCCCCAAGGGGCGCAATGAGACCGAAGGCATGAGCTGGTTGCACCGTCACGACCAGTACCCAAAGCAGGCCTGAGCGCGGACTCGAAAGTGAGCGCGACAGGTTGGACCGGTGCTGGCCCATGAGACGGTTCGAACGATCTCTGGTTCGGCAGCCGGTCACGCCCCGTCAGGGCGATCCCAGAAGCGCAGGGCGGTACAGGTCTCTATGAAGGAGACGGCGTCGGTGGCCGTGAGGTCGGTGAAGCCATCGTCGAGATCTTCGGGCAGCCCGACCTTGGTGAAGAGCTTCTTCGCCGCCTCGGAAAAGCCGATGAACTTGTAGTGGGCATAGGCGTCGGCGACGAAATCCCGCGCCGCCGGGAGTTTCAGCAGCGACTGCACTCCTTCGTCGCCGGGCAACACCGCCACGGCGTCGAACAGCACTGACGGGCCACCATCGATCTTGTGATGCGCCGCGAGCACCGTACCATCCTTGGCGGTGATCCCCGCAACGCTCGGGCCGATCAGCTCCATCGTGCCGCCTGCTGCCGTCACCGCGGCCAGCAACGCATCGAGCAGCGCGGCATCGACACCATCGGTGATCAGCACCCCGAGCTTGCGGCCCTTGAAGGTGCCGGGAGGGTTCTTGAGGATCGAGAGCGCATCGGACGCCGGTAAATCGATGCGCGGGGTGACGGCGGGAGGAGCGGCGGTCGGCAGCGCCGCGAGACCGAGACCGTCGGCAACCGTCTGCGCCAGACCCTCATCGATGTTGAGCAGATGTGAGACGACACGCTCACGGATTGCCGGCACCTCGACCTTGCTCAGCTCGAACACCAGTGCATCGCCGATATGGCGCTGCTCGATAAGCGACTGGCTGATGAAGAACTGCCGGGCCTGGCTGTAGTGATCGGCAAAGCTTTCGGGCCTGAGGCGTTGCTTCGGCCCCTCGGCCTCCTCGGCGAAGCTCTCGAAGCCGGCTGCGGTTTCGCGCGGCCCGCCGATGTGGGTGCCCCAGGAATTGGGCTCGTAATTGGCGCGGCCCACGGGGTTGTGGAAGGCCATATGGCCATCCTGCTGGAAATTGTGGAACGGGCATTTCGGCGCGTTGATCGGCAGGTGGGTGAAGTTGGGCCCGCCGAGCCGCTTCAGCTGGGTATCGAGATAGGAGAAGTTGCGGCCCTGCAGCAGCGGGTCGTTGGAGAAATCGATGCCAGGCACGATGTTCTGCGTCATGAACGCTACCTGCTCAGTCTCGGCGAAGAAGTTGTCGGGCATGCGGTCGAGCACCAGCCGGCCGACCGGTGTCGCAGGCAGCAATTCCTCGGGGATCAGCTTGGTCGGGTCGAGCACATCGAAATCGAAGCTGTCGGCGAATTTCTGGTCGAACGTCTGGAGGCACAGTTCCCATTCCGGGAAATCGCCCGCCTTGATCGCGTTCCACAGGTCGCGGCGATGGAAATCGGGGTCGGCGCCGTTGATCTTCACCGCTTCGTTCCACACCACCGATTGCATCCCCAGCTTCGGCTTCCAGTGAAACTTGACGAAGCTGGATTTGCCCTTGGCGTTGACCAGCCGGAAGGTGTGGACGCCAAAGCCCTCCATGAAGCGGAACGAGCGGGGGATCGCCCGGTCGGACATCACCCACATGATCATGTGCATAGATTCAGGGGTCAGCGAGATGAAGTCCCAGAAGTTGTCATGGGCGCTCGCTGCCTGCGGAAACGCCTTGTCGGGTTCATCCTTCACCGAATGGATGATGTCGGGGAACTTGATCGCATCCTGGATGAAGAACACCGGGATATTGTTGCCCACCAGATCCCAGTTGCCCTCCTGGGTGTAGAATTTCACGGCGAAGCCGCGCACATCGCGCGCCAGATCGAACGAGCCCTTGTTGCCGGCGACGGTGGAGAAGCGCACGAAGACCGGCGTCTTTTCGCCGGCGCGCTGGAACAGGTCGGCGCGTGTCAGCTCGGGCAGCGGCTTGTAGGTCTCAAAGAACCCGTGCGCACCGTAGCCGCGAGCGTGCACTACGCGCTCGGGGATGCGCTCGTGATCGAAGTGAAAGATCTTCTCGCGGAAATGCGCGTCCTCGATCAGCGTCGGGCCGCGCGCCCCCTGCTTCAGCGTGTTCTGGTCGTCGGCAACCGGCATCCCCTGCTGGGTGGTGAGAACATCGTAGCCCTCCTCGGCCCGCTGATGCGTCTCGCCCCCCGCGCCGCGCACGATGGGCAGGTCGCCATAGGTGAGTGTCGACTTTGAAGTTCTGGCCATGGGTGCTCCTTGGCCCGCGAATGCGCGCCCTTCGAGCTTAGCGTGGCTGGTGCGCGATCGTTCCGTCGCAGGGACGAAATTGAGTTCGGGTCGCCCCGGAACATTGTCCCCCTCGCCAAGTTGAGTTGCCAGCAGCCACCGAGGAGCGCCGGGTTTCGAGCGCTCCCGTGGAGTTCATAGGAGCAGCACAAATGGCCCCCGATTACCCCACTGATACCGACCTCAGCCCCGACCGCGTCCGGTCCGATGCCGCCGCGCTGACCGAAACCGCAGAGGCCGACCTCGGCCATCTCGCCGATGAGGTCAAGCAGCAGGCCGCCGCCATCGGCGACGAGGCGATGACGCAGCTTGAGGGCGTTACCGAAAAGGCCAAGGGCCTTGCCACCGACCAGAAGGATCTGCTCGTTGCCCAGTTGGGCGGCGTCAGCGGTGCCCTGCAGAAAGTGGCGGGAGAACTCGACAGCAGTGGCGAGGCCGGCAGCCGCTACGTCCGCATGCTGGCCGATGGGGCCGACAAGCTGACCTCGACCGTGCGCGACAACGATGTCGACCAGATCATCGGCATCGCCCAGGATTTCGGGCGGAAGCAACCCGTCGCCTTCATGGGCGCTGCGGCCCTGCTCGGCTTCGTCGCTTCCCGCTTCGTTCTCGCCTCCGCCTCGCGCAAGCCCGAGGCGGCTCCTACCGCAGGGTCCAGCCCGTCGGGCTCGAGCTACGGGTCGAACCCTCCGGGCTCAGGCCAGAGCTCGATGCGATCGGGTTCGAACCCCTCGACTGCCGTGTTCAACGAGGGAGGCCGAAATGGCGGATACTGAGCGCCCCCATACCCTCACCGACCTGCTCGGCGGCCTCGCCGGCGACATTTCCGGGCTGTTTCGCAAGGAAATCCAGCTGGCCAAGACCGAAGCGTCCGAAAAGCTCGGTGATGTGCTTACCGCGTCCAAGGGCCTCGCCATTGGCGGCGTTCTAGCCATCGGCGCCGTCGGCGTTTTTCTCTCGGCGCTGGTGATCGGGCTCTCCTGGGTCCTCGTCGCCATCGGTATGTCCGAGCAGGCTGCCGGCTTCATTGCTTCCATCGTGGTGGCCGTCGTCGTCGGCGTCATCGCCTGGAGCTTCATTTCGAAAAGCCTCGAGGCCTGGAAGGCGACCACCTTCGAGCTCGACCGCACCACCCATTCCCTCGCGCGCGATGCCGAGGTCGTTAAGGAGAGCCTGTGATGAGCAGCTACGGAAAAGATTCTGCCCAGCTGGAGCGGGAAGTCGAACAGCAGCGCCAGCGTGTCGAAGACCGGATCGGCGAGATCAAGGATCGGCTGTCCCCCGGGCAACTGGTGGATGAGTTGCTGAGCTACAGCAAGGATGGTGGCCAGCACTTTGCCGCCAATCTCGGCCACACCGTTTCGAACAACCCGCTGCCTGCAGCGCTGCTCGGCATCAGCCTCGTCTGGCTGATGACTGGACAAGGTCCGAAACTCTCGGCTCCAAACCCGGCGCCGCAACCCAGCCGCTACCGGTCCGACTATCCCTATGCCACAGTCTCCGGCGGCCTTCGCCGGGTGAACCATGCGGCCGACGACTCCGGCAAGTGGTTCAGCGAGTTCCAGGATGCCCGCGGCAAGCGCTATAAGGCCGAGTCCAATGAATTGGGCCACCGGGCCGGCGAATTTGTCGATGACGCCGGCCGGAAGTTCGGCGGCTTTATCGATGAAGCCGGCCACCGGCTGCAGGACTTCCAGGATGAGGCCGGCAACCGCATCGACGAGGCGGCGGGTTGGGCCTCGCACGCCTGGCATGACTTGCGTCATCAGGTCGGCGACATGCTCGACGGCGTGCAGCAGCAGGCGCGCAATATGGGCAGCAGCGCCCAGCACCAGACCGATCGTGCCACCAGGGTGGTGATGGATACGTTCCAGAATCAGCCGCTGGTCGCCGGAGCTCTGGCCTTTGCCGCCGGCGCGGCCCTCGGCGCCGCTTTGCCGCATACCGAGCAGGAAGATAAAGCCGTGGGCGAGCTGGCCGACGAGGTCAGGGGCAAGGCCATCGATGTCGCTTCGGAGGTCTACGAGGAGGGCAAAACCCGCGTCGCCGACCTTTACGAAAAGGGCAAGGACGGCGCCGCCAAGGTCTACGACGAAACCGTCAAGGCCGTCGGCGACAGCGTCAACGGCACCCCCGACCTGCACTGAGCAGCCTGACTATCCCTGCGGGTCTGGTGCTCGGCATCAGGCCCGCTTTTCTACCTGCGGCAGGTGGAAGGTGAAGCGCGTTTCGGTCGCGTCCGAGGTCACGTCGATCCGCCCGCCATGCGCCTCGGCAATCTGCGCGGCAATATAGAGCCCCAGCCCCAGGCCCTGCACCCGCGACTGCGGGTTGGAGCGATAGAACGGTTGGAACAGCTGCTCGATCGCCGCCGGCGGGATCGGCGGCCCGGCATTGGCCACCGACAGCTCCAGTCCGGTAGCGCCCATTGTGGCGTCGACCCGCACGGGCCGGTCCACCGCCCCATGGGTGATGGCGTTGGCCAGCAGGTTCGAGAACAGCTGCGCCAGCCGGGCATGGTCGGCTTCGACCTCGGCGGTAGCGTCGAGATTCAATTCGATCTCGCGCTCGGGATAGCTGGTTCGCAACTCGCCAACCACCTGCTCCAGCGTCAGTGCCAGCGGTCTGCTGCTACGGCTCAGCTGGATCCCACCACCCAGCCGGCCGCGGGCAAAATCCATCACGTTGTCGATCAGCCCGCTCATCCGCAAGACGCTGCCGCGGATCAGCCCGATCACCCGCTGCGATTTCTCGCTCTGCGGCTCGCGCATCAACAGGTTGGTGCCGCCATCGATCGCGGCCAGCGGGTTGCGCAGGTCGTGCCCGAGCACCGCGATGAACTGCTCGCGCAACTCTGCTGCCTCGTGCTCGGCGAGCAACTGTCCCTTCGACATGCGGGATTCCGCCTGCGCGGTTTCGGTGGCGTCGACCAGCTCGCGCTCATAGCGGCGGCGCTCGGTGGCTCGAAACACCGTCACCCGGGTGAACAGCAGCCCGCCATCGGCATCGCGGCGCTCGGCGGCGTTGGCGAGCACATGCAACGGCGCACCATCGGCCGTGATCAGATCGAGTGCCACCTCGTCGAAAAAGCCCTGCATGCGCAGCAGCGGCGCGAAATGCGTTTCATAGAAGATCTGACCGGCAATGCTGAGCAGGTCGCGCAGGCGCTGGCCGCGCAACTCTTCGGCTGCGACGCCGAGCCAGCGCGACAGCGTCTTGTTAGATTTGACGATCCGCCCGTCGGGACCGAGCGAAAGATAGCCGCACGGGGCGTTCTCGTAGAGATCCTCGAGGTCTTCGGCAGCCGGCCCTGGCATCGTTCAGATGAAATCCCGGATCGCCGCAATCACTTCGGCGGGCGCGCTGAGGTTGGGGCAATGGCCGGTGGCATCGAGGATCTTCATTTCACTCCCGGCAATGTTATCGCGCACATAGGCGCCCACCGCCTCGGGCGCAATGATGTCGTCGCTGCATTGCAGGATCAGCGTGCGCACCGTCACCTGGTGCAGGTCGGCGCGGTTGTCGGAGGTGAACGTGGTGCGGGCGAACTGCCGCGCGATCGCCGGGTCGGTGCGGCAGAAGCTGTTGGTCAGTTCCTCTCCCAGCTCCGGGCGGTCGGCATTGCCCATGATCGCCGGAGCCATCGCGGCGGACCAGCCCATGTGGTTGTCGGCGAGCGAGGCCAGCAGCTCTTCGACCTGCGTCGCGGTGAAGCCACCATGATAGCCTTCGGCATCGATATAGCGCGGCGAGGGGCCGACCAGCACCAGGCTCTCGAACATGTCGGGCGCCTTGATCGAGGCGAGCACCCCGATCATGGCGCTCACCGAGTGGCCGACGAACACCCCACCGGTAACGCCAAGCGCCCGACCGATCTCCACCAGATCATCGGCATAGCCCTTGAGGGTGGAGTATTTGCCCGCGTCATAGGCGGTAAGGTCGGACTTGCCGGCGCCGACGTGATCGAACAGCACGGTGAGGTGGTCGGCTTCGAAGGCCGGGGCGACGAGGCGCCACATGTTCTGGTCGCAACCGAAACCATGCGCAAAAATCATCGGCCTCAAGCCCGCTCCGGCGGTAACAACGTGATTGCGGGAAATGACGGTCATTGAGGCTCCGACGCTGGGCAGACACTACGCGCTGCAGCTTTAACGCAGCGAGAGGCCAAAAGGATCACGAGCCCACGCAAGTCATTGTGTTCACGTGTTGCGTGCGACACGGATCGATCCGGGCCACCGGGAGTTGATCGTCACCTACCCTCGAGGTGATGACGTGACTCATGCTGTTTCAGTGCTGGTAGTTGAAGACGAGGCGCTGATCCGCATGGACATTGTCGACCAGCTCGAGCGCGAGGGGTTTTTCGTGTTCGAGGCCGCCAATGCCGACCAGGCCATCGCTGTGCTCGATGCGGAGCCGAGCGTGCGCATCATGTTCACCGATATCGATATGCCCGGCAGCATGGATGGCCTGAAGCTTGCTGCCGCGGTCAGGCACCGCTTCCCGCCGGTTCAGATCATCGTCACCTCGGGACACCGGATGGTCGAGATCAGCGAAATGCCCGATGGCAGCGTGTTCTTCGGCAAGCCCTACCAGCACGCCGCGGTGATGGCGTCGATGCGCCAGTTGCTTGCTGCGCCCCCGCGCTAAAGCCGCTGCAGCACCATGCAATCGAGCACCGCCCACAGGTGGATGCTGGCGCCCAGCACCACGAAGCAGTGCCAGATCACGTTATGGAAATGCAGCCGCTCCCACAGGTGGAAGATGATGCCGGAGCAATAGGCAACACCACCGGCGATGATGAGCAGCAGCGTGCTCGATGGCAGGACGCTGGCTAGCGACTGGAAGATCAGCAGACCACTCCAGCCGATGCCCAGATAGAGCAGCAGCGCCAGCCGGCCGAAATGCTGCGGCACGATCAGCTTCAACCCAATGCCGATCATCGCCGCGCTCCATACCGCAATCAGCATCAGGGTGGAGGCGGGCGTATCGCCAAGCAGCGCCAGGAGCGGCGTATACGTGCCGGCGATAAGAAGGAAGATCGCGGCCTGGTCGAAGCGGGCGAGCAGCCGCTTCAATGGCGCAACCGGTGCGAGGTTGAAGGCGAGCGAAACGCTGAGCACCAGCAGCAGCGAGGCGACATAGACCGAGACCACGAGGGCGGTCTCAATCCCGCTGCTGGCGAGCAGCATCCCGCCCAACCCCAGGGCGACGAGCAACCCCACGATGTGGACCGCGGCATCGCCGATCAGCTCCATGCGCGAGTATGGCTTGCCACGATGCCACCAGGTGCGATCGGGATATGGGGTCAAAGTGATCATCTGTATGCCTCGCTGTGACAAGCTCAACGTGCCAGAGCCCCAGCTGATCCATGCTCCATTGGATCTATTGCAGCACACGCGACGGAACGCATACCGCCGCCTTCCGTTTGTCTCGCACACCAGCCAGGTGGGCTTCACGCGAGATGGGCATGATCTACTTCTTCGACGTACGCGACGGGGACGACCTTTCGCATGACGACACCGGCATAGACCTCCCCGATCCTGCTGCCGCCAGGTTGCAGGCGACACTCGCCCTGACCGAGATGGCGCGAGACGACCTGCCGTCCAATGGCGACGAGCGAAAGCTCTCCATTCACGTGCGCACCGCCGAGGGGCCGCAGTTCGACGTGTCGCTCGATTACGAGCTGCAGGTGACGAGCGGCCAAAACCCAGACCAGGACTAGCATGGCCCAGATAGACCCAGACGCCTTCAACCCGTTCTTTTCCATGGTGTCGGTCAGGGACGACCTGTCCGACGCAGAGCACAACGCCATCCTCGCGGCCGCCGGCGCGTCGCGGCGCTTTGCGGCGGGCAAGGACATCGTCACCCAGGGCGACCGCCCCGGCTTCAGCACGCTGGTGGTCAAGGGCATGACGGCGCGCTATTCGACCGTCGAGGACGGCGGGCGACAGATCACCGGCCTGCATATCGCCGGGGATTTTGTCGACCTCCACTCGTTCCCGCTGCAGCTGATGGACCACTCGGTCACCGCCATCACCCCATGCGAGGTGGTGACGTTTCCGCACCAGCAGCTCATGCATATCACCGAGAACTATCCGCACCTGACGCGGGTCCTGTGGCTGCTGACGCTGCTCGACGGCGCCATCCACCGGCAGTGGATGGTGACCAAGGGCCGGCTCACTGCTGACGAACAGATGGCGCACCTGTTCTGCGAGCAGTTCGTACGCGCCCAGATGGCGGGGCTGGCGAACGCCCAAAGCTATCCGTTTCCGCTGACCCAGGCGCAGTTCGGCGATGCCCTGGGGCTATCGATCGTCCACACCAACCGCACGCTGCAGCGCCTGCGGCGAACCGGAGCGCTCGAGTGGGAAGATGGGGTGGTCGAGATATTTGACTGGCCACAGCTGCGCGAGCTGGGACAGTTCGACCCGACCTACCTGCATCTCGAAAAACTGCGGCGCTAGCCGGCGGCGCCGCCGCTCAGTCCTTCGACGGCTTGGTCAATCCCGGCTGCTCCTGCCTGGAGCCGTCGGGGCGCCGGCCCAGATCGTCGATGTTGTCGTCCATCTGCTTGCCCTTGCCGCTTTCGATCGGCTCCGGCTTCGGCTTGTCCTTGCTCATCTGAAGCTCCTCGGTTGCGGGGGAATGCTGCACGCTCAAAAGCACGCGCCGCACCCGATGGATGCGGCGACCAATTTTGGCAGCGTCGCGCTCTTGCCGGCGCTGAACCTGAAAGCCAACGCCGATAGGGGGCGTTCGTTCCGTCTGAGGTCCTGCCTTACCGGCCCGCGTTGCCGCCGCTTCTGGAAACTGCCTCGAGCTGGTCGATCATCCGGCGGAAGGCCGCGTCGACATCGAGGAGACGGCTATGGTCGGGCTCGCCCTTGATCGCCGTGCGAAACTCGCTGTGCCGGCGACGGATCTCGGCGAGCAGCGCACCGGCCTCGAGCCGCGCCAGATTGCGCTCTTCCGGTGTGCCGTAGAAGGACGCGGCGAGGCCACGCAGCCGCGCCGCCTTGCCGTTCCAGTGCTGCAACTCGCCGATGAAGGGTTTGAGGGTGCCATCGGCCCGCCTTCTCGCCACCACGCTGGTCTGCGAGTTGCGGTGCTGCATTGTGTCGGTGGCCGTCATGGATGGTTCTCCGTCGTGGCGTGAGGTCATTCGGCCTGGTAGGCGCCCGGTGCGATCGCCAGTGTCGCTACGGCGGCCAGCAGGTCCTGGTCGCTGAACGGCTTGGGCATCACCCTGGCGTTCGGGAAGTGCTCGAACACCTCTTCGCGGCTGGCGGCGGTGCAGAAGATGAAGGGAATGCCCTGTTGCGTCAGCCTCGCCACCAACCCTTCCGGCTCGGCGTGCTGCAGGCGGAAATCGATCAGCGCCAGGTGAACATCCTTCCGATCCAGAAAGGCGAACGCCTCGTCGGGATCGGTGGCGATAATCACCCGGTAGCCGGCATTGAGCAGCGGCGCCTCGATAACCGAGGCGATGAGGTAGTTGGTCTCGACGACCATGGCCGTTAGGCCGAATTGATGTGTCATGTATGCGCCAAACGCAGGAGGACCCATCCACCCCAGTGGTGGATCGGCAGGCTCGATGCGCTTCGCCAGGACGCCCGGTTGCAGCGATACTAGTGGTGCCCGCAGGGCACCGGCTCGACCGGTCAATGAACCCTAGGCCCAAGCGTCGCCCAGCGCATTAACAAAAGACATGTGCCGGGAACGAGAGCTGCACGTCTGGGTTACCTTCCTCACCGGCGAGGAGGAAACATCCGTGGCAAAGCCGCCGAAACGTCCGCCCGACCAGGCCGCTCCCAAGCCCAGGCGGCAAGCACCCGACATCAGCGATCTCGAAAAGCCGGCCAAGGCCCATCCCACAGACTGGCCCCCGGCAGCACGGCCAAAGGGCTGAGGGGGCCGCGCGATCAGAGTGCCGGAACTGCCACTGGGTCGGCGGCCGAGGCGGCCGCGATCGTGCTGGTGATGGCCGCAGCGAGATCCTGCTGGCTGAACGGCTTGGAAAGCCGCGGCAGATCGCGCGCCGCGCTGTCGCTGAGCTCGGAATAACCGGTGGCCACAAGGATGGGAATGTGCGGCCAGGCGGCCCGCACTTTCTGGGCCAGTTCCGCCCCGGTCATTTTCGGCATGCCCTGATCGGTGATCAGCAGGTCCACCGTCTGCCGCTCCAGCGCCTCGAGCGCCTCGCGGCCCGAATGGGCCTCCACCACCTCATGGCCAAGCTCTTCGAGCATTGCCACTGTGTTCATCAGGACCAGCGCATCGTCATCGACGGCGAGGACGCGCAGCGCTTGTCGACCCTCCTTGGGGCGGGAGGCCGGAGGGGCGACAGTCGCAGCCGCCTCGGCGTCCGTTACCGGCAGCCAGATCAAGGCAGTCGTGCCGACGCCGACCTCGCTTCGCAGTTCGAGATAGCCGCCCGATTGCTGAGCCAGGCCATGCACCATCGATAGGCCGAGGCCGGTGCCTTTGCCGACGCCCTTGGTGGTAAAGAACGGTTCGGTCGCCTTGGCGAGCGTGTCGCTGTCCATCCCTTCGCCCTCGTCGGCCACGCTGAGCACGACGTAGTTGCCGGGACGGTCGCCTGCCTTTTGCTGGGCGGTGATGCGCACTGTGCCGCCATCGGGCATGGCATCGCGCGCGTTCACCGCCAGATTGAGGATTGCCGCCTCGAGCTGCGAGATATCGGTGCGCACTGCCGGCAGGGTCTCCGGAAACTCGGTGCGAATCAGGATGGCCGGCCCCAGCGAGCGCTCCAGCAGTTCGCTCATCCCCTCGACGGCGGCCTTGAGGTTGACCGCACCCATCTTGAGTTGCTGCCGGCGGGCAAAGGCCAGCATGCGCTGGGTCAGCACGGCGCCGCGGCGCGCCCCCTTCAGCGCGTTGTCGATGAACGGGCTTATGCTGGGGTCGGCATTCATCCGGCGCTGCACGATTTCGAGGCTGCCGATGATCGCCATCAGCAGGTTGTTGAAATCGTGCGCCACGCCGCCGGTCAGCTGGCCGATCGACTCGATCTTCTGCGATTGGAACAGCGCCTCGCGGGCGCGTTCGAGTTCCAACTGGGTCTGGTGGCGCTCGGTCAGGTCGCGGGTGATCTTGGCAAAGCCGACAAGGTTGCCCTCGGGATCGAGGATGCGGTCGATGACGACATGCGCCCAGAACTGGCTGCCATCCTTGCGGACACGCCATCCCTCATCTTCGAAGCGGCCCACGTCCGCGGCGCGGCGCAAGTTGATCTCCGGCCGGCCGACGGCCCGATCCGCGTCGGTGTAGAAGATTTCGAAGTTCCTGCCGATGATTTCGCTGGGCCGATAGCCCTTGAAGCGTTGCGCCCCGGCGTTCCAGTTGGCCACGATCCCGGTGGGGTCAAGCATGTAAATCGCGTAGTCGCTGATCGCCTCGACCAGCAAGCGATAGCGCCCATCGTCGGTGAGTGAGGCATCGAAATTGTGAGAATTGTTCATCCAGCCCGCCCGCCGACAACAATGCCGGTCGATAGTAACTTGCGGCGAGGGCTTTGGTTGCCACAGGCAGCAATGAAAGGGACCCCGACCTTTGCGGGCCGAGATCCCTTTGGTGCACGACGATAGGGGCGTATCGTCGTGGCATGATGAATCCAGGGGGATGGGCTCATCGTCCGCATGACGCGGATGTGTAGATAATGCACCGGACGCGCTTCGGTTCCCGTCGGCAGCTAAACTTCGACTGAAGGCATCAGTCGAGGCCTCGCTACTGGATTGGAGCGATCCGGCGTGCATCCTGACATGCAGCGATGCCCGCCGGATCTTGGCCCCCGGAAGGGATCCGGGAGCTTCCGGTACAGCGCCCGCTAGCGGCGCCAACCGTTGCAGTTAGTTCAGGCGGTCGAGATAGCGGCAGGTTCGAATCGTCTCGCGCTCCGAGCCGTAGTCGAAGATGGCCCGGCGGTCGTTCGGGCCGTCGTTTCGCTCGGCAACGCGGCGTGACAGGATCTGGGCGCGCTGCACATCGGCATCGCGGCCGGCAGCCACGTCGTCGCGGCTGAAGAAAGTGACAAGGCAGACCACGTCGCCACGATCGCGGCCGGGGCGACCCATCATCAAGCCGTCGCGGAAGCCAAACAGGCCGTCGCCAAAGCCAAAGCCGAACCGCACGTTGACGTCGGGCGCACGGCCGATGAGCCGCGGATAGCCGTCGTCATCGTCGACGTTTCTGGCAACCCGCACGCCGCCATCGGGTGCATTGTAGTAGTCGGCGGCGTTGCCGTTGTCGGCGAGCAGCTTGGCCGAGACCCAGCCGTCCGGGCCCGAGTGGTCGATCAGGCACCAGCCATTCGCGGCGCACTGGGTCACCGTGACGCCTTCGCCCGCTGCGAGCGTGTCGACTACGCCAAACGAAGCCCCCGGCCCCGAACGGACATTGGCGCCACTGACGGCCTCAGCCGCAATGGCGCCAGTCGACAACAACCCGACGAGGAGGGCCGAGCCGAAAAGTGGAGGAAGTTTCATTACAGCGCATCCTTGTTCAATGAGGTCTCGTCCGCCGCGACGACTTAACTTCGGAGGAAGCTCGCAGTTCCGCTCGGAGAAGGCTTACTCGGCCTGCCCTTTCGGATGGGTTTTGCCACCGGCCCGCTAGCTCCAGCCCAGCAGCAGAGCGACAGGAGTCACGACCGCCGCCAACTGCCCACCAGCGAGGCGCAGTCCAGCGTCGAAACTTCCGTCCGCGCCGGCGCCGGCGCCATCCACCTCACCTCGATGGTCCTGACGGCCGGCTGGTTGCGCGGCAACTAGCTCCCCTTGAATTGGCGCGATTGCCGTCTTCGGTCGGCGCCCCGCTCTCCCCGACACGCAACCCCTCGTGCCCCGACGCTTTGGGTCGAGATCAGTTCACCACCGAGGGATCGCTGAGCGCCGGTCCGGAGGACGTGCCGAACTCCAGCTGCACCGTGAAGGCGACCTCGTTGCGGATCCTCACCCTGATCATCAGCTCCTTCGAAGGGCCATCCGATGGCAGCAGTTCGCGCGCCAGTTCGGTCAGCGCCAGCACGGCCTGGTGACGGGCCCGACCGTCACTCGCGCACTCCGCCCCAAGATCGTCTCGCGCCCAGTGATCGCCATCGAAAATATCGAAGTAGTACCGCATGTTGGCCTCCGCTCGTGATGGAAGACGTGGCATTGGCAGCTTGGTTGCAAAACTTTCGTCCGCGAGTGGACACGAACTCTTTCAGCGGAGAGAAAGGGCCGTACGGTGCGATCCGATGCACCGGGCCAAGGGAGACGCTGCAAGGGCGGCAACTGGATGCCCGCACCGAAGGATGAGCACCCAGCCGACCCGCCGAACGCTGTGGACGCGAACGAGCCGCGGCTGAATACGCATTAGTCAGCGCTTCTGCCATAATTCTTGCGGGTTAGTGCATGTGGCCTACGACCCACTCCGTCAGGGTCAGGTGAGAGCCACGCGCTACCGCCTCAGAAGACTGTCGAGCGCCGCCAGATAGTCGACGACCGCCGGCATGTCGGCAATGTCATCCATCTCGAGAATGAAGGCCTGGCGCGCCATCTCGATTTCCGTTCGGAGCGCGGCGAGCTGCATTTGGCCGATAGCGAGGGCATCAGCCGATTGGTGCCGAGAGTTGTGCAGCGCACGCAGCTGCAGCGACTTGCTCTGCCACCGCTTGAGCTCGCCGAGATACGGAGCAACACGCTCCCTCGCGAGTTTCCGCTGGCTGATGATGGGGTTCATGATGCGCGAGCGCGACGAGTGTTCTTGATGCATTTTCTGGCTCCCTCAGGCCCCCAAACTTCGTCGAGGGGGACGGGTTCCCTGGATCGCCGCATCTCGTCGTCATGGCGCGTCTGGACGTGGGTGGGATGGCCGACAGACCCTGCGTTGACCGGCTGTTCCTGGTTCATCACCGAGGTCAGGGAACTGGAGGCCAGCGAGAACATTGTGGTCTCCTGCAACCAGGAGATGGACGATGCGTGATGCAGCAATTGCAGGACCTGCCCCAGCCGAAATCGTCGCCTTGGTTCGGTTTGCCGAGCACGGTTCGGGGTTGCCGCCGCACTTGACCCTGCCGTTGATTTCCAAGGGTTGGATAACAATAGCCGCCGACGGGAGCGCACTCCTTACGCTCGCCGGCCGGGTGCTGGTCGACCAGGCGCAGACCGTGGACATCGAGAGGCTGGCGGCCATTCCAGCCAACCCGGCAACTTGGGGCGCTTCTCAGGTCGCTTGATACCTCCCCCTTGCCTGGACTTGGAGTTCGGGCGCCCAGTCCTGAGCCGGAGGGGGGTGGCGGCACCGCTGTGGGGCGGAGATGGTCTTGCGATGCCGCCGAGTCGGGCGAGGGTTATCAGCCGACCAACGCACTATACCTCACGAGCGATGACAGGCGCCTGACTCAGCTTCTCAGTGAAACTGCAGCTTCGGCCACTGCCCTGTGATCACGTCGAATGCCGCAACGGCAACAGTCACCGTCACCTTTGCTGACATTCTAGCGACCTTTGGCCCCCCTTGCGAAGCCCCTCCACCTGCGCAAAAATCAGCCGATCTCGAGCGCTGGCCGCACATCGTGAACGAGCTAGGTCTGCTCGCAACCTCAGGTGAGAGGCGGTGCTTAGGGGCAGGTATGGCGTGGGCTGGATGGTCACGGCGTGGGCGGCGCTCGTAGCCGTAATTGGGCTATGTATCTGGGGCGGCTTTCTGATCGCCGCTATGCTCTAGTTCGGCCTGTCGCGAACGTTCACGCCGAAGTTCGGATCGATGTGTCGACCTTGGACATGGGTCGATCATCTGCCGACATGGCGCAGCTGGCACGCACATGTCGCACTGTTGCGGCCTCAGCTTGGCAGCGCAACGGGGTGGCTAAGCCAGTCAAAGAACTCGGCGTCGCAGGTTCGCGGGCCTAGGGCACATAGTCGGGCCTCCCCGATCCACCATCGCTGCTGACTGCGGGCGTACGCCGCTGCGCCTTTTGCATGTCGGGACCGGAAGGCCTTCTCGCGCTGTCGCCAGAGGTTGGCCTCACGAAGCGCCATCACAACCCCGGACTTGCCGTTGGGTTTAGCCCAGATCGGCGGAAGAGGCTTGGTCATGGACGTGCCTCGCAGTGCGCGAGCTCCAGTCGCCCGCCCTCAGTCCGCTGGGCGCAGCAGCTTGGCGTAAACCCAGCCCATCCGGTCGCCGCCGGCCGTAATCAGCACCCAGCCGCCATCATCCTTGATCACCGTGACCTGTGTCCCACTCTTGAGGGCGAACAACTGCGGAGTGGTTCTCCGCGGCCCGCTCCTGACGCGGAGGGACTCCACCGCGACCGTGTGCGTGAAGGTCGGCGCCGGCAGCGCCTCCAGCGGTAGGGCTGGCATTTTGGGGACTCGCGTCGCCACCGGCACCGATTTCGCGATATCAAGAACCTCGGCCTTCACCGTAGGCATGTAGGCAATGTAGCTGGGCAGTCGTTTCTGAGCTTTCACCGGGGTCATGGCGGCTACTTTGGCAACCGTATCCGCGGTGAAGCTCAAGCCACTGACCGTCATTGCCCCGGCGAGCAGCGCGACGGTTGAGAACAACGCGAGAGACACAATGGTGCGAGCCAGTTCGGACTCCGTCTTGCAGCTGAGCGACGGTCGGATCCCGTCTGATAGCGGGCTTTGCTGTTTCCAACCGTCGCTCGCCGAGAAACAATCTCGCGCGGACACTTGCGTTCCCTATGGCGACTTCAGTCGCCATACCCGACTGCAATGCGAGCTACCTCTGTTGAGGTGATCCAGACGCTCGCAGGTTTCTCGACGTTCTGCTCCTTTGGCCGCCGCGCGAAACCAGATCAAAGAACGGCTGACCCGGCGGGAACTTCGCTGCTATTATCTCCCCTTACAATCACCCCGACGTGAATAACGCTGGCGAGACGCAAGGTCAGCTATAGGATCGTCATGGCAACACATACTAGACCACTGCATCGCTACGTTTTGAACGAGCCGTCGCGGCCACATCTGCACATGACGCGCAAGGCTTGGACCTGGCTCGGATGCATCGGCTTCAGCGCGGTTGTTTGGGCGTCGATCATCAAGCTCGGGTTGGATATGCTCTGACGGACACCGAGGTGTCGTCCCAGGCCCGGCGGGACACACGCCTTCGTAGTCTGCGCTCGCCTGCTGCTGCGGGCGGTATGGTCCGCAGGATCGGCCCGGCTCCAGGTGGCGCCGGGTTGAGCTAGTCTTCCCGCGGGGCGGTGAGGCTGTCTTCCATCCGTTCGACAATGGCGTCGAAGCGCTGTCGGTCCGTAGCCGGGTAGCTCGCTTCGAAGGCAGCAAGCTGCGACAGGTCGGATGAAAACATGAACTTGGCGTAGAAGATCAGGTCATCACCTCTTTGCTGATCGGCCTGGTAATAACCCGACACCGCCAACCAGGAGCTGCCGCTCCGGCTGTAGGTGATCTCGCGGATACGTTCCGCCTCGGCGAGGACCTGCTCAAAGCCGGCGGGTGAGCGGCGTCCGGCATTGCTGGCGCAGTAGATATCGATCTGGCCTGCGCCACCTTCCTCGATGAGGGTAAGACCTGTGTCCGTGACCGTGATGTCAAAGCCTGCCGCCGGATGTTCGACGGCGTAACCACAGACAGGGTCCCGATAGGTGGTCCACTCCTCCTGGCCCTGAGCCGTGCCAACGATCAAGCTGAGCAGAAGAACGAAAAGCGCGCGCATGGCTCGGGTCCGATCCTGAGAGAGAGCCTCTCTCAACGAGACTTGCGGCCATGCGTTCCGGCTTGCGAGCCCGAGGAACATCTCCCCTGGCGTGGTCCGAAGCTGGTACAGCCGGCACGCCGTCGGCGTCGCATCAGGTGCCTTGAATGAGCATCCCGAGCCCAACGCCGACGGCGGCGGCGGCGATCATCAGGAACAGGAATGTCGGAAAGACCCACCATTGAAGCTTCGGTTCGTTCATTGCCTCACCCTGTGAGAGACCGCGTGCCGAGCCAGGGCCGTCAGCGAAGGAGTGGCGGCACCGCCGTGGGCGAATTAGTTTATCGCGGTGCCGCCTTGCCGGATGAGGGTTTGGTCAACCGGGCAGCAGCGTCATACCCCACATGCGATGACGGGCAACTGACGTTGCTTTCAGCGAAATTGCAGCTTCGGCCAATGGCGCGACCTCCATTTGGTCAGCCTCACTGCCAATCAAATGTGAATTTCAGGCGTGCACCACTGAGGCACAATGCCCCTTCGCCGGTCGCCGCCGGTGACTGTTGAGCCGGGAGCTTCGGGAGGGGTGCTGCCGGCTCATTTTTTTGCCGGAGAAGCGAGTGGCCCGGGCCGCTTGCGAGCTTGGATTTCGCTGTCGGGCGGCTCTGCAGCAATTGAGCGGTTGGTGTGATCGAGCTGGGCAGACCGCAATCCCTCGTGGCTTGTGCCCGTTTCAGACCGGGGCATATCGTCTTGAACTCCATTGTCCCGGAGTCTTCCCAAGTCCGAAAAGCCCTATGGTTCGACCCGGCACGCTCTCGAGCTTCGAGCTCGGGACCGCGCCATCGATGGCACTGCAGACAGTGCGTATCCCGTTGCCGCTCCCCTGCATCGTTCAAGCGGAACGTCTTGCGATCTCATCGGCGCGGTCCCGGCTGCCGCCAGCTTCGGCGATGATTTCCAGGGCGCGCTGCGCGCTGATGCCGTGCTTATGGGCGAAGTCGTTTACTTCATAGTCTTCGCTCTGGGCCACACGCGACCGATCCGGGCGGCCTACTTTCTTTTTGTCGTCAGCCATCGAGGCCTCCCTAGTTGATGACGCACAACGTTGGGATCAGCGATCAGTTTCTTCTCGCAGCCGAGGAGGCCGGGGCGCCAGCCGCTGTCGGAACCATCGCCGGCAGAGAAAATTTAGCCAGCGTCTGAGTGACGACTCCCTTCGCTTCAGACCTCGCTGTGCCGCCGGACCCCTACTGCACCTACGAGTGGGGGTCCGGCTGCTACTTGTCGGTCTGCAACTTCCGGGCCGACGCCCCCCTATTGCGACGGAGTGGCCGGCACGATCTCTCCCATCGGGCCCGCCGGACCGATTGGCCCCGCGTCCCCCTTTGGACCGGCCGGGCCGACACTGCCTCGCGGACCAGCCACGCCCGGGTCGCCCTTCGGGCCGGCAGGTCCGACCGGACCAACATCGCCCTTGGGTCCAATCGGGCCCGCGTCTCCTTTCGGACCGGCCGGACCCGTCGGGCCGACATTGCCTTTCGGACCGATCGGTCCGGAATCACCCTTTGGGCCAGCGGGGCCAACCGGCCCGGTGCTCCCAGCCGGCCCGACCGGTCCGGTTTCGCCAACGGGGCCGGCGGGGCCTGCGGCACCGGTGTCACCCTTTGGACCAGCGGGCCCGACATCTCCCGTCGGACCAGCAGGCCCGGCAAGCAGTTGGACTGCCTCGATGTCGGAGGATCTGGCTCCGCCGAAGGCGTTGACGATCGTCCCGCCGGTAATGCTGTTCCAGATCAGCAATAGAATGAAGAAAATCAGGGCTCCGACAAAGCCCGGCAGCACTCGGCCGACCCACCACTCGCGATCCATGGCAACCTCCCGTTTGGAGCAAGCCTGTCACGACGCGGCCTCCAGTGCATATCAGTTTGTTAAGCGATCCACCGTGGCGCGCTTTCGACGTGGCGCTGGGTCTGCTCGACGGCAGTCGCATGGATGCGGCCTTGCTCGACGTGAATATCGGCCTGCCGAGCACGCCAGTCGCCAGGCGTCTCCAGGATCTGGGCATCCCGATCGTCCATGATCAACGGGCGCTGAAACGCCGCGCTTGACCTGTCGCGAGCGTTTTGGTCCCGGCTCAGCGCAATAGCGTGTCGCGCTCGAACTCAGCCCAGCCGCGCAGCTTGAAGCGATCCTCGTCGACTTGAGCCGAGGGCTCGCCGTCAGGCTTGCGGGGCGCGGGCTCACGGGCGGTCTTTCGCGCCCTGGTGAGTTTCGCCTTCCAGGCGGCGTTGCGCCGGTTCTCGGCGGCCGTCACCGCGTCGTCCTCGCGCCAGGTGTCGATCAATCCGTGGTCGAGAATGTCTTCGACCACTCGCGGGTCGAACACGTGAAAGGTCACCTTCCTGGCGCGGCCGCGCAGTTTCACGCTGCGGGTGCCGGCGCTCGGTAACCGGCCGTCCTTCAGCCAGCGGTGGCGCTCGGTGGTCGAAATGCCCAGGATATCCTCGATCTCACGCGGGATCACCGGCAGGCTCTCGATGCCCTCGAGGGCTCGGGAGACAAGCGCAGATGTCGCGGCAAACTGCTTTGCTGCGGTTTGCGGCATGCGAAGCGCCAGTTCGCCCGCTTTCAGCGAGAGCGACTTCCTGGCCGCTACCGGGAGGCGGGCGCGAATTTCGAGATAAAGGCCTTTGGATCGGATCGACGAGCCCAGCCTCGCAGCAAAGGGCAGCGTCCATTGCTCGACCAACTCAGCGCCATTTGCGTCCTGATTCATCTGCCTTTGGTAGGCTTTCCCGTGTGGCGCCACAACGACACGATCATGTCGTCGGCGAGATGCGAGCAAATTTCGGGGGCGAGCAACCTTTCGCAAGCGAACGTCATTGGTGTTGCTCAACAGCGAGGCTGACACAATGCGCCTGGATGCTCCCCCGCCCAAGAAACCCAAAGCCGCATTTCGCGACGGCAAGGCCGTCGGCACCCGCGAAAGCGATGTGCAGATTCGCGCGGCTGGTCCCGAGGAAATGCGCGATCGCCCCAGGCGACCATGGACGGTGCTCGACGAAGCCTCCGACGAGTCGTTTCCGGCCAGCGATCCACCAGCCGCCAACCGCTTCGACTGAGCGCTCAGCGCCCGCGAAACAGCGCGCCTTTGTCACCATCTGCGTTCTCGCACGTTGAGACAGGCGCGGCATTGGGCTCGCGAGGAGACTTCCGATGTCGATTGAGAATGATCTGGTTTTCTACAGCAGTGAAAATGGCGACCAGTGGCTGCTGGTCGGCGGGCATGACGGCTCCACCGTGCGCCATCAGCCCAATGCTTCGTCGGGCGGCAATCCGCGAGACATGCCGCTCGAGGAGTATCTGCCGCGCGAACAGAACACCCCGCAGGGCCAGGCCCTGCGGACGCTGCTGCAGGCCCATGGCCACATCTAGCAGATGCGTGGCCACATCCAGCAGGTGCGTCAAAGCGGCCCGGTATGAGGTGCCTCCGGGCTAGCCCCTTTCTATCGCCAGCCGAGCAGCAGTGCGATGGGCGTCAGGATAGCTGCGACCACCAGGATCCAGAACAGCAGCTTCATCACGGGTCTCAGGGCTCCTCCCCGGCCATTGCTGCTGTGGCCAGTTCCTTGCTTTGCTGAGGTTCGGCGGCGGCCGGGCCTACCGAGGAGTGGCCCAGCCGCCGCCTTCGGATGCTCGCTCGAGCATCGGGCGGGCAGTGCCCGCTATCCCTGCGACGCGACGCTGGTTTGGGCTGGTTGGAGCAGCTTGGCATAGACCCAGCCGGTACTAGCATGGCCGCCGTCGATCAGCGCCCAGCCCCGCACCTCGCGCGTGACGGTCACCGGCGAGCCGCCCTTGAGAACGAATACCTGTGGCATGGTATTGTGCGGCCCATTGCGAACCCGGAGCGCTTCCACCGCCACGGTGTGGGTGAAGGCCTGCGCCGCTTGCCTGGCGTGCAGACCATCGGCCGGCTTGCCGCGTACCACCACGGGAACTGACCGAGCGACGTCCAGAGTGCCGGCGTCGGCCGCCGGCAATACTGCGACATAGCTCGGCTTCAGGTTGGACCTGATGGGGGCCGACACCGCAGCCTCAGCGATCCTGTTGAGAGTGAAACTTGCGCCGGCATAGGTCACCGCGCCGGAAAGCAGGGTAACGCTGCCCAGCATGAGGGGCAGGCAGGACGAAGCGAGCCATTTACAGCTCCATGTTCTTGGGCGCGACGTTGCGCACCATTCTACCCCTCGACCCTAGCACCCATGGCTTGATAGCCCCCTGACCGCTGGAGTCAGCGTCTTTGCCGAAAGCCACCGCTTCGACCAGTTCCAACGCGAGCAGTGGGATCCGGCACGAATGACCGGACAAGAAAAAGCCCCGCCTCGGAGATGAGGACGGGGCTTTGGGCCGGGCTTCGCGTTCTTGGGGGCGCTTTTACCTTGGCCAGAAAAGGTCTGATAGCTGCGTCTGGCTCGCCTGAACCGGGCTCACCCGAAGAAGCTGTAGGCCGCGAAAAAGATCGAGAGCGAGCAAGCGTAAAGGGTCAGCAGACTGATCGCGCGCATTCGCGGGCTCCGTGGCATTGCGGGAGATTTTGGGCTTTACGGGAGATTTGGATGCGTCGGCGACGACCGCCGACGCATCGAGAGCGCTAGGCGGCGCGGCGGCCGCGAATGGCTCGCCAGATCGCGATCAGCAGGCAGGCGCCGACAACCGCGACAATCAGCTGGCCGACGATGCCACCCATGGTGGCGCCGAACAACAGCATCAGGATGAAGTTGCCGACCACTGCGCCGACAATACCCATGACGATATTCATGAGCAGGCCCTGGTTGGAGCCCATCATCTTTTCAGCGATCCAGCCGGCCAGTGCGCCGATGATGATCGCCATTACCCATCCAATGCCTTCCATGGCTATTCTCCTTACTGTCCGTCCGGCACGACATCGACCTTCACGGCCGGCACGTCGACATCGACCGTGCGGGAGCCGCCGTTGCCGTTGAAGAAGACGAAATAGGCGACGATCACCACAAAGGCGACAAGCAGGATGCCGGCAATGATGCCGCCGCTGCCACCGCCGCCGGTGACGATTGTTTCGCGATCAGCCATCTTGAAAACTCCTCACAAATGGACTGCTCAATGAACGTCGTCCATTCGCCTTCAGTTCCAAAAAGATGAATAATTTAAATAGCTTACAGGACGCTGACAGCCTGTGTCAGCAGATTTGCAGGAAGCGGACGGGCCAGCGGCATCTGGTAGTCCAAAGCAGCTGGTGGAGTGCCGCCGTCGTCGACGACGGCGGGCATGTGGGGGACGTCATCCGTCTCGAGGATGAATGCCTGGCGCATCATCTCGACCTCTGTTCTCAGGGCAGACGCGCCAGCTTGCGTCGAGCAATGGCGGGATCGGTTCGCTGCATGGCCTCGTCGGTCAAAGCCGTGTCCAGGCTTTTGTGGGGCGTCCCGAATGTCGCAAGGATGGCGCTGGCGGTTTCCAGCCTGATACCGTGCCGCGCTGCGAAATCTTCTGCTTGAGGCAGTGGGTCGCTGCTGTGCTTTCTCGATTTCTTGCTCATCATGGGCGACCGTGTGGAGAGTTGACTGGGAGAGGCACCGGTTGCTCAGCTTGCGGCCTTGCGCGGGCGCGGCCTTGCTTTGCCATCATGGATGGCATCGTTGGGGCCAAAATCCTTGGCTGGGCGAGGCGCGCCACCCGGGCGCTTCTGCCGATCGTAGCGTTCTTCGTTCGCCGGGTGAGGATCGCTTACGTCGTGGGTGGCAGATGTGTCCTCGCCGGTGGGCAAACCATCTCGGGTTGAGTCATGCGGCATTTTGAATCTCCTTGTTGGAGGTTCAAACTTCCCGCCCGCCGCGTCGTTCCCTGGTGCGAGACGGCTGCTGCGCATCCAAATCGCTCCAGCCACGTTCTGGCTGCCACCATGAAGCCGAAATCTGCCAAGGCCAGCCGTATCAGCGGCATCATCTACCGTTTCGCCGACTTCCTGTCGGACTCGCGCGGTTTCATTGCGACATTCCTGGCCTTGGCGGCTGGGATCGGCATTGGCGCGGCGACGCAGTTCAACGAAGGCTTCATGTTCGCCTTCAACATCTTCCTGTCGGTGGCGGCCATCGTGATCAGCGGCGTGATCCTCGTCGCCGGGGCGCGCAGCGAGGCAGCCCTGCACGTCAAGCTCGACTACCTGATCGAACACTCAGAGGCGACCAACAAGGTGGTTGGGCTCGAGCATCTCGACGCGCGCGAGATCGAACAGGAGCGCAAGCGGGTCGAAGCGGAGGCGGCCGAAGCGGTCGAGGATGCAATCGAAGAGGCTGGGCTCGCCGGGCGCTGAACGCGAAAGGGCCCCGCCGTTCAGGGCGGGGACGTTACTTTGACCGGAAGCGCGAGCTAGGAAGCGGTTCAAGCCTGGTCAAGAGTCAGCCGATTTTCTGTTTTCGCAGCTCTTGACACCTCGAGGCGGCTCCCTAGATCGATGCTGCCGGCCGCTGAAACGGGGCCGGCGAGAATGGGGTAGCCCGCTATGACGGGCGTGTCCCTCGTACCTATGTTGCTCTGAGGAGAATGTGGTTATGAGAACCTTCGACTTCACACCGCTCTATCGGTCCACCGTCGGCTTCGACCGCCTGTTCGACATGCTCGACAGCGGCATCCGTTCCGACTGGCCGCCCTACGACATCGAGAAGCTCGGCGACGACCAATACCGCATCAGCATGGCGGTAGCCGGCTTTGCAGCCGATGAGATCGAGCTGACGCAGCAAGGCAACGGCCTGCTGGTCTCCGGCGCGAAGACGCAGACCGAGGACCGGGCAGACGCCTTCCTGCACCGTGGCATCGCCAACCGGAGCTTCAAGCAGTCGTTCAGCCTCGCTGACCACGTCAAGGTGACCGATGCATCACTGGAAAATGGGCTGCTATCGATCAGCCTGACCCGCGAGGTCCCTGAACAGCTGAAGCCCCGTCGCATCGCCATTGGCACTACTGAGGCCAAGCCTGCCGGTGAGCCCAGGCAGATCGGTCAGGACCTCAAGTCCGCGGCCTGACGCCAGCGCTCGGTTGAGCCTCCCGGTTGACGCCGGGAGGCGCTAATTGCGGAGCACCACGATGAGCCACGCATTTTACCCATCAGACGAATACGACAGTTCCGAACTCGAACTCCAACGCGAAACTGAACGCGAACGGACCCAGCGTCGCCGACCTTGGCTAGAGGCGCGTGGGCAGCAGGACGAAGCCGATTTTCGACCCGCGGGGCCACGCCCAAACGCGCCATGGCTCGATGCCGCCGCAGTGGCTTGAGGAGGTAGCGATGCAGATCGACATACGACCTCCAACCCGAAATGACGCGAGCCAACTGTTCGACTGGCAGCTTGACGTCGAGAGGCTGGAGCGCGAGGCGAGGGGCGCCCGGCTGGCCGGCACTCCCGACCCATGGACCAGGATCGAAGCAGAGTGCTCGCTGGACCTGATCGAGGCGGAGCTCACTGCGCTTCGCGGCCGCGAGCAGGCGGAAGCAGGGGATAGCGTGGTGCAGCTGCGCAGCTGGAAGGCTCGGATCGAGCGGGTTCTTCGCATACTGGAAGCGACCGACGGTCCTTGATCGGGAATGCGCGGTCTTACTGCACGGTTACGTGGCCTATCGGAAACGCCACCACAGCCCGGTGCTCGTCATCACAGACTTCGATCCAATAGTGATGACGGGCGCGGTCGATTGAGTTCTCCCTGATCAAGGTCAGGGCGTCCTTCAGAGCCCATTCCCAGGCCTCGACGATGCCGGGCAGTACGATGCCCGTTCGATCCTCGAACACTGTCTCGTCCCGCCGCACGTTGAAGTAATATCTGCCCATGAACCGCAGTAGCAGGGCCAGTCCTGGGCGCCAACATCTGCCTGAGTGAGGGCAATGAGTTGCCGACTGAGAGTGAAGTGGCGACGTATATTGGGTGCGGATTTTGCAGCTGGTGATTATTTGAGGTGAACAATTGCCGGGCTCGGCTGGTCGTGGGACGCCGCGGATCGCATGTCTGTCCGATTGCATCACGCGGCATTGGTCTCGACCAAACGCCGGAAGACCACATAACGTTGGTTTGTATTGGCGCACAGGTGTGCGCTGAGCGCCGCACCATGCCCACCAATCATTCAGTCGGTTTCAGGACGGGCGATGCAGACCGGCTGTTGGATCCACGGCACCATCGAGCGTATCAGGGTCAGGTTCAGTAAGAGCTTCTTCGAAGCCGGCATCGAGGCCCTGCTGGCCCAGCCAGGCGGCGCGGGCCCGGTGCCAGTACTCCTCATCCCGTCCCTCGGGCCGCCCGTCGCTTTCCCACAGATGGTAGGCGGTATCGCGGATCGACTGCTCCACCGAAGGGTCGGCTTGATGGGTGCCCACCGCGGCGACGTCTGTCTCGGTGAGCTGACGGATGCCGGCGGCCTCGGAGTTGGGGAGCACCGCTTCAAGCCGCTCCAGCGCTTCGCCGACGCGTCCGGCGATCATCGGACTGAACTCGTGATCCGGCCCGGTGTTCTCGTAGTCCCGGAGCTCCTCGACGGTGATCCCGGCGGCGGCGGCGAACTGGTCGGGATCGAGGCCGAGCGACAGCCGGCGGTTGTGATCGCCCTTGGGCTGACGCTGGGTGGGGTCTTGAGGGAGGTCATTTCGCGAACTCCTCCGTTGGTGCTCGGAGACAATCTGCCTGGGGCCGAAAAGTTGCGGCGAGCCCGTCAACGAGCGGTGCCCGCATGAGAGTGGTCTGCGCACCTGGTTCGCGCGCAGACCCAAGCTTCAGCTCCTCAGGATCGGAGGCGCAATCAGGCTGGCGCGATAATCGCGGATCTGGTCGGCGGGATAGGGCTCGGAGTTCTCGTCAAAGCCCTCCCAACCCTCAGCCTCGTAGTCGCGACGGCGCGCCGCAATGTCGACGACGCTGGAGTCATGCAGGATGGCCGCCGCCGCGTCGGCGCGACTGTCTTCAACCCGCGCCGTCACCAGGATGCCGCCGCGGCGGACGCCCTCGGCATAGACATGCGCGTCGCGCTCATCAACGCCGGCATCGGTCAAGGCGCCGATAATGCCGCCGGCAGCGCCGCCCACTGCTGCGCCGGTCACGGCGCCGATCGCCGTCGCCAGCAGCCAGCCGCCCGCCACCACAGGACCGACACCAGGGATGGCGAGCATGCCAAGCCCGGCGAGGAGGCCCCCTGTGCCGCCGACCACGGCGCCTACGCCGGCGCCGGCACCCGCGCCCTCGGCAACGTCGTCGCCCGTCTCGGTGTCATGCTTGCCATCGGCGTTGTTGGCGACGATCGAGATGTCTTCGCCATTGACGCCTGCATCCTTGAGCGAACGCACCGCACGGTCGGCTTCGTCATGTGAGTCAAAAAGCCCTGTGATTGTCTTCATGATGGCGTTTCTCCTTAGGGTTGGGATCTCTGGGACCCGCATCAGCAACTTGCCCGGATGGCATCCGTTCCCTGCCCAGCTCACCTCCCGGCGCGTTGCCGCGTCGAAAGCGCTCCCCCAAGCCTGTCATTGCTGAGCAACAGCAGCCCTACCCGGTCGGGCGGCAGACATTCATGCGGAGCGGACCGGAACCTTGCATTGCCAAGCAGATTGACTCGGCCTGCGGACCTGTCCGCCCAAGCCTCAAACGGAGACTGCTATGCCCACCGAAAAGACGCTCGACGATCTGTTCCTCGATACCCTCAAGGACATCTATTACGCCGAAAAGCAGATCGTGAAGACGCTGCCCAAGATGGCCAAGGCCGCTACGGCGCCTGAACTGAAAGCCGGATTCGAAAAGCACCTGGAGGAGAGCGAGGGGCACATCGAGCGGCTCGAGCAGGTGTTCGAGCTCATCGGCAAGCCGGCCCGCGGCAAGACCTGCGATGCCATCCTCGGCATCATAGAAGAAAGCAAATCGATCATCGAGGACTTCAAGGGCACGTCGGCGCTCGATGCCGGCCTCGTCTCTGCCGCCCAGGCGGTCGAACATTACGAGATTGCCCGCTACGGTACGCTCAAGACCTGGGCCCAGCAGCTCGGCATGACCGAGGCGGTCAGCCTGCTCGACGCGACCCTCAAGGAGGAGATCGCGACCGACAAGAAGCTTACCCAAGTGGCGGAATCCAACGTCAACCGCATGGCGGCCTGACGCAACGAGGCGGCGGCCGTCAGGCCGCTGCCCCTTGCCGGGTACACAAGTGCCCCCACCGACCAATTGCCTGGCAAAGCTGCCCTAATGGGTGGGCGCGGGCAGCCTGCTCCCGTCAGCGGCGGGTGGCAGTGAAGGTTTCGCGGCGCTCGCCGCGGACCGTCGGATGATAGGTGCAGCGCAGCGTCCTGATGCGCGGCGACTGGCCGACGATCACCCGCCCGATGGCGCCCAACAGACCGCCATAGCTGCGGCAGTCGATCGTGGCTTCCTCCCAGGCCCGGCCGCGGCCGCACGAGGCCCGCTGCAGGTCGATGAGGATATCCCTCCCTGAGGTGCGCCAGGTCAGCCGCCCGTCGCAACGCACCCCGCCGCCGCGGATTTCGTAAGTGCCGCGCCGCTCGAGGCAGAAGGTCAGCCGATAGGGTCCGTAAAGGTTCTGGTTGGCCCTGAAGCAGCCATTGACCGGCACGCCAACCGGGTGATCGGGCACCATGACCATCGGCGCAATATCCTGCGCCATGGGCGCCGGCGACTGAACCAACGCCAGCATCAGGATGCCGCTCAATAGCGATTTCACGAAGCGATGCATGTCGTTTCTCCCTCACTGTGATTGATGAAGCGGCCCTATGAGACCTTCGCCACCGAAACGATGGTCCCCTTGTCGTCGATGACGCACAGCGCCTGGCCGCTGGGCAGCTTGACGTCGACCTCGAATGTGCCGCCGGCCGCGCCGGGCCGTGACGCGATCGGCAGCACGCCGGAAGCGGCGACGCTCAGCCGGGTCGCGGCTTCGCTGGCGCACAGCAGTTGCAGATCCGCCGGCGCCGTCAGCGCGCTCGAGCGGATCGTCGCCGCCGGCGGCGTGGTGGAGGCGCAGGCGGCCACCAGCAGCAGCGCGCTGGCAAGGCCCATAATCCCAAGCGATCGAAACATCACCACCACCTCCCTGCCCTAGACGCCGCGATAGAGCGCCGCCCCGGACATCAACACGATGACCTTGGTGCCGACGGCGACCCGGGCGTAGAGGTCGGTCACGTCGTCATTGTTCAGCCGGATGCAGCCCGACGAGATATTGAGGCCGATCGACCAGGGCTCGGCCGTGCCGTGGATGCGGTAGATCGTGTCCTTGCCGCCCTCGTAGAGATACATCGCCCGTGCCCCCAGCGGGTTTTCGGGGCCGCCCGGCATGCCGTTGGCCCACTGCGCATTGCGCGGATCGCGGGCGATCATCTCGGCCGGCGGCGTCCAGGTCGGCCATTCCACCATGCGGCCGACCTTGACGATGCCGGCCCAGCCGAACCCGTCGCGTCCCACGCCGATGCCATAGCGGATTGCCTGAAACTCCGGGCGGACCAGATAGAGGAAATGCCGGTCGCCATCGATGATGATGGTTCCCGGCTTCTCGGCAGTGCGGAAGCTGACCGTCTGCCGCTTGAACTCCTCCGGTACCGAGCCATAGGCCTTGTAATATTGCATGGCGCGCTTGGGGTCGTAGTCGATCCAGGTTTTGCGCTTGGCATCATAGATCTGCGAGTAGACCGCCTGGGCCTGAGCCTCGCCGGCGCCCAGCATCGCCGCGGCCAGCCCGGCGCCCGAAAGCTCGAGCATCCGGCGTCGTGAGATGCCGCTCATTGCAGCCACCCATCGATCCGGGTGCGATTGGCGATGATCCAGTCGCGCGCCGCGTCCTCGGGTGACTTGCGTTCCACCTCCACTGCATAGCTCATCGCCGCAATATCGGCGGGCTCGAACTGGATGCGTCCGAGCAGGTCCGCGATAGCGGGGTGCTTCGTGGCCAGCGACGTGGCGTAGCCGATGGACAGCGACGATGCGTCCCAGCCGGTTGCGGCACTCGAGTGCTGCAGCCAGTCCTTGTCGTCGGCCGGCGCTACGATGTTCCAGCTGGCCGCGTCATGGGCCGGCTCCTCGAGCACCACGATGTCGTGCAGCATGAACACGTGGTGCGGCGAGTAGCAGTAAAACACCACCGGCCGGCCCAGCGCGCTGCCGGCATCGACCGCCGCCATGGCAACCTCTTCGGCCCCTTCGAGCAGTTGCATGGTCTGGTCGTAGCCGACGCTTCTGGCGCGGATGCGCTCGACATTGGTGGAGAACCACGAGCCATCGCCGATCCAGAGTTCGCCCTTGCCATCGTCGTCGGTGTCGAACGCCGCCGCGATTGCCGGGTCGTTCAGGTCGGCGACGGATTTGATGCCGGTCTGCTCGACTGCGGCGCGGGTCGCGCAGATGCCCTGATGGCCGGCAACTGAGCGCTTGCTGACGGTGAGACTGTCACCGATCCGCTTGACGGCGTTGTCGAGGTTGGGCGACCAGAGCTCGGGATAGACATCGACCTCGCCCCGCGCGATCGCGGTCAAGAGGCCAATCGATCCGCGTTCCAGGTAGACCGGACTGTCGCCGGTCCGCTCCTTGGCCAACTCTCCGATGATGTGTCCGGTGACCTTGGCCGATGGCCAGGCGGTCAACCCGATGACCAGATCGTCCGCCAATGCGGCGCCGGTGGCCCAGCACAAACCTATCGCCGCGACGGCGAGATGTAATGATCGGTGGTTCGATCGGCTACGCCGAACCCTGGTAACCGACTGCTTTTTCCTGCGAAACATTTTGAACTATGCCACTTTGACGCTGCAGGTGGTAATCAGTCAATGTTCGATATCGTACACAGCTTATCACTTGCTGCGATTGTCGAGCGTTACAGCTGGCCGTGACGTAGGATAACTTGCTGCAGTGTTAGATCAACTTGAGTAGCCGTCAACCAGATTTATCGTCAACGCTGTCGACCACTCGCGGCTCGAGGCCAGCGCAGCGAAGGGCACCAGCCGTCACAACACCACGAAACCAGCGAAGATGACCGCACGCCGATACTTGCTTTGCAGCTCGCCAAACCATGGCATGGTCCAGCTGGATCAGTCCCCGAGTACTGTAGGCACCCCGCCCTCGACCAGCAATTCGGCCGGCGCCGGGTGGCTGAGGAAGCCGCCCGGGCTGGCGGTCGGACCATAGGCGCCTGACTGCAGCACGGCGATCAGCGCATCGACTTCGACCGCTGGCAGCGCCACGGATCTGCCAAGTGTGTCGAGCGGCGTGCAGAGCGGGCCGACGACGCTGACCGGCGGCGCCGCCGGGTCACCGATCCGTGTCGGCGCAAGGATCGGATAGTCGCGTTTGATCACCTGACCGAGATTGCCGGAGGCGGCGAGGTGATGGTGCATGCCGCCATCGGTGACAATGAAGGTCTGCCCGCGCGAGCGCTTGATGGCGTTGACCGCCATCACATAGACGCCGGCCGGCCCGGCGAGGTACCGCCCGGGCTCCACCACCACTCGGGTTCCCGTGGGCACCGTGCGCGCCAGCGCCGGAACGCCGGCGGCAATGGCCGTGAGATCGAGCGCCGCATCGCCCTGGAAATAGGGAATGCCGAGGCCGCCACCCAGGTCCACCGTGCTGAGCTGCCGGCCGATCCGCTGCGACACCTCGCGCGCCAGCGCCAGGCCATGCCCCCACTGCGCCAGCAGCACGCCGGCATCCAGCACCTGCGTGCCGGCGAACAAATGCAACCCGACGAGATCAAGGTGCGGGCAAGCTGCGAGCGCCGCAAGCACGTCGTCGAGGCTCTCCTCGTCGAAGCCGAAGGCCGATGGTTTGCCGCCCATCCGCATGGCGCCGCCCTGCACGGCCGCTACCGGATTGACCCGCAGCGCCACGGCCAGCGTCTTGCCGAGCGCCGCGCCGATGGCCTCGAGCCGGGTGATTTCCTCGAAGCTCTCGACGTGGATTTCCCCGACCCCGCCGGCAATTGCCTCTTCGAGTTCGGCCTTGCGCTTGCCGGGGCCGGCAAACAGGATCTTTTCGGGACGGGCCCCGGCCGCCCGGGCCCGCCGATACTCGCCGATCGAGGCGATCTCGACGCCCGCGCCCTCCTCGAGGAACAGCGCGATCACCGGCACCGCCGGGTTGGCCTTCACCGAATAGTGGATCGCCGCAAAGCCCTGTAGCGCCTCGCGCAACCTGCGGTAGCTGCGCCGCATCACCGCGGCATCATAGGCGAAGAGCGGCGTGCCGAAGCGTTGCGCCAGCTCCGATACGGCGACCCCGCCAATGCGGAGCTCGCCTTCACGCACTTCGAAATGCTCGGCCAGCAAAGCTGCCGCGAGATCGGCGCCGCTCATGCCGAGCGCTCGCGCAGCAAATGCGGGTAGTCGACCTTGCCATTGGGGGTGGTCGGCAGCATCGGCACCAGCTCGATCTCGCGCGGCACCATATAGGCCGGCAGCTTATCGGCGATGGTGGCGAGCACCGCCGGCGGGCTGCACGCCTCGCTCGAAGGCACCGCCACGGCGTGGACCCGCTGCCCGGCAGTGGCATCGGGCAAGCCGATGACGGCCACCTGCCGGAAGGCGCCGGTCGCCATCACCACTTCCTCCACCTCGGTCGGGCTGATGCGGTAGCCCGACGACTTGATCATCGCATCGGCGCGTCCGACGAAGGTGAGGAACCCCTCCTCGTCCTCCACCACCATGTCACCCGAATAGCAGACCACCACGCCGCCACGCTCGGCCGGAGTGCGGGGGTCGGGCCGCAGCACCCGCGCCGTATCCTCGGGCCGGCGCCAATAGCCGAGCGACACCGTGGGGCCGCGATGCACCAGGATGCCCGGCTCGCCGGGCGCGGCGCGACGTCCATCCGCCGTCACCGGAAACACTTCGGTCTCGGGAATGGCGCGGCCGATCGAGTTCGGCCGGCGGTCCAATTCTTCGGGCGGCAGGAAGGTCGAGCGGAACGCCTCGGTGAGCCCATACATCAGGAACACCCGGGTATCGGGCAACAGGTGGCGCAGCCGGCGCAGCGTCTCGGTCGGCACCGCGCCGCCCGAGTTGGTGATGTAGCGCAGCGTCGTCAGCCGGGTGCGCGGCAACAACGGCGCGCCGCGGGTGAGGATGGCCCACACCGTCGGCACCCCGGCGAGCCCGGTTATGCCGTGCCGCTCGATGGCGCGCACGATGTCGTCACCCAGCCGGAAGGTCAGCAGCACCAGCGTCGCCCCCTGCTCTGCTGCGGTGAGCAGCTGGTTCAGGCCATAGTCGAAACTGAACGGCAGCACCGAAAGGATGCGATCTTCCCCGGTGATGCCGAGATAAGTGCGGACGATCCGGCAGCCCGCCACGAGGTTGCGATGGCTCAGCATCACCCCCTTCGGCTTGCCGGTGGAGCCGGAGGTATAAAGGATGGCGGCGAGGTCCTCGCCGATCGCCCGCGGGCGTGCCGGCTCTCGGCCGGTTTCGGCGATATCCTCGACCATCAGGATGGTCAGATCAGGCGCCTGGCCCAGGGCTTCCGCCAGCAGCGGCGCCAACGCCCGGTTGGTGACGACGATCCGTGCACCGGCATCGGTGACGATATGCGCCACCTGGATCGGCTTCAGCAGCGGATTGATCGGCACGAACACCGCGTCGGCAAGGCTGCTGGCGAAGATGGCGCAGCATTCCTCGATGGATTTGGGCAACAGGATCGCCACCCGGTCACCGAACACAACGCCCGCCGCGCGATAGGCCGTTGCGTAATCGGTGGCGCGCCGGCGCAGCCCATCAAAGCTGAGCTGTCGCTCGCCATCGATGATGGCGATCCGGTCGCCCGCCACATCGCGCTCGAGCAGATGGTGAACCAGCAGCGGCTCGGCGCTCATCTCACCCCTCGCTGATCGACGAAGGCAGCGAGCCGCGCCGGCGTGGCCAGGTTGTCGGGGGTGAAGTCGGCGTCCTCGAGCGCGATGCCGAAGCGCTCGCCGAGGAACATCATCAGATCGAGCATGCCGAGCGAATCCACCGGGCCGCCGGCCAGCAGTTCGGTCTCCGGCGTGAGCTGCTGCAGCGCCGGAAAGCGCTGGCGCAGATAGGTTTCGATGATGGTGCTGGTGCTGGCGTCGTCGATCATGCTGCCCTCGCGGCGTGCTGGTGAAGGAAAGTGAGTTCGGTGTAGCTGTGGTCGATGGCGTCGGCCGGCAGCTCGCCCTTGGCGAACACCCGGCAGCGCCGCGCGGCATAAAGCGCGCCCGGCCAGGTGGCCGTGCGGTTCGCCTCGATCTCGAGAAACAGCAGCCCTTGGGCGAAGAGGAAGCGGGCGATGGCGCCGCGCTGCCGGCGCGCGAGGCTGAGGCTGTCGCAATAGATCAGCCGGGCGCCCGGCAGGCCGCGCAAACGCGTGCGGAGGAAGATCAGCGGCTGGCGCTGTCCGTCCGACGTGATCAGCGTGGCGCAGAGCATGCCCATCGCGAGGTGGTCGCGCAGCAGCTCGCCATCATCGTCCGCGAGGTCGCGACTGAGCCGGGCGCCCGAGGGTCTGAAACTGTCGAACAGCGTCGGCACGATCATCGAACCGCGAACCCGGGCGGTAACACCGAGCCGTTCGTTGACCGCCTCGACCTCGCGGCTCGGGCTGAGGTCTGTCACCAGTTCGTCGGCCGCCACGGCGGCCCGCAACATCAGCGGGGCCCAGAACCGGGCCCGCTGGTCGACAAACCAGCTCGAGAGGTTGAGCTTTCGCCTTCCCCCTGCTCCGGCGGGGCTGTCGAGCGTCAGCAGCACGCCGACATCCTCGCCCTGGTCGACCAGCAGCGTGCCGATCGGCCCGGCACCGCGCGCCGCGCGGTAGGCCTCCAGCGCCCTGAGTACGCCCGTCCAGAACCCTGGTGGTCGATTGGGAAAGCCGCGGCACAGCACGGCTTCGGCGCGCCCGAGGGCGCCGGGGGTAATGACTTCGATCTGCATGGCCATCCCGTCCGGTCCGCCCTAGGGCGACCGGTTAGCTTGGGTCGCGGCAGGCGCGACCCCGTGGAGGCTGAAGGAACGCTCAGGCGAGGAGCGCGTGACGGGCGGACGGCAAACCGCCCGCGGGGTCAGGCGATGCGCCGGGGAGGCTCGTCCGGCAGAAACCGCGGAATGCGCGCCACGCTGCTCGCCTTGGCCGGCTTCCACGCCGCGCCCCATAGGGGCAGCACGTCCGCCGAGGCCGTCTCGGTCATTAGCGGTGGGGTATCGTGGACCTCACCGGCGTCGAACATCGGGGCACTCTCGGCCATGACCGGCTCACCCGCGTCTGCCAGTGACACCGTCGCCGTCATCACCTGCAGATCCGCGGCAGCCGCCCAGGCGGCGGCAAGCGCGCCGCCCAGCAGCGACAATAACAGGATCATCCAAATGTACGGCCTGAGCAACATGAGGCGGACTATTGCGTTGCCGCGGCGGCAACGACAACTAAAGGCTCACGCAATGGTGAATATCGGCGTCAGTGGTAGCCCGTCGCGCTACGTCGCGCCGGATGTCCTGCTCGCGGGCCCTCACCCGCCGGTCGGGGTGAAATTCATGGCGATGCCGTTGATGCAGTAGCGCAGGAACGTCGGCGGCGGGCCGTCATCGAAAACGTGGCCGAGATGCGAGCCGCAGGTGGCGCAATGCACTTCGGTGCGGACCGTGCCGTAGCTCCGATCGACAGAGGTTTCCACCGCGCCTTCGATCGGTTCGTTGAAGCTGGGCCAGCCGGTGCCGCTCTCGAACTTCACCTTGCCCTCGAACAGCGGCGTGTCGCAGCCGGCGCAGGAGAATGTCCCGGGGCGCTTTTCGAGCAGCAGCGCACAGCTGCCGGGCGCCTCGGTACCGTGTTCGCGCATGATCTCGAACTGCTCGGGCGTCAGCCGGGCCCGCCATTCGGCATCGGTGCGGGTAACGCGGAAGTTCTGCTGCATGGCTCTCGATCTCCAGATTGGCGGCCCAGGCCGCCCTGCGCCCGAAGGCGTTCTATTCATTCGGACATATCCCATGCCGTCGGGACGCCGCAACCTAAACGGGCTACGCCACCACCTGCCCGGGATCGGCGTCGCTGAACCGCTGCGCTTCCTCGGCCAGCCAGGCGCAGAACGCGGCCGACTTGCGCTGCCGCCGGGGGCGCCTGAGCGCCACATAGTGCTGACCGCTATCGATAAAGCCGGCCGGCGCCACCAGCCGTCCGGAGCGAATGTCGTCGGCCACCAGCGGCCAGGGCGCGATGCACACGCCGAGGCCTGACGAGGCGGCCTCGAGCATGAAGTAGAAATGCTCGTACTCGTTGCCGGCGCGCTCATCGACCGGCACCCCCGAGCGCTCGCTCCATTGCCGCCAGGCATGCCGGCGGGTGCGCGAGTGGAGCAGTGTCAGGCCGGCAAAACTCGGGTCGGCCGCAGCCTTGAGGGCCGGCGCCAGCACCGGGCCGGTTGCCTCGGCAAACAGCGGCACCATCTCTGCCCCATCCGGCCACGGCCCGGCACCTGCCCTGATCGCCACGTCGAACCCGTCGCGATCGAAATCCACCGGCGTGCTCGAGGCGCTGAGCCGGACCTCGATCGCCGGGTGAAGCTCGCGGAAGCGGTAGAGTCGCGGGATCAGCCAGCGCATGGTGAAGGTGCCCGGGCACGAGACATCGAGTGGCCCGTCCTCACTGTCGGCCACCGCCCGCACACTCTGGTCGATCAGGTCGAAGGCGGTGCCGAGGCCGGCCAGCAGCTGCGTGCCGGCGCCGGTCAGCTGCATGCGGTTGCGCGGCCCCTCGAACAGCGCCACGCCCAATAAATCCTCGAGGTGCTGCACCTGCCGGCTGATGGCGCTATGCGTCACGTTGAGCTCGTCGGCGGCCAGCGTCATCCGTCCATGCCGGCCGGCGGCCTCGAAGGCCCTGAGCGCATTGAGCGACGGGATGCGGCGTGCCATGTGAGTTTTCCGAACAAAGCCTGTTCGAACTTATCGCTTTTCCGCTGTGCTGCCAGCATGTTTCTTCGCCGCCACCGAAACCTATGTCAGTAGAACGAACAGAGGCAGAGATGGCTGAGCGGACCAACGATGGCAGTGCCGGTGATGTCGATTACGGCCGGATCGGCCTCGGCTACACCCGCTACCGGCAACCGGAACCGCGCATCGCGGCGTTCATCACCGCCGCATTGGGCGAGGCGCGGACCGTGCTCAATGTCGGCGCCGGCGCCGGATCCTACGAGCCGCTCGACCGTGAGGTCACGGCGGTCGAGCCATCGGCCGCGATGCGGGCGCAGCGCCCGACGCACCTGCCGGGGGCGATCGACGCCACCGCCGAGCACCTGCCCCTTGCCGATCAGAGCTTCGACGCCGCCATGGCGACCTTCACCGTGCACCAGTGGCAGAACCTCGCGGCCGGGCTTGCCGAAGTCCGGCGCGTCACCCGCGGTCCAATCGCCATCCTCAGTTGCGATCCCGAAGCGCTCGACCGCTTCTGGCTCAATGACTACGCCCCCGAAGCCATTGCGGTGGAAGCACGCCGCTACCCGCCGCTGCCCAGGATCACCGAGGCGCTCGGCGGCAAGGTCGAGGTGATCCCGGTGCCGATCCCGCGCGATTGCGTCGATGGTTTCGGCGAAGCCTATTACGGCCGGCCGGAGCGGCTGCTCGAACCCGGCGCCCGCCTCGCCAATTCCGCCTGGAATTTTGTCGCGCCGGTGGTGGCCGAGCGCTTCGTTGCAACGCTCGGGTGCGACCTCACCGATGGCACCTGGGACCGACGCTACGGCCACCTGCGCAGCGCGCCGGAATTCGATGGTTCGCTCCGGCTGATCGTCGGGCGGCTGTGAGCATGTCTGACATAGAAGCGACCACCACACGCGACCGGCTGCGCCGCCTGCCCAGCCTTGCCGGCCCGCTATGGCCGTTCAGAACCGAGGACGCGCCGGCCGACCCGCAAAGCCTGTTCCTCGACTGGCTCGGCTTCGCCATCGACGCCGGCCTGCTCGAGCCGCACGCCATGACGCTCTCAACGGTCGACGCCGACGGCGACCCGGATGCCCGCGTGCTGATCCTCAAGGATGTCGACGAGGCCGGCTGTTATTTTGCCGCCGATGCGGGGAGCCCCAAGGGGCGCCAGATTGCCGAACACCCCAGCGTCGCCCTCACCTTCTACTGGCCGCGCCTCGGCCAGCAGGTGCGCATCCGCGGCACAGCAAAACCGACCGAGCGCCAGAGCTCGGAGGCCGATTTCCTGAAGCGCTCGCCAACGGCACGCGCCATCGCCGCGTTGCAACGCCAGAGTCAGCCGCTCTCGGACATCGCCGAACTGAACGCCGAGTTCGAAGCGGCGCTGGCGCGGCAGCGGAGCGAGGTGGCGGCGACCTCGGCGAGCTGGACCCTCTATGTGGTCGAGCCGACGAGCGTCGAGTTCTGGCAAGGCCGCACCGACCGCCGCCACGTCCGCCTGCGCTACACGCGTTCGGGGGGCGCCTGGCAAACGCAGCGGCTTTGGCCGTAGGCTGGGTATGCGAGCCAAGGCTCTGCAAGTCCCCCAAACTCGGTGTCATCCCCGCGAAAGCGGGGACCTCCGTTTGCGATCGTGCGGCAGGCCAAGAAAACAGAGGTTCCCGCTTTCGCGGGAATGACCCGGTGGATGGGGGTACAGCCCTTAGCGCGTATGAACCTGCGCCGGGACGACCAGGCGCAGGCCTCACCTCCCCCAGAACGCATCTTCCTGTTCGGGGTTCGACGAGAACAGCCACACTTCGACGATCTTGCCGTCGGCGATGCGCAGCAGGTCGATGCCGGGCTGGTCGAGCCTGGCGCCGTCGCGCTGGCCGGCGAACTCGATTTCGATGGCGACGAGATCGCCATTGGCGAGGTAGCGATGGGCCTGGGTGATGGCAAAGCTGCCACCGGATCTTGTCATCATCCCGCCCATCATGGCGCCGAACTCGGCCATGCCGTGCCGGGTGCCGGCGAACTGGTTATTGCCCGGCTGGTGCCAGACCAGTTGCGGCGCGAACAGCCCCGCCAGCGCCGCCTGATCGCCGCTCTGCACGGCTTTGATGTAACCCTTGGCGATGTCGATATTGCTCATTTGCTTGCTCCTGTTTTCCGGTTGGAGCGCGATAGGTTCGCGCTTGAGCAGGGTAATAACCGGAACACATTCGGCCGGTCGCGGTTCGAACTTGCCTGTTTCTGATAATTATCGGACATTCAGCTGCGCCGGAGGAGTGCAGCGCCATGGCCCGAAATCGCCAGGATGCGAAGTGGCTCGACTACACGCCGAAGGGGCGCCCGCTCGATCTTGAAGTCTTCCCCTTTGTGAGCCTCAGGCAGCGCGAGACTGCGGCCGAGCTCCTCACCACCCATCGCTTCAGCTTTTACACCCTGATCTCGGTGACCGCGGGCGAAGTGACCCAACTGGTGGATTTCGAGCCGATCGCCTGCGCTGCCGGATCGGTCCTCGTGCTCCGGCCGGGCCAGGTGCACAATTTCGGCGGGCTCGACTGGGAGGGATGGATGGTCATTTTCCGGCCCGAGTTCCTGCCATCCGGGTCCGAAGCCATCTCCGAGCTCATCCCTGCCCTGGGCCTCGATCGCCTGCCCGATCATCTGCAGTTTTCGCCCGCGGATTTCGCGCCCGTCGCCGACAGCATCAGCCGCATGCAGCAGGATGCGGCGAGCGACGCCCAGGCGCGCGAACTGCACGCGCTGTTGCGCTACCAGCTGTGTGCTCTGCTGCTGCGCCTCACCCTGCTTCACGATCGCGCCGCAGCCGGCGTCGGCAGCCGCAGCCGCGGCCGGCAGCGGTTCCTGAAGTTCCGGGCGCTGCTGGAGCAGCAGTTCACCGCCTGGCACCATGTCGCGCACTATGCCGATGCGCTCGCCTGCACCGAAAAGAGCCTCACCCGCTCGGCGCTCGAGGTCACCGGACGCACCGCCAAGCAGGTGATCGCCCAGCGGCTCACCCTCGAAGCAAAGCGCCTCCTCGCCCATACCGAGCGGCCGGTGTTCCTGATTTCGGAGAGTCTCGGCTTCGACGAGGCAACGAACTTCGCCAAATTCTTCCGGCGCGAGACCGGGCTGTCCCCGGGGCAGTTTCGCGACCGGCAGGCAGGGTGATGCGGGCGCTTACCTGCCGCCGCGGCGGGTCTCGCCGAAATGCGGCGGCAGACCGGAGGGCCGGTCGTCACCCCTCAGCTGCGCCCCTGAGGCGCTCGCCCGCTTCTGGCTCAGAGACCATGCGCCCGAGGCCATCGCAGTGGAAAGCGGCCGCTACTTGCGCACCGAGTTCAGCACCACATCGGCGAAGGCATTGCCGATGTCGGCAGCGTTTTGCGGGCCGCGCGGCGTGAGCCAGAGGAAGCTGTAGAAATACATGCCGAGCAGGCCCTTCAGCACCACGCTGGGAGTCGGCTTGAACACGCCCTTGGTGAGCCCGTCGGCGAGCGCCATGGCCCAGATGGCCTGGTAGTCGGAATGAAGGCCCGTGACGGCGCGGCGCCGCTCGTCGGTCAAGGCGTGCAGCTCGCGGAAACAGACGGTCATTTCCGACAGGTGCTCGGAGATGGTCATCATCAGCGCCCGGCTCAGCGCCCGCACCCGTTCCACCGGATCGGTCTCGGCATCGGCGATGGCGCGGCCATCGGTGATCAGGTCCGACATGTAGGCGGTGGTGATGTCGTAGAGCAGGTCTTCCTTGCTCGAGATGTGATAGTAGAGCGCCCCGCGCCCCAGGCCCGTCGCTTCGCTGATCTCGTTCACGCCGACGCCTGAATAGCCCCGGTCGGCGAACAGGTTCGCCGCCACCTGCAGCACCTTGAGCCGGGTCGGCGACACTTTGCGGCCATCGCCCTTGTCCGCCTGCGGCCTGGTCATTTGCTCGTTCATCTAGACTCGTTCCGTCCGACACTGACGCGCCTGCGCTGTGTTTGGCCAAGTTTCACAGACCGGTCAATCCACAGATCGCAACGGCCGGGTTGACCGCGGTCTCTCATCGCTTCTATTGTACCGATCGGTCACCACGATACAAGCGCAAAGCTGGCGTGGCCCATCGAGGACAAGGAGGGCACGAAATGTCAGCATCTTCAGTATGTTGTGCACGCGATGGCGCCGCCTGGTCCTTGTGCAACAGATCGTAACACCCCTGTTCAGGCTCGACCAGTCGGTACAGATTCTTATTGGAGGCACTGAACGTGTCTGACGACAAATCTCCGCCCGGCTGGGCCGGAACGATCAAGGGCATGCCTGCCGTCGGCAGTTTTGCCGAGCGATCCCGCCGCGTCACCATGCGCGACATCGAGGCGTTCACCGAGATGACCGGCGACCGCAATCCGCTGCATTACGACCGCGAACTGGCCGAAAGCACGGTGTTCGGCAAGCTGATCGTCCAGGGCGGCGTCACGTCCGGCATCCTCAACGCTATCGTCGCCGAGGACCTGCCAGGCCCGGGAACAGTGTTTCTCGGGGTCGAATGGAAGTTCTCCAAGGCGGTCGGCGTCGACGAGGAAATCACCGGCCGCGTCGAGGTGACAAAGGTCCGCGAGGACAAGCCGATCGTCACCCTGACCACCACCATCCGCAATGCCGAAGGCGACGTCTGCCTCACCGGCACCGCCACTACCTACACCGTGCCGCTGCGCCGCAATGCGGCGGCCGCAGCCGAGTAACCCGGCGGCGCTTCGGCTGATTGACAAGCCGCCGAAGCGTCTCTAATCGTGTACTGACCGATCGGTACAATCTGTCGAGGGCCGGGACAACCGGACGACAGTGAACCAGCCGATCACAACAGGGAGGGAATACCGACATGACGACGTTTTCGCGCCGCAAGGCGTTGGCGCTGGCTGGAGCAGTCGCACTGGCGACGGGCCTGGCAGCGGCCACCCCGGTCCTCGCCCAGGACTGCGAGAAGGTCGACCTGACCTTCACCTTCTGGGGCTCGGTGAACGAGAAGAACGACATCGAAAACGCGGTGAAGAACTGGAACACCAACAACCCGTGTATCCAGGTCAAGCCGATGCATATTCCGGCGACCGGCACCAACTACGTGCAGAAACTGACCACTATGATCGCGTCGAACACGGCGCCCGATATCGGCTATCTCGGTGAGAACCAGGCTTTCCAGTGGGCCACCGAAGGCAAGATCCTCGATCTGTCGCCCTATATGGGCGAGACGCCCGACCAGCAATACATCAAGTCGACCATCTACAAGGCCGGCGACACCTTGATGGGCACCGGCCTCGCCACCGGCGTCATGCTGATCTACTACAACAAGGATGTGTTCGACGCCGCCGGCGTGCCCTACCCGCCGGCCAAGGCCGACGAGGCCTGGACCTGGCAGCAGTTCGTCGACAACGCCAAGCTCTTGACCAAGGATCGTTCGGGCAAGAACGCCACCGACCCGGCCTTCGACCCCAATGCCATCGACACTTTCGGCGTGACGCTGCCCTCCTGGTGGGGTGGCTGGTACCCCTACGTGATGTCCAATGGCGGCCAGTTCGCCAACGAGGACGGCACCGCGCTCACCCTCAACTCTCCCGAGGCGGTTGAAGCCCTGCAGGGGTTCCAGGACCTGATCTACGTCGATCACGTCATGCCCAACCCGACCCAGACCTCGAGCCTGCCCACCGGCGACGTGCTGATGCAGTCGCGCAAGGTCGCCATGAGCATGGACGGCATGTGGCGCGTCACCGACTTTGCCAAGCTCGGCATCAACTGGGGCGTCGGCGTGCTGCCCAAGTGGAAGACCGCCGAGACCGTGGTGCTCTCGGTGCCCAAGGTGATCTTCAGCCAGACCAAGCACCCCAAGGAAGCCTACGAGTTCTACAAGTACATCTCCGATCCGGCGCAGGTCGGGCTGTTCAAGTCGGGCCTCTGGGCGCCGCACGAGAAGGCCTATTTCACCGAGCCCGATCTGCTCAAGACCTGGGTGCAGGCCGAAGGCAGCGCCTATCCGCCCGAAGCGATGGACGCCATCGTCGACTACACGCTGAACCATGCACCGCAGCAGGCTCCGGTCTATCAGCTGAAGAATATCGGGCAGATCATGAGCGAGGCTGTTGAACCCAACATCCAGCAGATCATGAACAACAAGGCGACCGCTCAGGACGCCATGGACAAGGCTGTCGCCACGGCGCAGCCGATGATGCAGGGCCGCTGGTAAGCAATGACGAACTCCTCCTCCCCTGACGGAGTGATGCTGACGGAGCGGCCTTCGGGCCGCTCCGTCACGACCGGCGCCCGGGCGAGGATGAGCCCGCGCCGTCGCTCCGAGATCACCTGGGCGCTGATCTTCGCCACGCCCGCCATTCTCGGCTTCGTGCTGCTCAAGGCGATGCCCATCCTGTTCAGCCTCTATATCTCGATGACCGACTGGAGCGCCGTCGGCGACGCGCACTGGGTCGGGCTCGACAACTTCGAAAAGATGCTGTTCGCCGATCCGCTGTTCTGGCGCTCGCTGCAGGTCACGGCCTATTACACGCTGGTCTCGGTGCCGGTGAGCATGGCCTTCGCCTTCTTCCTCGCGACGCTGCTCAATCAGCGCATCCCGGGCCTCGGCATCTTCCGCACCATCTTCTACATCCCCTCGATCGTGCCGATCATCGCTTCGACCGTGATCTGGCTGTGGATGTTCAACCCCGATTTCGGCCTGTTCAATTCCGTGCTCGGCGCCGTGGGCATCCCCAAGCTGCAATACATTTTCAGCGAGGACCAGGTGGTCCCATCGCTCGTGTTCATGAGCATCTGGGGTGTCGGCCCGATGATGATCATCTTCCTCGCGGGCCTCCAGGAAGTGCCCAAGGAGCTCTATGAGGCCGCCGATATCGACGGCTCCAACGCCTGGCACAAGCTGGTGCACATCACCCTGCCGATGATGACGCCGACTATCCTGTTCAACCTGATGATCTCGATGGTCGCCGCGTTCCAGACCTTCGTGCAGCCGTTCATCATGACCAATGGCGGCCCCAATAATGGCAGTCTGTTCTTCGTGTTCTGGATCTACCGCAAGGCCTTCCAGGACTCGCAGATGGGCTACGCCTCGGCGCTGGCCTGGGCCCTGTTCATCATCATCTCAGTGCTGAGCTACCTGATCTTCCGGACATCCAACAAATGGGTGTTCTATCGCGGAGGCGATGACTGATGAGCGCCATGGAAAACGACACTTCGATCGGCGACAGCCTCGTCCGCAACACGCCCGGGGTGAACAAGCGGCGCCTCGCCTTCCTCCTCTGCGTGCTGCTGAGCATCGCGATGATCCTGCCGCTGGCCTGGCTGGCGCGCTCGTCGCTGATGGAAATGGGGCAGATCTTCATCTTTCCGCCCGAGTGGATCCCCAACCCCTTTGCCTGGCACAACTACCCCGACGCGCTCACCACCATCCCGTTCTTCCTGTATTTGTGGAACTCGGCGCTGGTGGTGGTGCCGACCATTGTCGGCACGCTGTTCAGCTCGTCGCTCGCCGCCTATGCCTTTGCGCGCCTCAACTGGCCGTTCCGCGACCAGATCTTTGCCGTGCTGATGGCGACGCTGATGCTGCCTTATGTCATCACGCTGATCCCGACCTTCCTGATCTGGTCGGGGCTGGGCTTCGTCGATACCTATGTGCCGCTGATCGTGCCGCATTGGCTGGGCACCAACGTGTTCTACATTTTCCTGCTGCGCCAGTTCTTCAAGGCGCTGCCCAAGGAACTCGACGAGGCGGCGATCATCGATGGGGCGCACATTGTCCAGGTGTTCTGGTACATCGTGCTGCCGCTCAGCCGGCCGGCCCTGCTGGTGGTGGCGATCCTTTCCGGGCTCGGCGCCTGGAACGACTTCGTCGATCCGCTCGTCTACATCAACTCGTCGGAAAAATACACGGTAGCGCTTGGCCTTAGCCAGTTCGTCGGGCTGTACACCAGCCAGTGGAGCCTGTTGATGGCGGCCGCGACCGTGGTGATCATCCCGGTGATCATCGTCTTCTTCTTCACCCAACGCTACTTCATGACCAGCATCACCATGACTGGGCTCAAGGGCTGACAACGCCACAAGGGATGAGCAGTGACTGATACGAAATCGAACACCCGGCCGCGCATCGCCCTGGTCGGGGCCGGTGGCCTCGGCAATGTGTGGGCGCAGACCATCGCCACCGACGCCAATGTGGAGTTTGCCGCCATCGTCGATCCGCTGATCGGCAGCGGCAAGGAATCGGCCTGGCTGGCCAACCATGCCGCCGTGCCGAAGTTCACCACCCTCGACGCAGCGGCAAAGGCGGGGCTCGACGCCGTCGTCGTCACCGCCCACTCGACCGTGCATGCCGATATCCTCAGGAACGCCGTTGCCCTGGGGCTCAACGCCCTGGTCGAAAAGCCCTTCACCATCAGCTATGCCGACAGCGAGGACATCGTTGCCCGTGCTGCGCAGCAGGGTGTGACGGTGATGGTCAGCCAGAACTACCGGTTCTTCCCCGGCGCCCTGCTGATCCGCGACATGGTGCACGACCGCCGCTATGGCGGCGTCGTCTCGGTGGTCGGCGAGTTCTGGTGCGATTGGGCCGGCAAGCCCTACCAGCACGCCATGACCCACGTCATGGGGCTCGAAATGGCGGTGCATCACTTCGATCTCTGCCGCGCCATGTTCGATGCCGATGCGGTCGGCGGCTATGTGCGCGAGTGGCAGCCGGCCAACTCGCAATATGCCGGCGGCGGCGCCATCGAGGCGCTGTTCGACATGCGTGGCGACAGCACCGACTTCCCCTTCACCTATACCGGCAGCCTTGTCGGCCGGGCGCCGCGCACCCCGTGGGGCGGCAAGTGGCGCATCGAGTTCGACACCGAGACGCTGGTCGTCGACGAGATCGATGGCCGCTATGGCGTCTATCGGGCCCATGCCGAAGGCCACGAATGGTTGGCCTCGTTCGATGGCGAGACCATGGGCTTCAACCGGCCATTCGAGCATTTCGTCGACTGCCTCATTGCCGGCAAGGAACCGTGGAGTTCGGGACGCGACAATCTCGGCACGATGAAGATGGCGCTCGGCGCCGAGTTCTTCGGCAAGCGATGAGCAGGCGCGACGACATTCTTGCCGGGCTCGAGGCGAAGCGGGCCGACGGCCGCGCCATTATCGGCGCGGGCGCCGGCACCGGCATTTCGGCGAAGTTCCTGCACCAGGGCGGCGCCGACCTGATCTTCATCTACAATTCGGGCCGCTTCCGCATGCAGGGGCTGAGCTCGTGGGTGGGGCACCTCCCCTTCGGAGATGCCAATGCCATCGTCATGGAAATGGGCGAGCGCGAAGTGATGCCGGTGGTACCCGACGCCAACGTTATCGCCGGTGTCTGCGGGTTCGACCCGACCCGCCGGATGAGCCATTTCCTGCCCAACGTGGTGGAAGCCGGCTTTGCCGGGGTGATCAACTACCCCACCGTCGCGGTGATCGACGGCCGCATGCGCGCCGATCTCGAGGCCGGTGGTCTCGGCTTCGACAAGGAAGTCGGAATGATCCGCATCGCCAGCGGCCTGGGCCTCGTCACCACTGCCTATGTCGCGACCCCGGATGAGGCGGTGGCGATGATCGGCGCCGGCGTCGACATGATTGTCGCCCATATGGGGCTCACCGTCGGTGGGGCCATCGGGGCGCAGCACGCCATCGCCATGGATGAAGCGGTCAAGGGCGTGGCGGCGATTGCCGAAGCCAGCCGCAAGGCCCGCAGCGACGTCTTCGTCGTCGCGCATGGCGGACCGATTGCCGGCCCGGCCGATGCCGAGAAGCTGTTCAAGCTGGTCGAAGTCGACGGTTTCGTCGGCGCCTCCAGCATGGAACGCCTGCCGATCGAGGAGCCGCTGCGCGCCAACACCTTCGCCTTCACCCAGCTGCGCACCCGCTGAGATGCCGACCGTTGCGCTCATCGTGTCGCTCGACACCAAGGCCGACGAAGCGCGCTACCTGCGCGACCAGATCACGGCTGCCGGGGTGGCGGTAGAGGTGGTGGATTTCGGCATCGGCACGCCGGGCTTTGCGCCCGATGTCACTGCCGATACGCTGGCACGGCTCGGCAGCGGCTCGCTCGAGCACCTGGCGGCAACCCGCGATCGCGCCGCAGCGATCGACACCATGATGCGGGGCGCCGCTGCCTGGGCCGGCCTCGCCCATGCGCGGGGCCAGCTTGCCGGCGTCATCGCCATCGGCGGCTCGGGTGGCACGGCTGTCGGTACCGCAGCTATGCGCGCCCTGCCCTTCGGCTTGCCCAAGGTGATGGTCTCGACCGTCGCCGCCTCCGATGTCCGCTCCTATGTCGGCACCAAGGACATCACCATGATCAACTCGGTGGTGGATTTCGCCGGCCTCAATCCGATCAGCGAACCGGTGCTGCGCAACGCCGCCGCCGCTATTGCCGCCATGGCGAAAGCCCAGGCCGCCCCGAGCCGGCTGCCGGCGCAACGTCTCATCGCTGCGACGCAGTTCGGGGTAACGACGCCGGCCGTCGAACAGGCGCACGCCCTGCTCGCCGTGGCGGGCTACACGCTGGTTCCCTTTCACGCCACCGGGATCGGCGGCCAGACTATGGAATCGCTGATCGCCGATGGCCTGTTCGAAGCAGTGCTCGACCTCACCACCACCGAATGGGCCGACGAGATCGCCGGCGGCAACCTCTCGGCCGGCCCGGACCGGCTCGGCGCCGCAGCGCGCGCCGGCATCCCGCAGGTCATCGCCCCCGGGGCGTTGGATATGGCGAACTTCTTCGGCGTGCCGGTGCCCGAGCGCCACGCCTCCCGGCTGATCCACCAGCACAACGCCAATGTGGCGCTGATGCGCACCACGCCGGAAGAGAATGCAACGATCGGCCGCCGCATGGCCGAGAAGTTGAACCGTGCCGCCGGCCCGGTCGCCCTGCTGTTTCCGCTGCGCGGCGTCTCGGCGCTCGACGCCGAGGGCCAGCCTTTCTTCGATCGCGCCGCCGACGAGGCGCTGCTCGAGGCTTTCCGCCGGCACCTCGCACCGCAGGTGCGGCTCACTGAGCTCGACCTTCACATCAACGATCCCGCCTTTGCCGCTGCGGCCGTTGCCGAACTCCTCTCTCTCATCGAACAGCACAAGAAGAGACGCCATGCCTAAGACCACCGCCACCGAGAAGAACTTCCCCAACTGGAGCGAAACCCAGAACTACGGCATCAGCCACCTCAAGGTCGGCGCCGAGGTCGAGCACCATTTCCACGATTGCCACGAGTACTGGATCATCATCTCGGGCGAAGGCGACGCGATGAGCGAGGGCAAGCCCTACCATCTCGGCCCCGGCGACATGCTGCTGACCAAGGCGGGCGACTACCACTCGCTGAAGGTCACCAAGGAAATGGTCGCAGTCTACTATTACGGCGTGATGCCCGAGCATGGCCGCTGGGGGCACCTGCACGACGGCGAAGACCTGCCCTGGGCCGAGCACCTCGCCTCGCTGAAGGCGAAAGCCTGATGACGGTCAAGCACGTCGTCCTGTTCGACTATGCCGAAACCGCCCCGGAAGCAGAAATCCAGGCGGTGATCGCAGGGCTCAACACCCTGCCGGCCGCGATTGACGAGATCCGCGACTGGTCGCTGGTCGAGGATCTCGGCAAGCGCCCGGGCTCCTTCCGCTTCTGCCTGATCGCGCATTTCGACGACATGGCCGCCATGGAGCGCTACCTGGCGCATCCGGCGCACGTCAAAGCGGTGGAGCGGGCCATGCCCATCCTCACCAAGCTGGCCGAGCACGACCACTTGGTTTGAGAGTTCTCGCTGCCAACCGGACGACTTGGTGCGGGAAGAGTACCCCCCACCCTGTCCCTCCCCCGCAAGGGGGGAGGAGACCAAAACACCGGCGCTGGTGAAAGCGTCTCCCTCCCCCTTGCGGGGAGGGGACAGGGGTGGGGG
>NZ_LAJE02000402.1 GCF_000970465.2 Devosia insulae DS-56
GTGTAGATCGGCGAGCTGACGCCGAGCAGCATCTGCAAGAGCACGTGGATATCGGTCGAAGGCTCCATGTCGCGGCCACGGGTGACATGGGTGACGCCCTGCGCGTCGTCGTCGATCACCACACTGAGGTGATAGCTGGTCGGCGTGCCCTTGCGCTGCAGCACCACATCGCCCCAGCGCTCCGGCCGGGCGTAGCGGATCTGCGGCCGATCGGCCGGGGTGGGGCCGGCGACGCTGTAGGTCAGCAGGCCGGTCAGCGCTACCGCCTCGTCGGTCCTCAGCCGCCAGTTCGCGTCGCGCCCTTCGGCAAAGCGCTGCTTCACCTCGGCAGGAGACAGATGCCGGCAGGTGCCGGGATAGAGCGGCGCGCCATCGGGATCGGCGCCACTCGACTGCGCAGCCAGTTCGGTGCGCGAGCAGAAGCAGGGGTAGAGCAGGTCGCGCGCTTTCAGCCGGTCGGCGGCAGCGCCGTAGACGCCGAAGCGCTCGGACTGCCGCAGCACCGGCTGTTCCCAGGTGAGACCGAGCCAGGCGAGGTCCTCGAAGATCGCCGCGGTGAATTCCGGCTTGCTTCGGGTTATGTCGGTGTCTTCGATGCGGAGGAGGAACCGGCCACCCAGCGCTTCGGCCCATACCGAGGTGAACAGCGCCGAATAGGCGTGCCCCAGATGCAGCAAGCCATTGGGGCTCGGGGCGAAGCGGAGGACGGGTCTGAGCATGACAAACTGCTAGCACGTAAGGATATTTCTTTGACAGACCGTCTCGACACGCCGGAGGCGCTGCAGCGCCAGCTCGGCGCCCTGATTGAGCTCGATCCGCGCCTCGGCGCCGTTGCCGAACGCGCCGGCACCTTTGAAATCCGTCGCTCGCCGGGCGGCTTCGAGGGCCTGGCGCGGATCGTTACCGGCCAGCAGGTATCGACCGCCAGCGCCGATGCGATCTGGGGCCGTTTTGCCCAGCTCGAAGGCGCGCTCGACCCCGTCGGCTATCTGAAGCTCAGCGAGACAGCGGTGCGGGGCGCCGGGCAGTCGGGCGGCAAGTACCGGACGTTGCGCGGGCTGGCCGAGGCGATCGCCGCGGGCAGTGTCGACTTCGCGCACCTTGCCGAACTGCCGGCCGACGAGGCGATCGCGGCGCTGACCAGGCTCAAGGGCATCGGGCCGTGGACCGCCGAGATCTATCTGATGTTTTCGGCGGCCCACCCGGACATCTTCCCGGCCGGCGATGTCGCACTGCAGCGGGCGGCCGAGTGGGCGTTCGGGCTTGACGGCAAGCCGTTGGTGAAGGACTTGATCGAGATGGCGCGGCGCTGGTCGCCCTACCGCTCCACTGCCGCATTGCTGCTCTGGCGCTACTATCGCGCCGTGCGGAACAAGGAAGGATTATCGATCTGATGGCCAAGCTCTCCGGCCCGATGCTGCCGCCCAAAAGCGGCGGCGCTCCGAAGCAGGCAGTGATCCTGCTGCACGGCTATGGCGCCGACGGCAGCGACCTGATCGGGCTCGGCCACCATTGGGGACCGCTGCTGCCCGACGCGCTGTTCATCGCGCCGAACGCGCCGACGCCTTGTGGCGGCAATCCATTCGGTTTCGAGTGGTTTCCGATTGGCCTCGACCGCGGGCATACCTGGGCCAAGGGCGCACCGGTGGCGCGTGAGGTGATCGTCACCTTCCTCAACGACCTGTGGGGCCAGACCGAGCTTCGACCCAAGGACACGCTGCTGGTCGGCTTCTCGCAAGGAGCGATGATGGCGCTGCATGTTGGGTTGTCGCTCGACGAGCCGGTCATGGGTGTGGTGTCGTTCTCCGGCGCGCTGATCCCGCCCGATGGCCTCGAAGCAGGTCTGAGGCCAAAGCCGCCGGTGGCGCTGGCGCATGGTGATCTCGACCAGGTCGTCGACCCTGATCAGAGCCGGCTCGCGGCGACAACGCTCACGGCGCTGGGATACGATGTCAGCTATCACCGTTCGGCGGGGACAGCGCACGGCATTTCCCCGGATATGCTGGATTTCGCCACGGCCTTCATGCTGGCGCAAACCGCCTGAATCGATTGATCGAATCGCGCTTCACAGGGGTGTCACAGTCGGCATAGAATATTGCTGATCATGACTGGCCGCGATTCCCGATCTGGGTGCGACAAGTGACGGTACATGTGTCGCTTGAGAATAGCCCCGCACTGGTGCTGAACGCCGATTTCAGGCCCCTCAGCTATTATCCCTTGTCGCTTTGGTCCTGGCAGGACGCGATCAAGGCGATTTTTCTTGATCGAGTCCACGTCGTCTCCAACTACGACCGGGTGATCAAGTCGCCGAGCTTCGAGATGCTGCTGCCCAGCGTCGTCTCGCTCAAGGATTACGTGCGGCCGGCGCGGCATCCTGCCTTCACCCGCTTCAACGTGTTCCTGCGCGACAAATTCCAGTGCCAGTATTGCGGCGCCCGGGATGAGCTCACCTTCGACCACGTGATTCCGCGGTCGAAGGGTGGCCGCACCACCTGGGAGAATGTCGTTGCGGCCTGCGCACCGTGCAATCTTCGGAAGGCCAACCGGCTGCCGCGCGAGATCAAGATGTTCCCGATGCAGGAGCCGTTCCAGCCGACGGTGCACGACCTGCACAATAACGGCCGGGCCTTCCCGCCCAACCACCTGCACACCAGCTGGCTCGACTACCTCTACTGGGACATCGAACTGGAGCCGTGAGGCTGGACGCCGGTAGCGCCAATAACTATTATTGGCTGGGTACCGACGGAGGCCGATATGGCAATCAGTGCAGATCTGGGGCCGAACCTCGAAGCCGTGGTCGAGGACCTGGTCAAGAACGGCCGCTACAACTCCAAAAGTGAAGTGCTGCGCGAAGGTGTTCGCCTGGTGCAGGAGCGCGAGGCGGAGCTCGCTGAATTCTACGCTTCGCTCGATCGCGGCATTGCCGACGCCAAGGCGGGCCGCTCCAAGCCAGCGGAAGAGGTGTTCGCCCGCCTGATTGCCAAGTACGAGGCTATGATCGACGCAGATGACGAACAAGCGCCGCGTCGTCGTCACCGCTGAGGCGGTCGCCGATATCGAAGCCATTGGCGCCTATGTCGCATCAGACAGCGCATACCAGGCCGCGCGACTGCTCACCGGGCTCAACCTGGCGATTGCGGACCTTGCGACCGCTGCACAGCACTATCCGGTTGTCATAACACGCGGGGAAGATGCAGTTCGGCGGCGGGTCGTGGGATCTTATAACGTGCTCTACTGGATAGTAGGGGACCGAGTTGAGATCGTTCGCGTCTTGCACGGCGCGAGAAACCTCGAGGCGATCCTGTTCCCCGAAGGCTAGCGCCTCCGGCCCTTCGCCAGCACTGTACGGAACATCATAACGAACGCCGCCCTGATCAGTATCCGGCGCCAGTTGGCTTACACCCATGGGTGGGTAGAGCACGGTCCTCGTCCCCCTCCCTGACACCTACCCACACGCCAGCATATCTAACCGATCAGTTAGCTAACCGATCAGTTAGGAACAGACGTGCAGCCCGACCAGCTCAGCCTCACCCTCTCGGCCATTGCCGACCCCACCCGCCGGGCCATCCTGATGCGGCTGATGGATGGTGAAGCGTCGGTCAAGGAGCTCGCCGCGCCGTTCGAGATGAGCATCCCGGCGATCTGCAAGCATCTCAAGGTGCTGGAGGGCGCGGGGCTGATCAGCCGCGGCCGCAACGCTCAGCTCCGGCCCTGCCGGCTCGAAGCGCAGCCGCTGCGTGAGGCGGTCGGCTGGATCGAGGAATTCGCAAGCTTCTGGGATACCAGCCTCAACCGGCTCGACGGGCTGCTCGAGCGGCTGCAGGCGACCGATGCAACGGCCAAGAAGAACTGAGGCGCCTATGGCCCACGACTCGCTGGAGCAGCGTGAACTCGTCATCACCCGCCGCCTCAAGGCGCCGCGCGCGCTGGTCTGGCGCACCTTCGAGGATGCCTACCTGCTGGCGCAGTGGTGGGGCCCGGAGAACTTCACCTCGGAGATCACCAGGCTCGAATTCCGCGCCGGCGGCCAATGGCATGTCACCATGCACAGGCCCGACGGTGGCGAGCACCCGGTGCGCTACCAGTTCGTCGAGATCGTTGCGCCGGAACGCATCGTCTACCGGCCGTGGCGCTCGTCCGAGGCCGTCAATCCGCCGCCGGGCTATCTGGCCACTCTCACTTTCGAAGCGCTCGGCGACGAGACGATCTTCACCATGCGCGCCGAGTTCGACAGCGCCGCACACCTCGCCGTCGCGATCGAGGGCGGTTTCTTTGCGGGGACCAACCAGGCTTTCGACAAGCTCGAACGGCACCTCGCAACCTACTGATTTCAGGAGGACCACTATGCTGAGGCGCACCCTCATGACCCTCGCCTTTGTCGCTGCGGCTCTTGTCGCAGCGCCCGTCATTGCCCAAACCGCAGGAGACGATCCGATGAGCACCCCCAGCAGCACGGGCAAGGTCCCGGTCGGCGGCGCCGAACTGTATTACGAGATCCACGGCGACGGTCCGCCGCTGGTGCTGCTGCATGGCGGGGTCGACCCGTCCCAGACGTTTGGCGCGCCGCTCGCCGCGATGGCGAAGACGCACAAGGTGATCGCCATCCACATGCGCGGCCACGGCTTCAGTACCGACACCGATGCGCCCTGGTCCTCCGAGCTGATGGCCGACGACGTTGCGGCCGTGCTCCAGCACCTGAGCATCGGCAAGGCGCGCTTCATGGGCTATTCGCTCGGCGCCGGCGTCGCGCTGCAGGTGGCGTTCCGGCACCCGGAGCTGGTCGAAAAGCTGGTGTCGGTCTCGGTGGATTACCGCACCGACGACGACTATTCCGAAGTCCGCGAGGCCTTCCGGCAATTGCCTGTTCATGCGGCGGAGTACGGACAGCAGCTCGCCAGTTCACCCCTCGGAGAGCTCTATCCCGACGTCGACTGGGAGCAGGTGTTTCGCAAGTCCGGCGAGATGAACGAGCCCGAGTACGACTGGACCAAGGAGATCAAGGCGATGACGGCCCCGACGCTGCTGGTCTTCGCCGACGCGGACTCGATCCGGCCCGAGCACATGGTCGAATTCTGGAAGCTGCTCGGTGGTGGTCAGCGCGACGCCGGGTTCGACGGCTCGCAGCGCCCGGCCAGCCAGCTGGCCATCCTGCCGGGCACCACGCACTACAACCTGATCCAGTCGCCGCTCCTCACCGAGGTCGCGGCGGCCTTCCTCACGCAGTAGCGGAAAGCTTCAGGCCTTCCGGCCCTTGAGCAGCACGGTGCCGAGCAACAGGACGATCGCCGCCGAGATCAGGGTGTTGGCACCGGCCAGCGTCACGCCGAACAGGCTGAACTGGATCTTGTCGCAGGGGACGACGCGTGCGGCGTTGATGTTGGTGAGGTCGGAGAAGCTGACATCGACGCCAGTGCCGGTGCAGGCGGTGGGGCCGGGCCAGAAGCCGTACTCGACGCCGGCATGGTAGCCGGCGAGATAGGTCGACCAGACGAAGGTCAGGAGTACGAGGACGATCCCGACATACCAGACGGCGCGCGGCAGCCGGTGCCACAGGATCAGGACCAGCGCCAACAGCGGCAGGCCCCAATAGTACGGCATGCGCTGCTCGAGGCAGAGCTCGCACGGCACCAGCCCGCCGAACAGCTGCGAGCCCCAGGCGCCGGCAATGGTCGCGAGGCCGAGGACGAAGGCGACCGTCGCGAGCAGGCGGGGACGGTCGTTGGCGAGGCTGGTGGTCACGATGACGCTCCTGTTCGGATCGGCGCCATAATCTCGGGCGCGGGGCTCAAGTCAACTTAACCCCGCTCACGAGATCGTCACTCGCCCGGCCCCTTGAGCCCAAGTTCGACCATCACCGCCCGGGCGTTCTCTGGCGCGTGTTCCTTATCGGTCGAGACGAAGAACGCAAATACGTCGCGCTCGGGCGGGTCATCCTCCGGAGCGGTGATATAGGTCCAGCCGATGGGGCGTCCCGCAGCGAGGTCCGCTAGCCACTGACCACGTTTGGTCCGCTCCTCGGTCGAGTATGCCTCGGCGCCGGGAGCGCCTTGCAAGCGGGCATAGGCGAAGTCAGCGGTCTGGTCGACGTAGATCCAGTCGCTGGTGTCCGAGACGACCAACGCCACATTGTACTTGCGCAACTGCTCGATGAATTGGGGCACGGCGAAGCTGTCGTGGCGCACTTCGATGGCATGCCGAACCCTGGTGATGCCGGTCACATCAAGGTAGGGCTCATTCTTCAACCCCTGGCTCCTGCCGGCCATCGCCAGCAGCGCTTCCGGCGTCTGCGGCAGCAGCGCCAGGAAGGCTTCCATCCGCTCAGGATCGTATTTGCTGTTGCCCGGCAGTTGCCAGCAGAACGGCCCGAGTTTTTTGCCCAGCGCCATGACGCCGGAAGCGAAGAAGTTGGCAAGCGGGATTTCGACATCCTTCAGCCGCTTGATGTGGGTCACCAATTGGTGGCCCTTCACGCTGAAGACGAAGCTATCCGGGGTCTGGCCGGCCCAGTTCTCGAAGCTCGCGGCCTTCTGGTGTGAATAGAAGGTGGCGTTGATCTCGATATTGCCGAGCCGGGCGCTCGACCAGGCGAGCTCGTCCTTCTGCTTCAGTCCGTCGGGGTAATAGCTCTTGCGCCAGGCCTCGAACACCCAGCCGGCCGTGCCGAGCCTGATCGTTCCTGCCATCGAATCCTCCGCGCCAAAAGTGATCGCCACTCTGCGTCGGCCCCGATTGTCAGTCCAGAGGACTGTGACTTAGTCTGACGGCGAGGGGCAAATTGAGGGGTGTGAACATGCGTCGGATATTTCTGCTGGCGGGCGTGGTGATGGCATTGGCGAGCCCGGCCGCCATGGCACAAAGCATCGGCGGCGACTACACCGTCGAAGGCACTAATCTCGACGGCTCGAGCTATGGTGGCACCGCCAAAATCGTGCTCACCAGCGAGACGACCTGCGAGATCTATTGGACCACCGGCCCGTCAACGTCGGAGGGCATCTGCATGCGCAACGGCAATGCCTTTTCGGCCGGTTACGTGATGGGCGAGGCGATCGGGCTGGTGATCTACCAGGTGATGGAAGATGGCTCGATGGAAGGGCTGTGGACCATTGCGGGTCAGACCGGCTCCGGCACCGAGAAGCTGACGCCGCAATAGCCCGGGAGGGCGGCGGGCGCCTGCATCGAAAGATGATTGGTGCCCCCCGCCGGACTCGAACCGGCACGCCTCTCGACAACAGATTTTGAGTCTGCCGCGTCTACCATTCCGCCAGAGGGGCACTCCGAGCGGGACTTGCCTAGCCCAAGCCTTACGCGGCATCAAGCACCTAGAGCGTTTCACCTGCACAGGTAATGCCGAAACGCTCCAGGGTTGTCGACTTTGCCTGCGGCGGGACGGCCAGAAGCCGGAGGGCACCAAGGTGGCGCGGCACCCTCCGACCAACCGCTCTGCTATAGGGCAGGGAGAGCGGTGGACCTGCTACCCCCGAGCCTTCAGGTAGGCATCCGCCTGCTTTTCCATTTCGGCCTGCAGCACAGTCAGCCCTGCCGCGTCAGCGGCGCTTTTGAGCTTGTCCAGTTGGGTATCGACGTCAGCCAAGCCGTGGAACAGCGGGTTGGCATGCTGGATGATGACGTTGTTCATCTGCGCCGCCTCCTGCTTGACCGCGCTCACATCGGGGATGAACGAGGCGAAGGTGTCGGTGGTGAAGTTGTCGTAATCCTGAGCCCAATCGAAAACTGCCTTCTCCGACTCGGTCATGAACGACGAGCGGCGCTCGAGGGCCGACCGCCACAGCAGCGCGTAGCCCGGGAAGGCGTACTGGCTGAGCTGGTTCAGGCTGTCGTCGCCAACCGCTTCCCAGTCGGTGCCTTCGATGCCGTATTCGATGAGGTCATGGTTCTGCTTCACCGAGAGCCAGTCCTGCAGCGCCAGGGCGCGGTCAACGTCGCCACCATTGGCGTTCACCACCACCATGTTGTCGGCCTGGAAGGTCTGCACCGGCTTGACCTCGCTGAGGGGTTTGCCGAACGGCATCACCTGGGCGAGGCTCGCAGTGGGAACGGCTTTGCGGAGGCCGACCAGCTGATTGCTGGCAAGGCCATCGGTCATCGACCAGATGCTGGCGATGCGGCCGGCCTGGAACTGGCTCTGAATCGTCGCACTGTCCGAGTTGAACGGGTCGGCATTGATGATGCCATCCTCGTGGTACTTGCGGATCTTCCTCAGCGCCGCGACTACGCCGTCATCTTCCCAGAACGGGATCGGCTTCGACGAGCCTGTGGTGGCCGCATCCTTAGCCAGGAGGAACCGCAGGCCGGAACCGGCGAACAGATACTGCATGCGGGTGGGATCTTCCCACGATTGCTGGTTGAACATGCCGGTGGGGGTCGGCACGGCCAGCACCCAGGTCGAGTTGGCGCCGATGCCGAACGGCGTCACCCCGTCCTCTTTTTCCTTGATGGTGTAGAAGTACCGCTCGAGCGTATCGAAGTCCCGGATTTCGCCGAAGCCGTGCTTTTCGGCCAGATCCTGGCGAATGCTGAAGTGCTGCACGCGGCCGGCGCTGTTGACCTGCGGGATGCCCCACAGCTTGCCGCCCCAGGAATTGGCTTCGATCAGCTTGGGAGCGATCTGCTTTTTGAGATTGGGCCACTTGTCGAGCTCACCGGTCAGGTCGGCGAGCGAACCGCTCTGCTGCAGCTGCGCCATGTTCAGCCACAGCGCCTGCAGGGCGGTGTCGAAACTGGCGCCGGCGGTGAACTTCAGCAGCGACTGCTGCCCGTAATTGCTCCAATTGATGAACTGCGCATCGAGGGTGAAGCCGTGTTCGGCGAGGAGTGCGGCATTGGCCTTGTCCAGCACCGCCTTCCAGTTGCTCGGCGCCTGCGACGGCAGAATGGTCAGCGAGGTGCCCGACAGGCCCGCGGCGAAGGCCTGCGGCATGCCGCCGGCGAGGGTGGCGCCAAAACCCGCCGCACCGCTGAGGGCGAGGAAGTGTCGGCGACTGAAGTTGCGTGTCATATCGGTATTCTCCTCCTGTTGTGAGCGGCTCTATTCGGGGGTGCCGCTATCCCTTGGTGGCGCCCAGGGTGATGCCCTTGACGAAGAAGCGTTGTGCAAACGGGTAGGCGAAGAGGATCGGGCCGACCGTCAAAACCGTCATGGCGAAGCGCAGCTGGTAGACCGGCGCCGCGGCCTCTGCGGCGGTTGCGCCAGGCAGCGAGGTGGCGTTGGTCACGTTGGCGATCAGGTTCTGCAGGATCAGCTGCAGCGGGTACTTGTCCGGGTCGGACACGAAGAGCAGCGCCATGAACCACTCGTTCCAGTAGGTGACGGCGTAGAACAGGCCCAGCACCGCCAGGATCGGCTTCGACAGCGGCAAGACGATCTGGAAGAAAATGCGCAGCTCGCCGGCGCCATCGATGCGGGCCGCATCGAGGATCTCCTCCGGCAACTGGCGGAAGAAGCTGACGGTGATGAAGACGAGGAACGGCGCCAGGAGGATCGGCAGGATCACTGCGAACCAGCTGTTGGAGAGGCTGAGCACCTGCGTCACCAGCAGGTAGAGCGGCACCAGCCCGCCGTGGAACAGCATGGGCACGTAGGCGAAGACGGTGAGCGGGCGGCTGATCCAGGGCAGCCGGCGAGCGATCACCCAGGCGAGCGTCGCCGTGCCGGAGACCGACAGGATCGTCCCGACCAATGTGATGAACAGTGAGGCGACATAGCCGTTGAGCAGCGACTGGCCGCCGAACAGCAGTTCATAGGCGGTCAGCGAGAAGGGGCTGGGGAACAGGCTGTAGCCCTGTCGCGCCAGCACCGTTTCGTCGGTGAACGAGCCGGCGACGATCATCCACAAGGGGATGAGGCAGAACAGCCCGAACAGGGTCACGACGATATAGCTGACGATGGTGAACGGCTCGGGACGGCGGCGGGCGCGGCGGCGAGCGGCCGGCTTGTCGGTCTCGCGCCGCGCCTCGCGCGCGTGCGGATCGAGAAGGCTCTCGTTGTAGCCGGTCGTGCTCATAGGATGCTGCTCTCTTTGTGGAAGCGGCGCTGCACCAGGACGGCGGCGGTGACGAAGAAAAACCCGACGACCGACTGGAACAGGCCGATCGCGGCCGTGGTGCCAAAGTCACCAATGGTCCTCAGGGAGCGGAAGACATAGGTGTCGATGACGTCGGTCGTCGGGAAGAGGATGCCGTTGTCCTGGACGATGGCGTAGATGGTGGCGAAATCGCCGAAGAAGATGCGCCCCACGCCCAGGACCAGCAGGACACCCAGGGTCGGCAGCAGCAGCGGCGTGGTGATCGAGAGCGCCATGCGCGCCCGGCTCGCGCCGTCGATCGCCGCGGCCTCGTAGACCTCCTCGGAAATCGACGTGATGGCGGCAAGGAAGATCACCGAGGTGTAGCCACCCAGTTGCCAGACCTTGACGATGGTCAGGATCCAGGGCCAGGCGCCGGGCTCGGTGTACCAACTGGGCTGCGGCAGATCGATAACGCTGAGCAGGTTGTTGAGTGCCCCACCGCTGCCGCCCACGCCCGACAGGATCACCTGCAGCATGATGGAAATGACGATGGGCGAGACGAAATACGGAAAGAAGATCGTCGACTGCATGAAGCGGCGGTAGAGGCTGCCGCGGATCTCATTGAGCATGAGCGCGAGGATCAGCCCGGCCAGCAGCGAAGCGCTGAGGAACAGGGCGTTGAGGAACAGCGTGTTGACGACGATGGTGAGGGCGTCGCCGCTGGTGAGGAAATAGCGGAAATTGGCAAAGCCGTTCCACGGGCTGCCGAAAATGCCGTCGCGGATGTTGAAATCCTTGAAGGCGACGACGAGGCCGGCCATCGGCCCGTATGCGAACACCGCAAACCAGGCGATCCCGGGCACTGCGAGCAGCAGCAGAACCAGCCCATCCCGCGATGACGGCCCACGCTTCAGCGCGGCCGGAACGATGGCTTTCCCTTGCACGATGCCCCTCCTCGGCATAGTGTGAAACTAGTTCATGTAACTAGTTTCTTGCACGCTAGGTGACGCGTCGACATGAGTCAAGGGAGGCTGTAGATGTCTTGGTATGGATGAGAACGAGAACGCTCCGAGGCCGACGCGCGCCGGGACCCGCGGGCCGGGACGGATGGTTCCGGTCAACCTGCGCGACGTCGCCGCGCATGCCCGGGTCTCCCTCGCGACAGCGTCGCGGGTGTTTGCCGGCAACGCCAATGTGCAGCCGGCAATCAAGGAACGCGTCCTCGCGTCGGCGGAAGCGCTCGGCTATGTGGTGAACGGGCTGGCGCGGGCCATGACCGGCCGCGGGCCACGCTCCATCGCCTTTGTGGTGCGCGCGATGATCGGCCCGACCTTTGCCTCGCTCGCCGCCGGCGTCGAGAGCGTCGCCGGCAAGAACGGCCACCTGGTGCTGATGTGCGCTACCGACGGCGACGAACAGCGCGAACGTGAATTGATCGGCGTGCTGCGCGAGCTCAGGGTCAAGGCGGTCCTCCTGGTCGGCTCTACCGAAACCGATGCCGCCTTCGACGAACGCGCCGCCGGCTATGCCCGCGATCTGGCGCAGGTCGGCGCGACGCTGATCCTTTGCGGTCGCCCGCCGATCATGGGGCAGGGCGATATCGTCAGCGTCGACTACGACCAGCGCAGCGGCATCGGCGCCGGCGTCGACGAACTGGTCGCCCTGGGGCATCGGCGCATCGCCTATGTCGGTGAGGCGCGCGGCATGACGACGGCCGAGCAGCGGCTTGATGGCTATACGGCCGCCTTGGTCCGCCACGGCATCACGCCCGACCCTGCGCTGATGCGGGTCGCCGCCAACAGTGAGGCCGATGGGGCTCGCGCCGTCGACGAATTGCTGCGCTCCGGGGTTGGCGCAACTGCCGTCGTGGCCATGACTGACAATATTGCTGTCGGGGCCTATCGGGCGGCCCGGGGGCAGGGGCTGACGCTGCCCGACGATCTTTCGATCATCGGTTTCGACGATGTGCCCGTGGTGGCTGACCTCACTCCGGGGCTCACCACGGTGCACCCGCCCTTCTTCGAGGTCGGCGTGCGCGCTGCAGAGATTGCGCTCGGCGTCGCCCCGGCGGCCGATGTGTTGCTGCAAACCCGCTTCATGCGCCGCGGATCAGCTGCACCCGTCTGATCGGGCTTGCCTTTCAGCGTGCGTGTAACTAGTTACATCGTTGGCATGATCCGAGGCAATGATGACGCTCACCTATGACGAAGCGAGTGCACGCACGGACGCGCGACCTCATGCATCGGTCGGCTTCATCGCCGTCATGAATCCACCCGAGCTGGCTGACCGGTTGTTCGGCCCCGGCTTCGAAGCGCTCCGCCGCGCTGGAGCGACGCCGCTGCATGTGCGCGCCTTTGCATCGCTGGATACGCCCGAGGCACGTGACGTTCTTCGCAGGGCGGAGGTGCTGATCACCGGCTGGGGCGCCCCATCGCTCAGCGAGGGGCATCTCAATGCGGCACCGCGACTGCGTTATGTCCTCCACGCTGGCGGCCAGGCCGCGCCGCTGCTACCGCAAAGCACCGCGGAGCGGGGTATAGAGGCCGCCAATGCCGGCTGGATCAACGCCATTCCGGTGGCCGAATTCACCGTCGCGATGATCGTGCTCGCCAACAAGGACACGTTCCGCGCCCGCCGCCTCTACTTGCGCCGCCGCGACCACATTGACCGGGAGCTGGAGTTCCCTGCTGCCGGCAATGCCGGCAAGACCATCGGCATCGTCGGCGCGTCACGCATCGGCCGGATGGTTATCGAGCGGCTCGGCGGGCTCAACGTCTCGGTTCAGCTCTACGATCCCTTCATCACCCCGGCCGACGCCACGCGGCTCGGGGCACGGCTGGTGTCGCTCGACGAAGTGATGGCAAGCAGTGACATCGTCACCCTGCACCCTCCGCTCAACGATGCGACGACTGGCATGATCACCGCACGCCACCTTGGCCTGATGCGCGATGGCGCGACGCTGATCAACACGTCCCGCGGTGCCATCGTCGACCAGGATGCCTTGATCCTCGAGCTCAGGGCCGGCCGGATCGAAGCCATTCTCGACGTGACGCATCCGGAAGTGTTGCCTGAGGACAGCGAGCTCCACACGCTGCCCAACGTCTTCCTCACGCCCCACATCTCCGGATCGATGGGGACCGAGATCCGCCGCATGGGCGAGCATATCGCCAGCGAGCTCAACCGCATCGTCGAGGGTCGGCCGCTCGCCTTTCCCGAGCCGCTGCGATGAGCGCGCTGCACAGGCTGGAGTTCAATCCGACCGCTCCCTGTCGCGGCACCATCGTCGCGATCCCCGGGCTTGCCGAATCGGCGGAGACGCTCGCCATCACCGCGGCGCACTGGGCCGGCAAGGGCTTTCGCGTGCTGGCAATCGATCCGCGCGGGCACGGTCAATCGCCGCGCTGGACCGAGGATCTGCTGCAACGCCACCCGGGTGACGTCATCGTCGAAGACATCCTCGCCGACCTCGACGAGCTGCTGTCCGGCGCCGACCACCCGCTGGTGCTGTTCGGGCATTCTGCCGGGGGCGCCGCCGCGGCTGCCATCGCCGCTAGCCTCGGCGCGCGGGTCAGCGCGGTGGTGCTGGAGGATCCCTTCTGGCGGCTGCCGGTCACCCCGTTTCAGGATCGCGAGGTCGCGGCAAACGCCGCCGTAACGCTCCGTCGCTGGCAGGCCCTTGGCGACGCCGAGCGGCAGGTCGAGATTGCCGAGCTGTTCCCGCGTTGGCCGCCCGATGAGCTTGCCGCGTGGTCAAAGGCGAAGGCCGAGACGGATGTCGCGCTAGTGGCGCAAGGCGATGTCATCCCCACCCGCGCCTGGCCGACCCTGCTCGGCGACCTCGCCGCCGCGGGCGTGCCGACGAGGATCATCACCGGGACGATCCGCATCGGCATCACCGCTGATCATCGCGCGATCATCCGGTCGCTAGGCGCTGAGGTGACAGTCGTTCCCGGCGCAACGCATTTCATCCGCCGCGACGACCGCCAGCTGTTCCATGCTCTGGTCGATGGTTTTCTCGACGAAGCGCTGCCCGCTTGAGAGCGGCGCGGGGATGCCGTGCGACAGCTCACGCGCCGACAGCGGCGATCATCCTGCCGAGCGGCGACGCCGGGTGCGGCACGTCGACGCGCATTTTGCCCAGCATCTCGTTGTAGAGGTGGATAACCTTGGTGAGTGGGGTGATCAGGTCGTCAATCGACAGCGCCGGGTCGTAGAGGCGCTCCACCTCGTCATACGCCAGGGGATAGAACTCGTCGCGTGGACGCACCAGGCCGTCGAGGCCGTGATGCTTGATGTAGTAGGAGACGGCGGCGGGGCCAACAGTGCCCCATGGCATCGCATGGAGAGGCTTTGGGAAGCCGAGCAGCCCCCGCAGCGAATTGAGGAGCCGGCGTCGCGTCGAGAACCACGGTGGAACGAAGCCGCGCCCGATTGCCAGAAGGTCCGCTAGAACTGGCGAGTTCTGCGGCAGCTTCAGCACCGCACCGTTCGCGATGCCGTCCGCTTCCCATCCAACGATGACGTCAGCATCCTCGATCGGGCGCACGCAATAGCAGTCGCAGTCGACGTAAAGGCCAAGGCCTGCAGCGAGGATACGAAAGCGGATGAGGTCGGACATCAGGGCGTAGCGTCCCGGCCGATCGTATTCGGCCAGCGCGATCCGCGGCAGCAATGCGTTCGCGTCGGACAGTTGGACGCCGGCCGGAATGTCGGATGGCACGTCGTAGGCGTGCAGCACGACCCGATGTCCGACGGTGAGGAACGAGGCGAGGCACGCGGCGTGAATTTGGCCAAGGCTGGGGCCAGTCCAGAAAGCGTTAACAACTGGCAGCAATAGACTTTCTCCGCCCGGAAACAGATGCAATAGCCTCGCCCGGGACGGTCCTCTTATCCTCAACCTGCGCGGGCGACAACGTGGTCAATCTTAAGCCCGTGAGGGCGGCGTTTCGCTCCCTGACCAGGCGTCACCTCACTGGCCGCACCATCGATATCCCCGGGGTGATCGTGACCTGGTACGGCAGTTTCGGGGCGCGGAACGGCGCAACGCTTGGCGACCTGATGGCAGTTGACAACTTTTCGCAGGACCTGCGCGCCGCCGGCGTGGAACACGCGGTGATCAGCGGGCAGATGGATTGGTCTGGGCACTTGCGCGTCGAATCGCCATTCATGCTCAAGCCCAAAGCGCGGGCCCTGGTGTTCGTTTGCGGGCCGCTGACCAACGACCCCCACTTGGTCGATGTTCTCGCGGTACATCGTAACGCGCGCAAGCTTGCTGTCGGGGTCAGCGTTCTTGCCCAGCAGCCCGGGATCGTCGATCGGTTCGATGTCGTGGTGGCACGAGACGGCACCGACAGCGCGACGTTCGACCTTGCGGTAAGTTCTGTCGTGCCGCCGACGGTGCAGCCACATCTGCGAACGGTCGGCCTCTGCTTTCGCGGCGCTCAACAAGAGTACGGGACGGCGTCGCTGCACGATCGAGCCGAGGGTTTGTTGCGGGAGCTGGCGGCGAAACGTGGGTTAGATGTCCGGATCATCGATACGGTGCTGCGGCCAGACAATACGCCCACGGATATCCGTAACGCGTTCGCTGCGGTGGATTGCGTATTCACCACTCGGATGCACGGCGCATTGCTTTCTCTCGCCGCTGGCAAGCCGGTCCTTGCAGTGGATCAGGTGCCGGGCTCGGCAAAGGTGCTGAGCGTCGTCGGTGCTACCGGGTGGCCGTTCCTCTATCGCGCCGATGACGTCGAACTGGCCGAGCTTGAGCGCGACCTGCTGCACCTTGAGGCGAGCCCAATCGTTAACGAAATCTCCCGCGCCCAGAGCAGGATGCTGGAGCTATCTCGCGACGCTCGGGCCCAAGGGGTCGCCGCTCTGCAACGGCTGCTGCGTCAGACGACAGGTGGCACGAAAGGATAGTCGATGTCGCGTCGCGGCGGCAGATCTTCGCCGGGAACCTGCTGTGCGGCGGTTTCGATCTCTTCGCCATGCGGTACCGCTTCGATGCCCTCGGCGTGCCTGAGGATGGCGGCGGCCGGGCCGGCATGGGCTTCGTCGACGCGGGCGCTGACGATGGCGCCACCGCGCTCGAGTTTTTCGGCAATCACCTTGGCCTCGGTTTCAGGGACACCGGCGCCGGTGAGCGCGCCGATCAGGCCGCCGGTCGCGGCGCCGACGCCGGCCCCGGCAAAGGCGCCGATGGCGGTGGCGAACAGCCAGCCGGCGGCGACCACCGGGCCAAGGCCCGGGATGGAAATGATGCCGAGACCGGCGAGCAGGCCGCCGGCGGCGCCCAACCCGGCGCCGACTTCGGCGCCGGTGGTGGCGCCTTCGCCGACCTCGTCGGGTTCGAAGTCGGGCGGGGTGTTGGCGACAAAGCTGATGTCGGTATGGGCAATGCCGGCCTCGTGCAGGGCATGTACGGCGGCGGCGGCATGCTCGTAGCTGTCGAACTGTCCGATGATGGTCTGCATTTGACCCTCCTTGCTGGCGCTACAACGAGCGAGGAGGTGCCCCTGTTCCCTGATGCGCCCTTATGCGCCCAGTGCCAGGCGAGCGAGGTAGACCGCCAGCACGCCGCTCAGCATGGCGGCAAACAGGTTCCGGCTGACAAGATAGACCAGCGCTGTGACCGCGGCGGCGATGGCTTCGGCGGCGCCGCCGGCGAGAATCGCCGGGGCAACCAGCGCCGCCAGCACGGCGCCCGGCACATGCTTCATCCAGCTGGCAACGAAGCCGGTGGTGGGCAACCGGTTGGCGAGCAGCAGCCCGCCAGCGCGGATGGCAAAGGTCACCGCGGCCATGCCGAGAATGGCGATCAGCGCTTCAAGCGACATGGCGGCGCTCCCTGATGGTCTCGGCCAGGGCGCCGGCAAAGCTGCCGACGAGGCCGCCGACGATGATGTACCAGTTCCCCTCGATCAGCTTCGAGGTGAGGATGGCGGCGAGCGCGCCGACGATCCACGGCACCAGGTCGCCGCGACCGCGCCACATGCCGAGCAGCAAAGCGAGGAAGGTGGCGGTGAAGGCGAAATCGAGCCCATACTTGGTGGGATCATCGATGAACGCCCCGAGCACCCGGCCGCAAAGCGTTGAGCCCATCCAGGCGAACCAGCTGAGCACGCCCGTACCGATAAGGAAGGCGACGCTGCCGGTGCCCTTCCGGACCTCGGCCATGGTCATCGCCCATTGCTCGTCGGAGACAAAGAACATGGCGCCCAGCTGTTTGGGCAGCGACAGGTGGCCGACCAGTGGGCGCAGCGTCGCCGACATCAGCAGCATGCGGAGGTTGACGATGCCGGCGGCGATGACGATCGACAGCACCGGCAGGGCGCCCGGCGTCCACATGTCGAGCGCCACGAACTGGCTGGCGCCAGCAAAGACCAGCCCGCTCATCAGCGCCACTTCGAGGACGCTCAGACCGGCCTGGCCGGCGAGCACGCCCCACACCACGCCATAGGCGGCGATGGAGATGGCGACGGGCAGGAACATACGGACGCCGAGCCAGAACTGCGCGGGTACGCTATGGGGAGCGGGGGCATGCATGGGCGGGGACGCTACATCAGGTTGGTTGGGTGGCGCGATGACATCTGGTGATCGACCCCATTCATCGCAATGATCGAGCCAGAAGTTCACGCGAGCGGGATGCGATCGCTTCCCTCCCCCTTGAGGGGAGGGATTGAGGGTGGGGGTGGTGCGGTGATCACCGATGGACCCCCACCCCCAGCCCCTCCCCTCAAGGGGGAGGGGAGC
>NZ_LAJE02000403.1 GCF_000970465.2 Devosia insulae DS-56
GGGGAGGGGGTACTCTTCCCGCACCGCCTCGTGAGCTGCGTTACCACCAAATCCACCCCGGTCCGCCACCCCCTCCAATCCGCTTGGAGGTGCTCCACCGGCCTGTACTCGCGGCGGCACCCGAGCCGGGGTTAGCTCCTCCCATCAGACCGGCCCGCAAGACCGCGGCGGTCACACCAGGGAGAACCGACATGAACAGCTTCGCCAAATCCACCCTCGCCGCACTGGCTCTGAGCCTTACCCTCAGCGCCTCGACCGCCATCGCCGCGACTGCCGAAACCGCCGTCGACGCCGTCAAGTGCGTGCAGCGCGAACTGACCGCGCTCGGCTTTGAAACCGGCCTCGCCGATGGCCTCGTCGGGGTGAAGACCTTCCTCGCCAGCGAAGCCTATATCCGCTACATGCGGGCCAATGGCGAAAAGGGCTGGGCGCAGCCTGGGCTCAATGTCGATACCGCCCGGCTCTGGTGCGAAAAGGTGGCCGACGCCCACCCCAAGGTGGCGCCGTTCTGGCGCGCCTTCGCCGAGACCGAGATGCCCACCGACCCCAAGGCGATCTTCGAATTCGCCTATCGCTACGATATCGGCATCGGCGGCAAGAAGAACGAGGCGCTGGCGGTGCGCTGGTACTTGAGGGCCGCCGAGCTCGGCTATGCCCCGGCGCAGCGCAACCTCGCCGGCATGTTCGGCTCGGGCCGCGGCATCGCCCGCAACGATGACACCGCCCGCTACTGGTTCCTCGCCGCCGCCAATCAGGGCGATGCGCAGGCCCAGTATGTGCTCGGCAAATATTACAGCGCCAACCGCGAGATGAGCCTCGGCTGGCTGTTCAAGGCGGCCCAGCAGGGCCACCAGGCCGCCATCCTCGAGCTCGAGAGCCTGCTCGAAATCTGACGCCCCCAGCCCCAGGAGAGACCAAATGCTGAAGCATCTGATTGCCGCCGCCCTCGTTGCCATCACCTCGGTCCCCGCCCATGCGGCGGGGCTTCCCGGCCAGGCCAGCCGCAACTGCCAGATTCCGCAGAGCGTGCCGGTCGACGCGGCCAAGGCCGACAAATCGAGCCCCTTCCTCGGTATCTTCGATGGCCGCTGGGAACGCGTGCTGCCGGTGACGCTGATCATCTACGAGGTCGAAGGCAGCAAGGCCTATGGCTACTACGCCTGGAAAGACTATGGCCCGTGGAAGGTGAAGGCCGGCTGCCGCGCCGTCCTCGGCCGCATCTCCGGCCAAACCCTCAGCTTCCGCGGCGACGACCACATGACGTTTGTGTTCAAGGGTGCGAAGCCCGCCGGAACGTACATCTACAAGCCGGGGACATCAGAGGAGTTTGTGGAGAAGGCGAGCTTTTCAAGGAAGCGGTGAGGCGAGGGACTGGCTACCCAACAATGCCGCCCCCAACTCCAGCAGATCCGCATCCGCCCCGGCCGCGCCCAGCAGGGACAGCCCAAACGGCAGGCCCTCGGTCTCACCCAGCGGCAGGCTCAGTTGCGGCAGACCACTCAACCCGGCGTGGCATAGCATCGAAATAGACCGCAGGCGGAAGGCTTCCAGCGCTTCGCCGGTGCTGCCGGGGAGGGGGGCGGCACTGGGGAC
>NZ_LAJE02000404.1 GCF_000970465.2 Devosia insulae DS-56
CAGCATGACGCTGGGCGCGCCCTTGTCGCCCGGCAGCGTCGCGATCAGGTTGCCCAGCCGGTCGGTGGTCGAGGTGATCCCCAGCCCCGCCATCGCTGCCTTCAGATACTTGCGGACCCGTCCCTCATAGCCGGAGAGCCCGGGAATGAGCATCAGGTCGATCACCCATTGCTTGAGGCTCATCAATACCCCCGCGCCGAGCGGACCAGCCGCATGAACTCGGCCGCCCGGTCGGCATCCACTGCCTTCCAGGTGTCGCCATCGACCTTCAGCGACGAGCCGACGATGCAGCCGTCGGCCACATCAAGCACGTCCGCGACCGTCGCGTGCTTCACGCCGGTATTGGCCAGCACCGGCGTGGTCGGCAGCGCCCTCTTCACCGCTTCGAGGTCGACCATCTTGGCCGCTTCGCCGGTGATGGCGCCGGAAACCAGGATTGCATCGGGGATCGACGAGAACACCGCGCTGCGGGCCCGGTCGCTCAGCGGCCGCTGGTCCAGCGAATAGGCGAACTCGGCCGAGACGTTGTAGAGCAGCGCCAGATCCTGGCGGCCCAGCCGGTCGCGATAGCGCATCGCCTTGCCGGCATCCGGCGTCCACGGGCCCATGTCCGAGGCATAGGTACCGGTGAAGATCTCGCGCACGAAGCGCGCGCCGGTGGCCGCCGCCAGCGCGATCGAGCTCTCCGGGTCCCACAGGACGTTGACGCCGAACGGCACGCTGATCTCCGAGCGCAACCGCCCGATCACGTAACCCATGGTCGCGGTCGAGGCGGTGTCGACCTTGAATTCATACGGCCGGTCATTCTCGTTGCCGAACATCACGGCATCGAACCCGGCGGCCTGCAGCGCCACGAGATCCTTGCGGGCCCCCTCGACGATGGCCTCCACGCCCCCCTCGTAGTCGTGCAGCGGCGCGCCCGGCAGCGCCCCCAGATGCACCATGGCAATCACTGGCTTCTTGTCGCCGAACACCGTCTTGAATTTGCTTGTCATTGTTTTTTGTAAACCGCTTTACTAGACGCCTATGCGTAGCAGCGGCAAAGCCCGGCGTCTACGGCTCGCTAGAGGGTCGGAAGCCCGCTCCACACCAATCCTTAACCACAATCCGGTAGAGTATGCGGGAATGAGTGCGAGGTTCCCCGAGATGGAACTGCTCTTCCTCCTCCTGCTGATCCCCGTGGTCTGGCTGCTGTTGCTGCCCGGACGGATCGCCAAACGCGCCCGCAAGTACCGCTTCACCGGCGCCGGCATTCTCGTCGGCGTGCTGATCGCCGGCTGGATCGGGGTGCAGGCCATGTCGAAGCCGCCGGCCGAGACTGTCGACTACGCCGCCGGTGACAGCGACCTGCGCGCTATCCTGCTGCGCCCCGAAACCGCCCCGCGCTACAGTTTTCGGGAGTAGGCCCTGTGGCAGGCCAGAACGTTCCACAACCTCGATGTCATCCCGGCGAAGGCCGGGACCCATCCTGAGATGGAGCAGTCTTACGCGAAATACCAAGCACCTCAGGATGGGCCCCGGCCTTCGCCGGGGTGACGCAGTGGATGAGGTTCTATCGAGGCAAAACGCGAGGCTTCAGCCCGCTATCCAGCCACACGAAATCAGCTTCGGCTCCGGGGACCAATCGCCCCAACCCGTTCGCCCCGATCGCCTGTGCTGGATAGAGCGACGCCATCCTCAGGCACTCACCCAGCTCCAGCCCGAACTTGAAGTGCATGTACCGCACCGCCGCATCGAGTGTCAGGTCGGCCCCGGCCAGCGTGCCGTCGCCGAGCCGCAGCGCCCCGTCCTGGCGGTAGATCGTTCGTCCGTTGAGCGAAAAACTTCTCAGGTCGGTGCCGGCTTGCGACATCGAATCCGACACGAGGAAGATCCGCCCCGGCCCGGTCTTGGCCCGCAGCGCCAGCCGCAGCGTCGCTGGGTGCACATGAATGCCGTCGGCGATCAACCCACCCCACACGCTGCCGTGGTGCAGCGCCGCGCCCACCACGCCGGGGTCGCGGTTGCCGATCTGGCTCATCGCATTGAACAGATGCGTCGCCATGCTCGCACCCATCCGGATCGCCGCCGAGGTCATCTCGAACGAGGCATCCGAATGCCCGATGCTGACGACGATCCCTGCACGCACCAGCCGGGCAATCTGCTCCGGCGTTACCGTCTCGGCATCCACGGTCACCAGCAGATGGGGCAGGGCGCTACGCGCCCGTTCCAACCGCGCCAGATCCGCCTCGTCGATTGGCCGGATCAGCGCCGGATCATGCGCACCCTTGCGCGCCAGCGATAAATGCGGCCCCTCGAGATGCAGCCCGAGAAAACCCGGCACCTGCCGCCGCGCCGCCTCGGCTCCGGCCGCCAGCACCGCGTCTGTGACCGCGGCCGTGTCGGTGATCAGCGTCGGCAGAAGCCCGGTCACCCCGAATGCACGGTGCGTGGCGCAGATCACGCCCAAGTCGTTCGCGGTGGTTCCCGGCCCGATCAGTTGTCCGCCACCGCCGTTCACCTGCAGATCGATCAGCCCGGGCGCCAGCACCCCGCCATCGAGGGGCACGTGCCTGGCATCAGCCGGAGCGGCACCGATGGAGTGGACGACGCCGTCAGCGACGACGAGCGCCGCATCGTCGTGCCACGTCTCGCCATCGAAGATGCGGGCGCCGGTATAGGCGGTTAGGCCGATCATATTGAAACTTCCCCTCACCCCGACCCTCTCCCCAGCGGGGAGAGGGGGCGATGTGGCAATGCCCGTGCAAAATGCGTCCCCTCTCCCCTCTGGGGAGAGGGTTAGGGTGAGGGGCGCCAAGCCATAGATTCTCGAAGGATCAGCCTTCTTTGGCCATGGACTTCTTGAACTGCGGCAGGTGCTTCTGCTGGGCTTCCAGCATGCGCTCGCGGTACTGGCCGTAGATGATGTCGGTGTCGTGCAGCGTTACGCCCGGGATGGTCGGGGACGCAAACACCGGCAGCTCGATGCCGCGGTCGGCGAGCTTCTGCGCGCTCTCGGCCAGCAGCTCATGCATCATCATCATGGCAAGCACCGTCGAGGAACCGGCCACCGGACGCGACCAGCCCTTGATGTTGACGATCGCATCTTCCACCGGCGAGCCGGTATCGATGACGATGTCGGCGGCATGCGGCAGGCGCTTGCCCGACGAGTGCGTAGCGGGCTTGCCGGCATTGGATTGCGCCGTGATGGCGATCACCGTCAGCCCACGCTCCTTTGCGTAAAGCGCCGTATCGATGCCCGAGGCGTTGGAGCCGGAATGGCCAAAGATCACGATGGTGTCGCCGGCGTTCAGCGGCTGATGGTCGAGGAACTTTTCCGCGTACTTTTCGGTGCGCTCGAGCCAGAGCAGTTCTCGCACGCCGCCGGCGCCGAGGATGTTGTGCCACATGACGCGCGGGTCGGTCAGCGGGTTGAAGCCGACATAGGAGCCGTAGCGCGGGTAGGTTTCCTGCACCGGCAGCACCGAATGGCCCGAACCGTAGAGATGCACCAGGCCCTTGTTGGCGAGGGTTTCCGCGACCGCGGACGAGGCCTTGTCGAAGGCGTCGGCATTCGCCGTGGCCGCCGCCTCGGCGATCTTCACGAGCTTGCTGATATAGAGGGTAGACATGGGTTTGCCTTTCAGAACAAAGCGTTACACGTAGAGGGTGGAGCGGATCTCGTAGCGGTCCGCCCGCATGGTGGAGAGGGCGTATTCGAACGGCCCCCTCGCGTCATAGGCGATGCGTTCGACCTCGAAGGCCGGCGTCCCCGCCGTAAGCTGCAGCAGTTCGGAATCCGCGGCGGCGACGCTGCCGACGCGGTAGACTTCCTTGGCCTTCACCGGGGTGATGCCGCAGTGCTCCTTCAGCCAGCCATAGAGCGACTGCACGTTGGTCGCGTCTTCCAGCAACCCGGGCACCCGTGCCTCGGGCAGGTGGCTGGTCTGGATGCCGATCGGCATGCCGTTACCGAGCCGGAGGCGCTTGAGCTGCACCACGGGATCGCCGATCGCGATCTCCAGCGCATCGGCCATCTCTTCATCGGCCGGCACGCGATTGGCTTCGATCAGCCGGGTGCCTGCCTGCAGCGACAGCGACTTCATCTCGTCGGTGAAGCTGGTGAGCCCGCGCACGCCGGCGACGACGGTGGCTGACCGCACAAACGTGCCGCGCCCATGCTCGCGCCGTAAGAGCCCCGCTTCCTCGAGGTTGCGCAGCGCATGGCGCAGCGTGATGCGCGAAATGCCCAGCATTTCCCCGAGCCGATCCTCGTTGGGGATCTGCATGCCCGAGCTCCATTCGCCGCGCTCGACCAGTTCGCGCAGCGCCATTTCGGCCTGATGCCACAGCGGCTCCGGCCGCCGCCGATCGGGCTTTATGAGACCTTGTGGTTCATCCATGCCCATTCCTCCAGTTCGGCCCATAGGCGCCGGCAAATGCTGCGCCCACCAGTCCCGCCTGCGGCCCGAACTGTCCGGGGCGGATATCGATTGCTCTCAGATGTGGTGGCAGTTGCCGGTGCAGCGCCGGCAATAGGAGCGGCCTCAGCACATCCAACGATGCCGCGACGCCGCCCGCGAAGATGATGGCCTCAGGCGCGAGCAGTGCAACCGCGCCCGCGAGCGCCGTCCCGAGCGCCTGCATGGGCGGTCGCAGCGCATCGACGGCTGCAGCGTCGCGCCCGCGCGCTGCCCGCACCAGTGTCGCGCCGTCGGCCAGCCCGATCGACTGCGCGGCCGCATCGAGCGCCCGGCCCGAAGCCTGCCGCTCCAGCCAGCCGCTGCGGTCCTCGCCCGGGTCATTGAGGTCTGCCACCGCCCAGCCGAACGAACAGGCGGCGCCGCCATTGCCGGCGACGATCCGGCCACCCGCCAGCACGGACGAGCCGATGCCGGTGCCGATGGCGAGGAGGATCGCGTCTTCCAGCCCCTTGGCCGAGCCGGCCGAGACCTCGGCCAGGAGCGCGAACTGCGCGTCATTGCCGAGTCCCACCGAAACCCCCGGCAGCTCCGCCGCGAGGTCGAGCCCGTCGAGATAGCCGAGATTGGGCACCCAGCGGCACACCGTCCCCTGCGCCAGCCCCGGAATGCCGAGGCCCAGCCGCGTCGCCCGGTGCGCGCTCAGTTGCTGCCTCAACAGCTCCATGAACGCCGCGAGCGTCTGCGGCGCCGCCCATTCGCCCACCGCGCGCACGGCTACCGGATCGCCCAGATCGGCGACGCCGGCGCGGAAGCGCGTGCCGCCGAGGTCGATGGCAAGGATTGTGCTCATCCTTTCACCCCCGAACTGACGACGGAATCGACGAAGAAGCGCTGCAGGATCACGAACAGCAGCACCGGCGGCAGCACCGCGAGTGTGGCTCCGGCCATCACCAGGCCGGTATTCATGGCGCCGCGGTTGTAGCTGAGGAGCCGCGAGAGCGAGATGACGATCGGGTACTGGTCGGCGCTCCCCTGCAGCACCGTCAGTGGCCACAGGTAGCTGTTCCAGTGGTAGACGAAGGCGAACAGCACCAGCGCCGCGATGGCCGGCATCACCGCCGGCGCGACGATCTGGAACAGCACGCGCAATTCCGAAGCGCCATCCACTCGTGCCGCCTCGATCAGCTCGTTCGGCACGCCCTTGATGAACTGGCGCATCAGGAAAATGCCAAAGGCATTGGCGAGGTTGGGGACGATCACCCCGGCGAGGCTGGCGTTGAGCCCGAGATAGCCGGTGATCCGATAGAGCGGGATCAGCGTCACGATCGGCGGCAGGAACATCGTCGCGATCAACAGCGCGAACAGCGCTTCCTTGTAGCGGAACTCGTATTTGGCGAAGGCGTACCCGGCCATCAGGCTGGTGACGATGATGGCGAGCGTCGTGACCACCGCGATCACCGCCGAGTTGAGGAACGAGCGCCCGAGGCTCACCACCTCGGCCACCTGCGTGTAGGCGTCGAGATTGGGTGCGCCCGGCAGCCATACCGGCGGCACCTGCATCGTCTCCTGCGGCGTCTTGAGACTGGTGAGGATCATCCAGGCCAGCGGAAACGCGGCGATCACCGCGACGACGATGATCACCAGCACCAGCAGCGCACTGGCCGGCGTTGCCTTGAAGCGCGGGCCCTCGAGTGGGCGGCGGTCTGCACCTGCGGTGGTCATGCGGATTTTGCCTCCCGCGAACGGGCGAAGGCGAACAGCAGCGCGATCGCGACGACCAGCGCCAGCATCAGCGTCACCGCCATGGCCGAGCCGAGCCCGCCCTGGGCGCGTTCGATGCCGACACGACGGATATGATAGGTGAGCACGTTGGTGGCATTCACCGGCCCGCCCTGGGTGATCAGCGCCACCGGCTCGAACACCTGCACGGCATTGATGATGGCGATCACCGACGAGAACAGCAGCGTGTTGCCGAGCAAGGGCAGGGTGATGGCGAAGAAGCGCTGGATCGGGTTGGCGCCGTCGATCTTGGCCGCCTCGTAAAGCGAATCCGGGATCTGCGTCAGCCCGGCCACCGCCAGCACGGTGAAATAGCCGACCTGCTGCCAGACATTGAGGATGACGATCGAGAACAAGGCTGTCTGTGGCGCGCTCAGCCAGGTCTGCGGCGGGATACCGACCCAGCCGAGGATCTGGTTCAGCGGCCCTTCGGTCGGTGAATAGAGCTTTGAGAACACCAGCGCCACCGCGATCATCGGCACCATGTAGGTGGAGAACAGCACGGTGCGGAGAAACACCCCGCCCGGCGCGATCTTCTGGTGCACCAGCAGCCCCAGCAGCACCGACAGCGGCAGGATGATCGCCACCGACCCCACCGTGTAGAGCGCGGTATTGACCAGCGCCGCCTTGAAGTCGCGGCCCACCGAATTGTTGGCGAAGATATCGATGAAGTTCTGCACGCCGACGAACGTCGCCGTCTCGAACCCGGTCTGGGTCGACCAGTTCTGAAAGCTGAGCCAGATCGTCAGCAGCATCGGGATGATGATGAAAACCGCCAGCAACCCGGTCGCGGGCGCCAGCATGAAGACCGCTGATCGGTGCTGAGTTGAAGTCATAGGTAAGAGTTCGTCTCTAACTTCGGTGCTCAAAGATACCCCCACCCCTGTCCCCTCCCCGCAAGGGGGAGGGAGACGATGGAGCCGCCGCGACCGTGCCGTTGGCCGCGATGGGAATGGG
>NZ_LAJE02000405.1 GCF_000970465.2 Devosia insulae DS-56
CCGGTTGGCCCAGTATAGCCAGCCGCAGCGGATGGTCTTCGGGGCCTCGACTTTCCGCGATTTCATCGAGATGCTCGCGGCCGCCACCGAAGGATCCGAGGTCAACGATGCCTGGATCGGTCGGCTGCGGAACCTGCCGGCGACCGTGGTGTCGAGCACCCTCGCGGGACCGCTCGACTGGCCGGACGCAACCATCGCCGGTGGCGACGGCGTCGATATCGTCGCCCGGCTCAAAGCAGAGTCGCCGGTGCCGTTGCGCTCGCACGGCAGCCTGTCGCTCAACCGTGCTCTGATGGCAGCCGGCCTCGTCGACCGCATTCAGCTGACGATCTTTCCGGTGATCACCGGAAAGACCGGCTTGCGCCCGATCTTCGCCGACGCCGCCGACTTCGATCTCGAACTGATCGAGAGCCGGACATTTGACGGCCACACCCAGCAACTCATCTACCGGCCCCAGCTGCACGCCTGAGGCGTACTCCGCGTCCTGTATTCGGCTGCGGCAAGCAGGGATCATGCGCAGATATCACTGGCGTAAGTTCGGTCGAGCGCGCACCGTGGCCGACTATTCTTCCTCGCCGCAATTGTACAAACACGCATGCAGTTCTCCGGTCAGTGGAGGGCATATGTCCAGGTCCCTCGCCTCGTTGGCGGCGTCCATTGCAATGTCCTGTTCTTTGGTCAAATACTATATTGGGGGCGCGACGGCATGATTAGAGCGGTGTCGATGTCTTTGCTCATCGGTACGGCACTTGGATCGAGCATCGTCATCCAGAGCTGACCAAGTTCGGGCTCGCCTGCCTCCGGGCGATACTGCCGCAAAGGTTGCGGGGAGAGGGTGGCATGGCAGGCTTCAGGGGGATTATCGAGGATGCGCGCAAGGCCAATCGAGATCACAACCTTCGCGGCTTGACGGAGGCGTGCGAGCGCCTCGCCGCCGAACTGCCCGAGCCGCGCTCCGCTGCCGCGGCCCTCGGCGTCACGCTGCTGAAGGAACTGAGGAACTGGCGGCGATACGACCATATTCAGGCGGTGGCCGAGGCCTTCATCAAAGCCGGTTATCGCACCCCTCGGATTTGGACGATCTACGCTCAGGCCCTCGTCGATCGCGGCAACCAGGTGGCGGCGATTGGCATATTGGGAACCCTGCTCGCCGAGCCCACCGACGAGATGGATGCGGAGATGTCGGAAATCCACGGCATTCGCGGTCGGGCGTGGAAGGACATTGCCTACGAGGCGATTGGCCTAAAGCGGCGCGGTGTGGCGGCTCGCGCACTTGAGCGCGCGTCGGAGTATTACCGCAAGGGATTGGCGACGAAGCCAGAGGACCTTCACATGCTGGCCTGGCATGGCGCGCAGCTCGTCGCACTTGCCGCATTCGCGAAACGGCATGAGCTCGATACCGGAATGGCGCCGCACCATCAGCTCGCCGAACGGATTCGTGCCAGGATGACCGCGGCTCACGCTGGCGGCAATCATGATCCCTGGACCCTCGGCGCCGCCGGCGAGATGGCGGTGGCGTTCGGGGATCTTGAGGAGGCGCTGCAATGGTACAGCCTGGCGATTGCCACGAAGCGCACCGATGCCTTCACGCTGGCCAGCATGCATCGGCAGCTGTCCCAGATCTGGGGGATCGGCGCGACAAGTGCCGGCTCCACCATTGAGGGGCTCCTGCTCGATGCGCTGATGCGCCAAGGCGGCGAATTTCAGCTCTCACGAGCGAGTGCTGAGCAACTGCAGGCGAGAATAGGCGGGGCACAACCGGTATCCGTCCGTTCCATCCGGCACGCCCTCAGGGCGGCGGAGTCGGTCGCCATGATACGCTCCGGCTTTTCGCCGCTGGGGACCGGGTTTCTGACCACTGCCCAGAGCCTTGGTCTTGACGCTGAAATCGGGCTGGTCGTCGTGACCAACGCCCATGTGGTCAGCAACCCACCACAAGGCGGCGCTGCCTCGCCGGACGACGTCCAGGTCACCTTCGAGCTTTCGAAGCCGGACGTTGAGTACACGGTGGACCGCATCGTCAAATGCCTTCCGGTGCAACAGCACGACTGCACCGTCTTGAAGCTGAAGGGCGAGATAGATCTCAAGCCGTTACCCGTGAGCGATATGCCCGACGTGCTACCCAAGGATCCGACGGCCGTCGTCATCGGCCACCCGCTGGGGCAGGAGATATCGTTCTCCTTTCTCGATGGCCGGCTCCTTGGTTTCGAGCCCAAGGCCGACGACGATCGACCGCAACGCATGCACTATCGCTCGCCAACCGAACGGGGCAGCTCGGGCAGCCCCGTCTTCAATCGCAACTGGCAGGTGATTGGACTCCATCACCGATACCTTCCGAACGCCACGCCGCTAAACAACAAACCCGGTACCTATGAGGCCAACGAGGGCATCTCGATCGGCTCGATCTGCCGCGCATTCCGGTCGGGCAGGGGATGAAACCGCCGCCACTAGGCGTGGCGACGAGATCTGTTTTTGCTCGGAGAACTCTGCAGAAGATGCCCGAGTGGTTTGACCTGCGAGCACCATCAACACGGTGGAGGCCACCAGCGAGCGGCTGCTGACGACCTGTGGAGAGTTCTATCCATTCGACCACACCGCCAGCTTTGGGCAACCGGCGCGCCTCGCTTCGGCGTGTGCGGTGCTGGTTGGTGATGGGCTCGCTGCGTTGGACGGCGAACTTGCCAAGTTTGGCGAACGGCGCACCCTGACTTGCAGCAAATGGGAAGCTGGTGGCCCCTTGATCGCTGTTCAGCCTGGCTTTCGGATGTGATATGGCAGCTGCTCCATTGCTCAGCCCGATCGGGCATTGAACCGACTGAGAACAAAACGCACATAGAAATGAACGGCTTAGACAGACGTTTCTCCGTAGCACCGATGATGGATTGGACGGATCGGCATTGCCGCTATCTGCACCGTCTGCTCACGTCGCGCGCGCTGCTGTTCACCGAGATGGTGACCAGCGCGGCAGTGGTGCATGGGCCGCGTGAGCGGCTGCTCGGGTTCGATCAGGTCGAGCAACCGGTAGCGCTGCAGCTCGGCGGTTCCGACCCCAGGGAGCTGGCTGAGGCGACCCGCATCGCCACCGAATTCGGCTATCGCGAGATCAACCTCAATGTCGGCTGCCCGTCCGACCGCGTGCAGTCTGGGCGCTTCGGCGCCTGCCTGATGGCCGAACCGGACCTCGTCGCCGAGTGCGTTCGCGCCATGCGCGATGCCACCGACGTGCCGGTGACGGTGAAGTGCCGCATCGGCATCGACGACCAGGACACCGAGGAAAGCCTCGACCGCTTCGCCGACGCCATGGTTGCGGCCGGGGTCGAGGCCCTTTACGTGCATGCCCGCAAGGCCTGGCTCAAGGGTCTGAGCCCCAAGGAGAACCGCGAGATCCCGCCGCTCGACTATCCGCGCGTCCATCGCCTGGCCGAGCGACTTAGGCCGCTGCCGGTGATGATCAATGGCGGCATCAAGACTATCAAGGACGCCGAGGCGCACATGGCGCGCCTGTCCGGCGTCATGCTCGGCCGCGTCGCCTATCACGATCCCATGCTGCTGACCCTGGTCGACGAACGCTTCTTCGGCACGCCCAAAAAGACCATCGAGATGCGCGATGTGATGCTTGCTATGGCCGACTATGCCGAGCGCGAGATCGGTAAGGGCGCCCGGCTCAACAATATCACCCGCCACATGCTGGGCCTCGCCAACGCCCGCGCTGGCGCTCGCACCTTCCGTCAGATCCTCAGCGTCGACGCTGCCAAGCGCGGCGCCGGTCCGGAGGTGATCATGCGGGCGTTCGACGCGCTCGAACCGGAACTGCAGCTGGCGGTCTAGCTTGCCGCCGCTAGCGGTTTCGCCTCGAGGCGTAAGCGAGTGCGACAAGGCCGAGCAGAACGGCCAGGATAGGCACCGCCAAGCCGATTGCGCCAACAACGATCGAAGACCAATCGAGGCTGGAGACTTCGACGCCGTTGATGACGTCAAACCTCAGGTAGTCGTCACCGACCTCGTTGGAAACGAGCAACGAGGTGATCGCTGCGGCTGCAATCAGCGAAACGGCAGCACAGATCGCGGCAGGGACCAGCAGTGCCGAGAGCGCGGGCCGGACACTGGGGAGCTCGCTCCGGCTCACCCCTCGTCCTTCCAGAAATCCGCTTGCAGCTGTGCCGCTTCCTCGGCCAGGAGCGGGCCGACGATCTCGGTCGGCCGCTGCCCGGCTTCGAACACGATGTGACAGGGCAGGTCGAGGGTCGGGTTTTCCTCGTGCGCACCAGTCTGCGCCTTCAGGTCGCGCTCGGTCTGGCCGAACACCACCCGGCCAATCCCCGCCCAGTAGATGGCGCCCGAGCACATGGCGCAGGGCTCGGCCGAGGTATAGAGCGTGCAGTCCTTCAGTTCTTCGAGGCTGAGGTTTTTCGCCGCCCACGAGGCCAGCAGCTTTTCGGCATGCGCGGTGCGGTCGCCGCCTTCCGAACTGTAGCCGTTCCCCTGTTCGCGCAGCACCTTGCCGGACTTGTCGGCGAGGAGGGAGCCGAACGGATGGTCGCCGCCATCGCGCGAGCGCTTGGCGACGGCAAAGGATTGGCGCAGCAGGGCTTCGTCATAGGGGCGAGCGGGCATCGAGGTCTCCGTGATTTCAGGAGACTATGCCCGAGCCCGGGTCAGTCGACCAGTTCGAGCGCGTTGCCGCTCACCGCATAGCGGCTGAGCGTGCCAAGGAAGGTCATGCCGAGCAGGCTCTGCTCCAGCGCCCCCTGTTCGGCGATGAAGGCGCGCACATTGTTGCGGACGATCCCGCCCACCTCGACTTGGTCGAGTGTCACCGCCGCCGCCTTGCCGGTGCCGTTGGCGGTGGAGACCGAGATGTCGTAGCGCAGCGTTTCCGTCGCGTAGCCGGCCTTCTGCGCATCGTCATGCGTCAGCACCACGGCGCTGGCGCCGGTATCGAAGATGGTGCGGATGTCGGAGCCGTTGATCGTGGCGTTGATCTGGAAATGCCCGTCGCGACCACCGCGGAAAGTAGCGCTGCCGCGCTCGCCGTCGACCACGGCGATCCCCGGCATCAGCTCGCCGAACACCCGCGATGCCACCAGCGTCAGGTCGTCGCGATAGGTGTAGCCGACCAGCACCACGCCGAAGATACCAGCCCACAGCACCAGATTGCCGAACAGCTCGGAGAACTTGTAGCGCCGCGAGAACAGCCCGCCGGCGATGAAGATCAGGATGGCGACCAGTGGCAGCAACTGGCCGAGCTGGTCCTGCGTGAGGCCGACCATCGACCCCGCGTCGGCGCTGACCAAGAGGGCCAGTCCGATGGCGATGACGAGGGCGAAACCGATGAACAGCATGCAAGTCCCTTAGCTGATGCTCTCCACGATAATGGGGAGCCGCAAGCGCAATTCAAGCAGTGCGATGGCCGGAGAACAGTGAACTCTGCGCGACCAACCCGTCGCCGACGATATCGAAGAAGGCCCTGACTCGCGCCGTCTTCTTGAGGTCAGCATGGGTGACGATCCACAGCTCGCGTGTCAACTCAATGACCGGTCCGGCGCCAGCCCGGACGAGACCCGGCTCGATATCGCCGAGGTAGCAGGGCAGCACCGCATAGCCGATCCCGGCCTTGGCGGCGGTGAACTGATTGATCAGGCTGTTGGCGCGATAGACGATATGACGCGGCTCGATTGTCTCGCCCAGCCAGTCGGCGGCCGCGATTCCCGTCACTTCGGCGCCCCAGCCGATGAAGTCGCGCCCGGCAATATCGTCCAGCGGCCCAAGCGATGGCGCGCCATAAATGGCCCAGGCGATGTCGGCGAGTTTCCGTCCGAACAGGTCCGGCTCCTTGGGCCGCGTTACCCTGAGCGCGATGTCGGCCTCGCGACGACTGAGGCTCAGCACCCGGTTGTCGACGACGAGCTCGACCACGATCCCCGGATGTGCCTCACGGAACCGCGCCAGTTGCTCGGTCAACACGCTGTAGGCCAGCGTTTCGGACGAGGTGACGCGCAGTGCGCCAGTGAGGCGCTGGTCGCGCCCACCAACCTCGCGGCTCAGTGCATCCGCCTCCGTCTCCACCCGCTCGGCGGTGGTGGCGACCCGCTCGCCCTCGGTCGTCGTCTGGTAGACGCCGCCCGGCAAGCGCTCGAACAGGCGTACTCCGAGCTTCTCCTCCAGCGTATTGAGCCGCCGGAAGGCGGTGGAGTGGTTGACGCCGAGCGCCGTGGCGCCGCCGCCAAGCGTACCGGCTCGTGCAATGGCCAGCACCAGCTTCAGGTCGTTCCAGTTTTCCATGTCGCTGGCATAGCAGTTTTTGTGTTTGCAATCATGCAAATGCCGATGGCGAAATCACCATTCGCCTTTCGCTGGCGCAGCAACTAGCTCTTCGGCATCACCAACCGGAGAGACTGAAATGCAGCTCTACTACCACCCCTATGGATGCTCGCTCGCCCCAGCCATCGCCGCCGCCGAAGCCGGCATCGCACTGGATCTGGTCTATGTCGACATCATCGGCGAACCGCATAGGCTGGCCGATGGCCTGCTCTACAGCGAGATCAACACCCGCAACTACGTGCCGCTGCTCGGGCTCGACGATGGCACCGAAATCAGCGAGGCCGGCATCATCCTGCAATATCTCGCCGACCTGAACCCGGCGGCTGGCCTGGCCCCGGCACAGGGCACGACCGAGCGGCGGGAACTCAACCAGTGGCTGACCTTCCTCGGCACCGAACTGCACAAGACCTACTCGCCGTGGCTGTTCCACCCCGAGGTCGGGGAGCTGGCGCAGGACTATGCCCGCAGGCGCGTCGCCGCCCGCTACGCCATCGTCGAACGGCAGCTGAGCGGCAGGACCTGGCTGTTGGGCGAGAGCTTTACGGTCGCTGACGCCTACCTGTTCGTGATGGTCAACTGGGCGGCCGCCGCCAAGACGCCGCTGACTGACTTCCCCAACCTCCGCGCCTGGTTCGACCGGATGAAGGCGCGTCCGCAGGTCCGCGCGGCGTTGAAGCTCCACTCCGCCAGCCCAACCGCGCAGGCCGCGTAACGCCGCCTCGCAGGGAGGCTTTTGCTCCCCTCCCCCTTGAGGGGAGGGG
>NZ_LAJE02000406.1 GCF_000970465.2 Devosia insulae DS-56
CGGTGCGCACAGAGCACCCCCCACCCTGTCCCTCCCCCCCTTGCGGGGGAGGGACAGGGTGGGGGGTGCTCTGTGCGCACCGAACTAGCGATCGTTGCTAGGAAAGCGTCATGCGCGCAGCGCACAGCCCGCCTGCCGCGCACACGTCTTTGTGACGATTGACGACAACGTTAGCAGCATTACCATCCAGGTCTCGCGCTGCGACCCCGAATGCGGGGACGGCGGGCTGGCGGGCTCCATCGTTCCCGCGCAGTGCGTGACACAGGAGAAGAACAGATGACATCCTTCATGACACTCTCACGCCGGCGCTTTGCGCAGGCGGCGCTGCTGCTCGTCGCGACCACCGCGCTGAGCACCCCGGTGCTGGCCGCCGACCTCAAGATCGCGATGATCCTGCCCGGCCCGATCACCGACAATGACTGGAACTCGGTGGGCTATAACGGCCTCGAAGCCGCCGGCAAGGCGCTGGGGGCGGAAGTCGCCTATGTCGAGAACGTCACCGACGCCGATGCAGAACGGCTGCTGCGCGATTTCGCCGAGCGCGGCTATGGGCTGATCTTCGCGCACAGCTTCTCGTTCGGCGATGCGGCGCTCAATGCGGCCGAAGACTTCCCCGACACCACCTTCATGGCCGGCACGGCAGCGGACCTGGCGCCGAACCTCGGCACCTATTCCAACCCCGACTACCAGGGCGCCTATCTTGCCGGGATGCTGGCGGCCGGAACCTCGAAGACCGGCTCGGTCGGCTGGGTCGGTGGCATGCCGGCGCCCAACATGCTGGCGAACCTTCACGCCTATGAGGCGGGCGCCAAGGAAATCAAACCCGAGATCAAGGTGCTGCATACCTTCATCGGCTCGTGGTTCGATCCGCCCAAGGCCAAGGAAGCTGCCATCGCCCAGGTCGAGCAGGGCGCCGACGTGCTTTCCGCACAAGGCGTCGGGGTGATCGATGCGGCGATCACCAAGAAGGTGTTTGCGCTCGGCGCCATGACCGACCAGAACCATCTCGGCCCCGAGGCGGTGCTGACCAGCGTCACCTGGGACCTCGGCCCGCTGGTGACGGCGGTCGGCCAGGCGGTGATCGATGGCACCTGGAAGAGCGAGAACTGGTCGTATGGCGTTGCCGCCAACTCGGTCGGGCTCGCCGATTTCCACGGGCTCGACAAGCATGTCGATCCGGCGGTGCTGAAGGCGGTCGAAGACAAGATCGCGGCGATCAAGGCCGGCACGTTCGAGGTGCCGCTCGATACCAGCGAAGTGCAGTAAGCGGGCAGTGTCACAACTGAACGAGGCTGCGGCGGCGGTGGCGAGGCGGAATATCCGCGTCGCCTTCGGCCCGGTGGTGGCCAATGACGATGTGAGCTTCGCCGTAGAGCCGGGAGAGATCCATGCGCTGCTCGGCGAGAACGGCGCCGGCAAGACCACGCTGATGCGGGCGCTGGCCGGGCTGCTCCAGCCGCAGGCCGGGTCGATCGAGATCGGCGGGCAGCCGGTGGTGATCGATGGCCCGCTGGAGGCGCGGCGGCTCGGTATCGGCATGGTGCACCAGCACTTCATGCTGGTGCCGACGCTGACCGTCGCCGAAAACATCGCGCTGGGGCTCAGGGAGGTGCGGACCTGGTTTCCGCGCCTCGACCAACTGGCCGACGAGATCGACGCGCTGGGCGCCCGCTATGGGCTGGCGGTAAACGCGCGGGCGCTGGCCGGCGAGCTGTCGGTGGCGAGCCAGCAGCGGGTGGAGATCGTCAAGGCGCTGTATCGCGGCGCAAAAATCCTGGTGCTGGACGAGCCGACCGCGGTGCTGACGCCGCAGGAAGCCGCGGCGTTGTTTCCGGTGCTGCGTTCGCTGGCAGCAGCCGGGACGGCGATCGTCTTCATCTCGCACAAGCTCAATGAAGTGATGGCGGTGACCGACCGGATCACCGTGCTGAGGCGCGGCAAGGTGGCGGGATCGCTGCGCACGGCCGAAACCGAGCCGCGCGAGATTGCCCGCCTGATGGTGGGGGGCGAGGTGACGCTGCCGCAGCTCGAGGGTATGCCAACGCCCGGCCGGCCGCTGCTGGAGGTCGATCGGCTGGGGCTGACCGACGCGCGCGGGGTGCGGCGGCTCGAAGCGGTGAGCCTTTCGGTGGGCGCCGGTGAGATCGTTGCGGTGGCGGGGGTCGATGGCAATGGCCAGCAGGAACTGGCCGAGGCGATTGTCGGGCTGCAACGGCCCGATACCGGACGGGTGCTGATCGACGGGGTCGAGATGACCAACCGGCCGGTGGCCGAGGGGATCGCGGCGGGGCTGGCACATATCCCGGAGGACCGGCATCGCACGGCGATCTTCGAGCGGATGTCGGTCACCGACAATGCGGTGGCCGAGGAGGCCGGGCGGCCGCGCTTTGCCCGCTGGGGCATGCGGCGGCGCGGCGAGACGCAGGCTTTTGCGGCGCAACTGGTGGCCGATTACGATGTGCGGCTGGGCAGCGTCGAACAGGCCATTGGTTCGCTGTCGGGCGGCAACCAGCAGAAGGTGGTGCTGGGGCGAGCGCTGAGCCGCGACCCCCGGCTGCTGGTCGCGGTACAGCCGACGCGCGGGCTCGATATCGGGGCGACGGCGTTCCTGCAGAGCCAGTTGCTGCAGCGCCGCGCCGCCGGGGCGGCGGTGCTGCTGATATCGACCGAGCTCGACGAGGTGCTGGCACTCGCCGACCGGATCGTCGTGCTGTTCAAGGGGCGGGTGACGGGCGTGGTGGCGCGAGCCGATTTCAGCGTCGAGCAACTGGGGCTGCTGATGGCCGGGAGGACGGCATGAGCGAGAGTGCATCTGAGGCTGCCGTCGGCCTTGCGAGGCGCTGGCTGCTGCCACGTTCGGTGCTGTCGGGCATCCTCTGTGTGCTCGCTGCCTTCGCCATCGGCGCGCTGCTGATCGCGGCGATCGGACGAGATCCGGTGCTGGCTTATCTCAGCCTGTTCGAGGCGTCGCTGGGGAGCACCAATGGGCTCGCCGAGACGGCGATCCGCACCGTACCGCTGGCATTCTGCGGCATCGGCATCGCACTGGCCTTCCGCGCCGGGGTGTTCAATGTCGGGGCCGAGGGACAGCTGTTCATCGGCGGCGTTGCGGCGGCCTGGATGGGACTGCAACTTGGCGGCCAGCCGCAATGGCTGGTGCTGCCGGCCATGGGTCTCGCAGCGGCGGTCGCCGGGGCGGGCTGGTCGGCGATCGCGGGGGTGCTGAAGCTGAGGTTCCGGGCGGACGAGCTGATCACCACCATCATGCTTAACTACATCGCCATCTATTTCGTCGGCTACCTGCTGCATGGGCCGCTGCAGGATCCGGGCTCGCCGCTGGCGCGCACGGCGCGGCTCGCGACAGAGGCGCGGTTGCCGATGCTGCTCGAGGGTACAAGGCTGCACGCCGGGCTGCTGCTGGTGGTTGTCGTGGCAATCGTCGCGCAGGTGTTCCTGTGGCGCTCGGTGGCGGGGTTCCGGCTGCGGGCCGTCGGGCACAATGCCCGCGCAGCCGAGAATACCGGGATGAACGTCAAGGCAGCTTTATGGACCGGGTTTTTGATCTGCGGGGCGCTGTCGGGGCTCGCCGGCTTTTCGGAAGTCGCAGGGGTGCAGCGGCGGATGATCGAGAACCTGTCGCCGGGCTTTGGCTATACAGCAATCATCGTGGCGCTGCTCGGCCAGACCAATCCGCTCGGGGTGCTGGCGGCGGCGGTGCTGTTCGCGGCGCTGCAGATCGGCTCGACCACCATGGAATCGGCGGCCGGGGTGCCGAGCGCGCTGACCACGGTGATCCAGGCTTTGGTGGTCCTGCTGCTGATCGGCCAGAACGCCCTGCCGCGGCTGTTCCGCCGCCGCGCCGTGGCGGGGAGCTGAACCATGGAGTTTCTCGCCGATCCGGTGCTGGCCGGGTTCATCGCCGCGAGCGTCCGGCTGTCGATCCCGATCCTCCTCGCGGCGCTGGGCGGGATGTTCGCAGAAAAGTCCGGAGTGCTGAATATCGGGCTCGAGGGCATGATGCTGATCGGCTGCTTCACCGGCTTCATCACGGTGCATTGGAGCGGCAACCTGTGGCTCGGCGCCGGCGTCGCCGTGCTGATCGGCGCCATCGCCGGGCTGGGGCTCGCCTTCTACGCGGTGACGCTCCGGTCCAACCAGGTGGTGGTGGGGATCGCCTTCAACCTGCTGATGCTCGGGGTTTCGGCGTACTTCTTCCGCCTTGCCTTCGGCTCAGGCACCGCCTCGCCGCGGATCACGCCGTTCGCGCCGATCGATTTCGGGCCGCTGGGGGAGATCCCGATCCTCGGACCGCTGCTGTTCCAGCACGACCCCTTGACCTACCTGTCACTGGCGCTGGTCGTGGGCGGCTGGCTGGTGATGCAACGCTCGACCATCGGGCTCTCGATCAAGGCGGTGGGCGAGCATCCGGAAGCGGCTGAAACGCTGGGGCTCGATCCGATCGCCATCCGCTATGCCGCGGTGGCGGTGAGCGGGGCGCTGGCGGGGCTGGGCGGTGCGTTCCTGTCGATCAGCGCGACGGGCGTGTTCCTCGACAATATGACGGCGGGGCGCGGCTATATCGCGCTCGCGATCCTGATCCTCGGGCGCCGGCATCCGTTCGGGGTGCTGGTCGCAGCACTGCTGTTCGGGGCCGCCGAAGCGCTGCAGCTCAGGGCGCAGTTGCTGCCGAGCGGCGTGCCGCTGCAGTTCCTGATCATGCTGCCCTATGTGCTGACCATCGTGGTGCTGGCCGTCTCGTCGACCCGCAGCGGCGCCCCGGCCGCTCTGGGGCAGCCCTACGAAAAAGGCGGCGGCTAGCGGGTAGCGTTCCTTGCCGGTAGATGTGTCGCAAGCTAGCGGCGGGACAGCGCGAGGTCGGCGGGAGTACCCATTTCGATCCGCTCGCGCGGGTCGATACGCTGGCCGAGCACGGTGCCGCCGTCTGTGATCAGGCAGTTACAGACGTCGGACACAAACGCCTCCCGGTCAGCCGGGGTGGCGGCAATGGTGGCCTCGGCGGCGCTGACGAAAGATCCGCTGCGGCGGAAATAGAACAGCCCGGCAACGGCGTCGCCGCTGATCACCTGCTTTTCGACCATCTGCGAGATGCGTCCCTGCGGATCAATCCGGGCATAGGCATTGCCCGGCTCGGCTGAAGGATAGATCAGCACGCCGGCATCGGCCGATGCGCGGCGCAGGTGTCCGAGGAAGGCCGCGATGTCGATGGTGAAGAAGCAATCGCAATAGGCGACGAGCAACTCGTCATCCGGCGCGAGCAGCGGCGCAGCGAGCAGCGCAGTCACCGCCGGGCCGCGGGTCACCGTGTCGGTGAGCACCACGGCGTGGCCGGGGGCCAGTGCGGCGAACAGTTCGGCCAGCCGGTGCTCCCGGGCGTGCGCGGCGAGGCAGACGAAGATGAAGCGGTGCGGCTCGGCGAGCCGCAGATAATCGATCACGTACTCGATCATGCGGTGGCCGGGCTGCACCTCGATCAGCGGTTTGGGCGCGAGCTCCGTGGTGCCCTCGAAACGCGAGCCACGGCCGGCCATCGGGATGACGATGTTGATCAAACCAGGGTCCCAAACAGGTCAGGATGTGACGCTTTGATGACGGAGTGGTAGGCGCTTGAAGGTGTCCGCACAATCGCCGATTGCTCTGCCACCCCCCGGCTCCGTCGAAGGTTGCAGTCGCGGCGAGCCGGTGATGAGGTACGCTCCTCATACTCGAGGGAGGATTTCATGAGTCTCAGCGTGCTTTTCATCGGTGGTACCGGGCAGATTTCGCTGCCCTGCGTCGAGTATGCGGTCAAGCAGGGGCACAAGGTCAGCGTGTTCAACCGCGGCCAGCGCGATGCGGCGCTGCCGGCGGGGGTCACCTCGATCGTCGGCGACATGAAGGACCAGACGGCCTACCGGGCGCTGGGCGGGCACAAGTTCGACGTGGTAGCGCAGTTCATGGTGTTCACGCCCGAGCAGATGGCTGAGGACATCGCCACTTTCGCCGGCAACACCAAACAGTACATCTTCATCTCGTCGGCCTCGGTCTACGAGAAGCCAGCACGGCACTACATCATCACCGAACAGACTCCGGCGGTGAACCCCTACTGGGGCTATAGCCAGGCCAAGATCGCCTGCGAGAAACTGCTGGCGGGCGCCAGCAACCTGCCATGGACCATCGTCCGGCCAAGCCACACGGTGCGAACCGGGCTGCCGACGATGATGGGCGAGGGCGATATCGTCATCCGCCGCATGCAGCAGGGGAAACCCGTGATCGTCGCCGGCGATGGCACCTCGCCATGGACGCTGACGCGCTCGAAGGATTTCGCCGTGCCGTTCGTCAACCTGTTCGGCAAAGACGGGGCGCTGAGCGAGATCTTCCACATCACCTCGGACCGCGGCTACAGCTGGGACGACATCTACAAGGCGATCGGGCGCGGCGTCGGGCTGACGCCGAATATCGTGCACGTGCCCTCCGACACGCTGGTCGCCTACAACAAGGCCTGGGAAGGGCCGCTGATCGGCGACAAGACCTGGTCGGCGCTGTTCGACAATTCCAAGGTGAAGCGGGTCGCGGGCGACTTTAACTGCTCGGAGAACCTCGACGAGGTGCTGGAGGAGTCGATCGGTTTCCTGAAGCAGCGGCTGGCGGCCAATGCACCAGTCAACATGGAGCTCGATCCGCTGATGGACCGGATCACCTCGGAGCAGGCGGCGCTGGGCCGATAAGTGTCGGCGTTTGGGTAGTACGGATCCTTCAGTCATCGCTTCCCTCCCCCTTGAGGGGAGGGATTGAGGG
>NZ_LAJE02000407.1 GCF_000970465.2 Devosia insulae DS-56
GGGGTGGGGGTGCTCTTTCCGCACCGACCTCACGTGCGCTTGGCGCCGCTGCTAAATCCGTCCCCGAATCTCCGGCCGCACCTTGTCCTGGTACCAGCCCGCCAGTTCCTCGGCCAAAGCCGGTTCCACCGGCTCGCGCTTCGTCGCATCGACGTTGGCGCGCAACTGGTCGGGCCGTGTCACCCCGGCGATGATCGTCGACACCGCCGGCTGGTCGAGGATCCAGCGCAGCGCGAACTGGCTGAGCGGGATGCCCGAGGGGATCATTTGCTTGAGCTGCTCGGCAAAGCCGACACCCTTGTCGAACGGCAGGCCCGAGAAGGTCTCGCCGACATTGAACTTCTCGCCATTGGCATTGAAGTTGCGATGGTCGGTGGAAGCGAACTTCGTCTCCTTGTTCCACTTGCCCGAGAGCAGGCCCGAGGCCAGCGGCAGCCGGACGATGATGCCGACATTGCGCTTCTCGGCCGTCGGGAACACCTCGGTGATGTAGTCCTGCCGGAACAGGTTGAAGATGATCTGCAGCGTCGCGCAGCCATCCGACTGCATCGCCAGCAGCGCTTCCTCGACATTCTCGACGCTGGCGCCCCAGTGCCGCATCATCCCGGCATCGCGCAGGTCATCCATGATGGTGAAGACCTCGCCGTCGCGCAGCACATCGGTGGGGATGGTGTGGAGCTGCGCCAGGTCGAGCGTCTCGACGCCGAGCCGCTTCAGCGAGCCCGCGAGGCTCTCCTTGATGTTCTTCTTGCTGTAGCCGGTCTTGTTGGGGAAGATTTCGCCGTTGCGCCCGAGCTTGGTGGCGACGAACACGTCCTTTTTGTCCTTGAACTCCCCGATCCGCCGCTCGGACTGGCCGCCACCATAGACGTCGGCGGTATCCCAGAAATTCACTTCGACACTGCGGGCGGTCTTCAGGATTTCAGCTGCCGTCTCGTCGTTGAGCGAACCGAAGCTCTCGCCCAACTGCCAGGTGCCAAGCCCGATCTCCGAAACTTCGTAACCGGTCTTGCCGAGTTTGCGCCTATCCATGAAATCCACTCCCTGTTCACGTGCCTCAGATAGCCGGGCCAGCTACGCCCTGCAAAGCGCTTTCGGCTCTCGGCTTCCTCGCTTTTAGGCGAATGACGGTGTCGGTCTCCGCTATCACCGCCTTACGATGGGTGATGGCGATGATGGTGGTGTGGGCGCTGAGCGTGCGCAGCTCCGCCATGATCGCCGCCTCGGTCGCCTCGTCGAGGGCGGAGCTGGCCTCGTCGAGGAACAGGAATTCCGGGCTGTCATAGAGCGCCCGGGCGATGGCGATGCGCTGCCGCTCGCCACCCGAAAGCTTCAGCCCGCGCTCGCCGACAGTGGTTTCGAAGCCTTCCGGCAGGCCGGTGATGAACTTGTGGATCGAGGCCAGCCGGGTGGCGCGCTCGAGCCTTGCGGCATCGGGCTCGCGGCCGAGCACGATGTTGGCGCTCAGCGTGTCATTGAGCAGCATCACCTCCTGCGGCACCACGCCGATCGCCGCATACCAGCTGGCGCGGCCGACGGTGCTGAGATCCGTGCCGTCGACCGTGATCGTGCCCTGCTCCGGCTCCAGCGCTTTGAGCGCCAGCTTGAACAGCGTCGATTTGCCGGCCCCGGTAGGGCCGGTGATGAAGGTCAGCCGCCCGCGTTCGGCGACGAAGCTCACATCCTCGACCACCGGCGTCTCGCCATAGCGATGGCCAACCTGCGCGAACTCCAGCCGCCCCGGCCCGACCGCCAGGCGCCCGGTAGCGTCCTGGTCCTCCGGTTCGGCCCACATGCGGGCGAAGGGCAGGAAGCCGGAATAGGCCCGCACGATATCGTCGATGGCCGAGCCGATCATTTCGAACGGCTGGTTCAGCTGGATCATCAGGGTGTTGATCAGGACGATGTCGCCGACGCTGAGCTGCCCCGCCTCGTAACGCGGAATGAGCAGCAGGAAGGTCACCGCCAGTTGCACCGCCAGCGCCGCGCCGAAGCCGAAGGCATAGCTCAGGTGGCGAACCGTCCACTGCCGCCAGGCGCCACGGACTTCGCCGGCCTTCTTCGCGAAATTGTCGCCAATCCACTTGTCGCCGTTGAAATAGCGCAGCGTTTCCATGGCGTTGATGGCATTGCCGACAAACGCGGCATTCTCCTGGTCGGCCTCGATGGCCTTATCGAGGAACGGCCGCGTCCAGCGATTGGCGAAGTAGGTGAAGGTGATGAACGCCGCGCCATAGACGAGGACGATGGCGACGATCTCGAGGTTGATCACCGCCCCCAGGACGCCGACGCCGAGCACGATGCCGAGCAGCGCCGGCAGGAACACGATGATCCCCAGTTGCACGAAGATGAACAGCGAACGCTCGCCCTCGGAGCGCGCCTTCTGGATCTCCACCGGGTTGTGCTCGATGAAGAACGATACCCGCTTGTTGAGGATGCGCTCGAAGAAGCTGGTGCCGACGATGAAGTTGAGCCCCTGCGCCACACCCCAGGCCATGTACTGCGTCGCCTGCGACACCGCGCTCGAAGCACCGCGCAGGATCGCGTAGACGACGAACGCCATGACGATGCCTGCGGGCACCAGGCTGGAGTTCAGCGAGTCGATCAGCCGGGAAAACAGGTACGGCGTCGCCACCTGGCCGAGCGCCGCCAGCAGCACCATCAGCGCAATACCGCCCAGCGCCAACCGGGATTCCCGCCAGAACCGGCCGTAGATGGCGCGCACCGGCGCCGCCACCAATGCCCACTCGCCCGTCATCAGCCTCTCCCCGCTCGCCCGGCGGAGATAGGCACCAAGGGTGACAATCGCAAGGCAGTGGAAGGGTTTGGCCGGTGGCGTGGGATCAGTGCGACGTGAGCGCGACGAAGCGCGTCGCCAGCCGCCCTCGATCGATGGTGTGGACCGCAAAGCCCGGCGGCGCGGCCCCGTCGGCGGCGAGCCGCTCCGGCTCGTTGATGCGCAAGGTCGAGACGATGCCGGGGGCGCCGATCAGCGGCACGCCGGCGAACGGCGTCACATGCGGCGTGTGGACATGCCCGGTGAGTACGCCGATCACTGCCGGCGACGAGGCGATCAGCCCGGCCAGCACATCAGGGTTCGAGAGCCTGGTTGCGTCGATGATCGGGTGCCCAATATCGATCGGCGGGTGATGACAGGCCAGCAACACCTTGCCCGGCGCCGCGTCGATCGTCTGACGCGCGAACGACAGGGTGGCTTCATCGAGCAGCCCCTCGTCCCGACCGTCGAGCGCCGTATCGAGGCCGATAATGCGCAGACCCTCGATATCGATCTGGCTGTTGCGCGGCCCCACATTCACTTCGAACGCCGCCTTCAGGCAGTGGTTGCCGGTGGTGACGATGGTCGGCGGCAGCCCGGCGATCTCGGCCATGACGGCCTGGTACTCGGACGCGAGCCCGCCATCGGCGATATCGCCGGTAACCACCACTGCATCGAGCCGCGGCAGCTCACGAACGGCGGCAATGACCTGGCGCAGCCGCGAAAGCGTAATCGGGCGCGCATCGAGATGCGAGTCGCTCAGGTGGGCAATGACGATTGGGTGTGCGCTCATGCGCACAAGCTAGTGCCGTTCCTTCGTGGTAAGGAACTGGACCTTCGGGTAGTCCCGCTCGGCGCGGCCGAGCCACCAGGTGGATTGCGCCAGGTAGACCGGGTCCCCATACTTGTCCTCGGCCATTTCCAGCTTGTTGGTGGAGATGAAGCGGGCGAGCTCCGCCTTGTCCTCGGAGACGATCCAGCGCGCCAACTCGAAATTGATCGACTCGAAGCTGATCGGCACGTTGTATTCGGAGTTGATGCGGCTCTGCAGCACTTCGAGCTGCAGCTGCCCCACCACGCCGACGATGTAGTCGGCGCCTACCATGCGGCGGAAGATCTGCGCCACGCCCTCTTCAGCCAGGTCGCTCAGCGCCTTGGCCAGCTGCTTGGCCTTCATCGGATCGGTGAGGCGAACGCGGCGGATGATTTCCGGCGCGAAGTTCGGGATCCCCGTCACCTTGATGCTGGCGCCCTCGGTGAGGGTGTCGCCGACGCTCAGCGCGCCGTGGTTCGGGATGCCGACGATATCGCCGGCCACGGCTTCCTCGGCCAGCTCGCGATCGTGGCCGAAAAAGAACATCGGGTTCGATACCGCCATGTCCTTGCCGGTGCGGACGTTCTTCAGCCGCATGCCGCGCTTGAACGTGCCGGAGCTCAACCGCACGAAGGCGATGCGGTCACGGTGGTTGGCGTCCATGTTGGCCTGCACCTTGAACACGAAGCCCGAAACCTTCGGGTCATTCGGCTCGATCGGCTTGGGCTCGGCCGGCTGCGGCCGCGGCTCCGGCGCCCAGGCGCCGAGCGCTGCCAGCATTTCCGGTACCGAGACCGACTTCAGCGCCGAGCCGAAGATCACCGGTGTCAGGTGGCCGGCGAGGTAAATCTCATGGTCGAAGGCGGGGAAGCCGGCGCGCGCCAATTCGAGATTCTCGAGGCTCGCCATGATCACCGGATCCATGGCGAACTCATTGTCGCGCGCCAGGTCCTCGACATTGGTGAAGGTCTTCCAGACCTCGCCATTCGGCCGCTTCACCACGCCTGCCGTGATGTCGACGATGCCCTTGAAATCGACCCCGCCGCCGAGCGGCCAGACCACCGGCGAGACGTCGAGCGCCAGGGTGGAGGCGATCTCGTCGAGAATTTCGACCGGGTCCTTGCCTTCACGATCGACCTTGTTGGCGAAGGTGATGATCGGGATGTCGCGCAGACGGCAGACCTCGAACAGCTTCAGCGTTTGCGCCTCGATGCCCTTGGCGACGTCGATCACCATGATGGCGGCATCGACCGCGGTGAGCGTGCGGTAGGTATCCTCGGAGAAGTCGGAGTGGCCGGGCGTATCGAGCAGGTTGAAGGTCAGCCCCAGGTGCTCGAAGGTCATCACCGACGAGGTGATCGAGATGCCGCGCTGCCGCTCGATCTCCATCCAGTCCGAGCGGGTGGCGCGCTGGTTGGCGCGATGCCGCACCTGCCCCGCCTGCTGGATGGCGCCCGACGAGGCCAGGAGCTTCTCGGTGAGCGTGGTCTTGCCGGCGTCCGGGTGCGAGATGATCGCAAACGTCCGGCGCGACTGGTAGGGCAGCAGTTTTTCGGCAGGCGCCGTGGCGGTCAGGGCGTTCATTGGAGGCTCGAAGGTGCGGAAGGCCGCTACATAGTCGTGTTGCGCCGCGAATGCAAAAAGAGAACGGCCGCCCCGAAGGACGGCCGCTCGAAATTCTGCCGAATGGCGAGGCTTAGAACTTGAAGTTCAGGCCAACGGTCACGGCGTGCGAGGTCAGGCTGAAGTCGTTGACGAAGCCATAGTCGACCGCACCGTAGTCCGAATAGCGGTACAGCAGGTCGACCGAGATGTTGTCCGCAACGGCGAACTCGACACCAGCGCCGACGGTCCAGCCGACATGGGTCTCGCTGACGCCGTCGATCTCGCCGCCGGCAACCGCCAGACCGGCGGTGAGGTACGGCAGGAACGCGCCACCGTCGAAGCCGAGACGGCCACGGAGCGAACCAGTCCAGTCGGCGGAGAACACCTCATCGTCGCTCTCAGCATTGGTCCAGGCGATGTCACCCACCACGCCGAGCACGATGCCATCGGCGACGGTGAAGTTGGCGCCGAGATTCACACCGGCGAGCCAGCCGCTGATGTCGAACTCATCGTTGTCGTTCTCTTCGGTGAAGGTGCCACCGAGGCCGCCGACGAACGCACCGACATAGAGGCCGTCCCAGTTGCCGCCGGCAACTTCGACAACGCCCGCTGCGGGTTCGTCAATGATCAGGTCAGCCGCCTGGGCGCCCGACACGAGAGCAAGACCGGCAACGCCGGAAAGCAGAGCAATTACAAAGCGATTCATCTGAGTCTCCTAATAGTCCGGACGCGGATAACTCCAAATCTCGATCAAGGCGATAGGAATTAGGAGTTCGTCCCGACGGAAGACGCGCGGGTGTCACCTTGTCGCCACACATGCGGCATCGGAACCTATTGGCAGATAACGAAGAAAGGGCCGCGCGAGGCGGCCCTTTCCGAACGATATGGCAGCGGTTCGGCTTAGAACTTGAAGTTCACACCGGCAGTGACGGCGTGGGTGCTCAGGTCGATCGTCGCATCGTTGACCGGCAGGTCGTACTCGGCGGTGCCGTAGTCGCTGTAACGATACTGCAGGTCGAGCGAGATCTGGTCGGCGACCGCGACTTCGACGCCAGCGCCGGCGGTCCAGCCGAAATGCACCTGCGTGCTGTCCACGCCGTTGTCGCTGGCAGTCGCGCCGGCAAAGGCGAGACCGGCCGTCAGGTACGGCATGAACGCGCCGCCGTCGAAGCCGGCCTTGCCGCGGAACGAGCCGGTCCAGTTGACGTCGTAATCGACACCGTTGCCCGACTCATAGCCGCTGATGCCGGCCCAGGCGATGTCGCCGGCAGCGCCGAGGATGAAGCCCTGCGCCACGGTGAAATTGGCGCCGAGCGTCGCACCGACCGTCCAACCCGACAGATCGAGTTCGTCGTCGACGAGGAAGAGCGCGTCGGCGGCGTCCTGAGCAGCGGTGCCGAAGCCGTAGCCGACGAAGCCGCCGATATAGGCGCCATCCCAGCCACCGCCACCACCCATGTCGACAAAGCCCGGCATCGACGGCTGCTGCACCAGCAGGTCAGCGGCCGAGGCAGCCGAAGCCATGGACAGCACGGCTACGCCCGCCAGCAGAGAGAGAGAAAAACGGTTCATGATGTGCCTCCAAGGTACACGAAGGGAACGGATTACGTGCCCGCATGAATCGAATCCAAGTTGCAAACAATTCCTTTACGCCGCGGTAACCGTCAGGACTTGGTTAACGAATGGTTTGGACTCGCGCGTACCACTGTGAGTTCGGAAACCAACCCGGCCGATGGGCTAGCTCACCGCAGCTTCACCAAACTCGGTGTCATCCCCGCGAAAGGCGGGGAACTCCGTTTGCGATCGTGCCGCAGGCCAAGAAAACAGAGGTTCCCGCTTTCGCGGGAATGACCCGGTGAGTGGGGCACGACCCTAACTTAGCGCACATGAGCTTTCGCTGGGATGACACCGGTGGGGTGGGGATGTTTGCGGTAGCTTCCGCGCTGGCGCCGCTGCGGCGATATCCAATGCTATCGCCGGCCGGCTCGAGGTCCGCTGCGTTCTCGCGAGGACAACTGCACCCCAAAAAGAAAGGGCCGCCCGGAGGCGACCCTTTCCGATTTCGTGGCTTTCGAAGCAGTCTTTTGCCCACTGAAGGGACGACCAGCGGTCGCCCCGAGGGCGTGGTGCCTTCGATTAGGCCAGAGGCTGCTCCGAGCTAACGGAGACTCCAGGACCCTTCGAAACCGACGATTTCTGATGAGACACTTGGACCACCTCCTTTTGCTGGTTGAACATGACAGCGAAGGTGGGACCGATTTGCCGATCTGACAAGGGCAAATGCGCAACAGCTGTGAATGAACGGTGACAAGGCCCCTGCCCCGGCCCTGCGCGATCTGCCTGCGGAGCCGGTTGCCGGCGCTGGAAGCGGACGTTCACACCGGCCCGGCGTATGGGGCTGCACGAGATCCCAAGCACTGACCCCGCCACGGCGGAGCCGGGCGGGGTCGAATGGCAGGCAGCCGAAGCTGGCGGCGATCAGAACCGGAAGTTAACGCCAGCCGAGATCGTGTGGGTGGTGAGACCCAGATCAGTATCGACGTCGAGGGCGTAAGTCTTCGAGCCGTAATCGCTGTAGCGATACAGCACGTCGATCGACACGTTGTCGGCGACAGCGAACTCCACACCGGCACCAACGGTCCAGCCGATATGAGTCTGATCATCCGAGATGTCGAGATCGGTGTCGGTGGCGGTGGCGCCAGCAAAGGCCACACCGGCGGTCAGGTACGGCAGGAAGGCGCCGCCATCGAAGCCGAGACGGCCGCGAATGCTGCCGAGCCAGTTCACGTCATAGTCGACCAGGTCGACGGCGTCGCTGCCGCCGATGTCGGACCAGGCGATATCAGCAACGATACCGGCGACGATGGCTTCCGACACGGTGAAGTTGGCGCCCGCGGCAACGCCGACCTGCCAACCGGTCAGATCGTACTCGGTGTCGACGACGTTGAAGTAGCCGTCATCGTCGTTGAGCGTGCCCCAACCGTAGCCGGCGAAGGCGCCGACATACACGCCGTCCCAGTTACCGCCGACGTCGACGATACCAACCGGGGGAGCTGGTTCGCTGATGATGAGATCGGCCGCCTGGACCGAGGAGATGAAGCTCAGAGCGGCAACGCCGGCGAGCAGGGAAACGGCAAGACGATTCATTGGATGGCCTCCAGAAAGCAACGGCTACAAGATACGCACGTTGGTGTGAAAGAAAACCCACCCGCACCAGCAACGCACAGCTTAGCCGCAAAGTGTCACCCTCAGGACACACACGTGACCTAGGTTCTTAAGAATGTTGCAAATCTCTATTTAGTCACAATTGCGCCACGTACGTGGCGATGCCGGGCGATGCTGTGCGATACCGTACCAAGTAACGCCAGGTCGTGGCAAAATCAAACCCCGCCGCGGCTTGCGCCGGGCGGGGTCGATTTAGACAACCGTTCAGCCACTGAAACTATTCAGCCAGCTGAAGGCGGAAATCAGAAGCGGAAGTTCACGCCGGCGGTGACCGCATGCGAGGTCAGGCTGTAGTCGGTCGGAGCTGCCAGATCGTAGGTCTTCGAACCGAAATCCGAATAACGGTACTGCAGGTCGAGCGACACGTTGTCGGCCACGGCGAACTCCACGCCGGCGCCGAGGGTCCAGCCGATGTGGGTCTGGGTGTCTTCAAACACGCCAGCGTTGTCGGTCAGCGTGTTGTTCGCGAAGGCGAGACCGCCCGTCACGTACGGAAGGAAGGCGCCGCCGTCAAAGCCGATACGGCCACGCAGGCTACCCTGCCAGTCGGTGTTCGACTCGAGGTCGCCACCGACGAAGTCGCCGCCGAGGTCGGACCAGGCGATATCGGCCACGAGCCCGGCAACGATGGCTTCGGAGACGGTGAAGTTCACGCCGGCGGCAACGCCGACCTGCCAACCGGTGGCATCGTACTCGGTGCCGGCGACGTCACCGAGATAGCCGTCCTCGGTGGTCAGGGTGCCCCAGCCGTAGCCAGCGAAAGCGCCGACGAAGACGCCATCCCAGTTGCCACCAGCGGGAGTGACGTAGCCGACCGCCGGAGCGGGCTCGGAAATGATCAGGTCAGCGGCGAAGGCCGAGGACATCACGGAGACGCCAGCCACACCGGCCAGCAGAGCGATTGCAAAACGATTCATTTAGTCAACTCCTAGAGAGAGGGCCCTCACGTAGCCCCTGTCGCGGGCAAAAGCGACCTCACGTGCTAACAAACTGTTCACGCGCCGCCCCTCCAGAAGAGAGTCGTGCCATTAGCGCCACACCTGTTTCTGGCATGGCAATTTCAAGGCACAACTGGGGAATTTTCGAGGAAAAGAGAACCCCGCCGCGGCTCGCGCCGGGCGGGGTTCTGATTTCTAGCAGTGAAACTGGCTTAGAAGTTCCAGTGCAGACCGGCGGTGACCGTGTGCGTAGTCAGGTCGATGGTCGGGTTGATGCCCGGGCCGGACCAGTCGTACACCTGCTCGCCAAGATCCGAATAGCGGTACTCGAGGTTGACCGAGAGCTCTTCGGTGGCGGCGAACTCGACGCCCGCGCCGACCGTCCAACCGACATGGGTCGCGCTGGCTTCGTTGTCGACGCCAGCCGAGCTGGTGCGCACTGCGTGGGCAAAGGCAAGACCACCAGTCAGGTACGGCATGAAGGCGCCGCCATCAAAGCCGACCTTACCGCGCAACGAACCCTGCCAGTCGATGGTGTGGGTGGTGTCGAAGGCAAAGGCACCATCGTCGTCGCCAGTGATATCCGACCAGGCGATGTCACCAACCACGCCGAGCACGATACCGCCATCGAGCGTGAAGTTCGCACCGACGTCGACACCGATCAGCCAGCCGGCCAGGTCGAGGTCGTTGTTCGGCGGATTGGCGATGTGGTCGGCATGCGCCCAGCCACCGCCGACGAACACGCCGATATAAGCGCCGTCCCAGTTGCCGCCGACGTCCACGACGCCCATCGGCGCCGGCTCGTCCATAATGATCAGATCCGCGGCGTAGGCCGAGGACATCAGACCAGCAGCGGCCACGGTGGCCAGCAGAATAGTTGTGATGTGCTTCATGGTTGCCCTCCAATAGGTCCACTGCACCTTCCCACGGAATGTGGCAGGAATCGAGCCCCTCAAGGGCAACAATTGAGACTCTAGAAGCAAGTGTTGCACCGTTGCATCGGACTCTGAGCGGCATCGCGTGAGAGTTTTTACAGGGCACATCATAGGGTTAGCAGTGTTGCCTAACGATTTCTGCGTAGCAGCTCACAGCGCCGTGATGGGCGCGGGAATTTTGTGGCAAAGCCAAGACAATTGCTTTCGAAACGCCAACGACTCTATTCGGTGAGCCAAATCTGTTCACATGACAACGATCAACAGATGATCATCCGGCACCGACTGATTCCGCGCCTTGCACGCTCATGGGGGACTTGCAGGTTCACGGCGAGGAGGCTGAAAAGCAAAACCCCCGGCAGCCGATCGGCGCCAGGGGCTTTGTGGATGGTGGGTGTGACAGGGATTGAACCTGTGACCCCCGCCGTGTGAAGGCGATGCTCTCCCGCTGAGCTACACACCCATCCGTTCGGGTCGTGACGTCGTCCGTCGCGACCAAACTGCGGCGCCGATTTCATCGGCATATTCAAGGACTTCGGGAGTCCTTCAAGCGAGGGATGGTGGGTGTAACAGGGATTGAACCTGTGACCCCTACCATGTCAAGGTAGTGCTCTCCCGCTGAGCTATACACCCATCACTTCGCTTGTCACGCCGGGCAGCGCCCGTCGTTGCGAGCGCGGTAGACCATAAAACCCGCTTACGGGTCAAGGGTCAATTCCGGGCTGGGGAAACTGTCGGAAAGGCCGGGGTTGGAGAGTGGGGATCGCTCCCGCTCGAAGCGCGCATCGCCGCGCGATGCGGTACCCCTCATCCGCCCTCGGGCACCTCCGGGCGAGGGCTGCGCCCTCGTCCCGCGACCTCAAGGGGAGAAGGGAGTCCCGACTGAGATGCTTGAGGTGGCGCCCTTCTCCCCTTGAGGGAGAAGGTGGCGCGAAGCGCCGGATGAGGGGTATGCGATGCGGCAGCATCGCCGATCCGAAGCGCAGCGAGGAGCGACTAGGCCGCCAGCAGCCGCTCCACCTCATGCACCAGGTCCTTGAGGTGGAAGGGCTTGCTCAGCACCGACGCATCCTTGGGGGCTTCTGAGTCGGGGTTGAGCGCCACGGCGGCGAAACCGGTGATGAACATCACCTTGAGATCCGGATCGAGCTCGGTGGCGCGGCGGGCCAGTTCGATCCCGTCCATCTCCGGCATCACGATATCGCTTAACAGCAGCGAGAACGGCTCTTCGCGCAACCGCTCATAGGCCGACCGGCCATTATCGAACGAAACCACCTCGTAACCGGCGGTCTTCAACGCCCGGGTGAGGAACTGGCGCATGTCGTTATCGTCTTCGGCGAGCAGAATGCGCTTCATCATGTCCTCTTGGCGCCCCATCGACGGCGTTCTGCCGCGGAACTCTAATGCGTGATGTTTAATGCAAGTTTTCTCGATCGAGAACCCTAACGCAGCAAGTGTGAACATGCCCCCTTCGGACTTATGGACATTCGGCAACGCGCGCGGCAGAGTATGGTGACAAGGCAGCGCTTCGGCGCTGAAGGGAGACCCGGTGCAGTCCGACTATTGGGACAGGCCAGCATTCGAAACCATCCGGCCCCGCCGGGTGATGGCGCCACTGGTGTTCAATTCCGCACATTCCGGCCGCGATTACCCCGAGCGCTTCCTCGCCATGACCCGGCTCGACCATCTGTCGATCCGCCAGTCCGAGGATGCCTTTGTCGACGAGCTGTTCCAGCGCGCGCCGCACCTCGGGGCCCCGCTGATCCGGGCGCATTTTCCTCGCGCCTATCTCGATGTGAATCGCGAGCCGTGGGAACTCGACCCCACCATGTTCGTCGAGCCGCTGTCGGAGCGCTTCAACACCACCAGCCCGCGTGTCGCCGCCGGGCTCGGCACGCTGGCGCGTGTCGTGGCTGAGAACAAGCCGATCTATAAGGAGCGGCTGACCCTCGATGACGCGCGCATGCGCATCGAAGGCATCTACCAGCCCTACCACGCCACCATGCAGCGGCTGCTGACCGAGGCCTATGGCGCCTTCGGTGTTGCGGTGCTGATCGATTGTCATTCGATGCCGCGGCTGTCGCGCAGCGGCGACCGGCTCGGCCCCGACGTGGTGCTGGGCGATCGCTATGGCACCACCTGCGCACCGATTCTCGCTGACCTCGCCGAAATGGTGTTCGCCGGCGCCGGGCTGCGGGTGGCGCGTAACCGCCCCTATGCCGGCGGCTTCTGTACCCGCACCTATGGCCGGCCGCAGCACGGCGTGCATGCCCTGCAGATCGAGCTCAGCCGTCACCTTTATATGAACGAGGTGACGCTCGAGAAGAACGCCGGCTTCGGCGCCATCAGGCAAATGGTGGATCGGCTGGTCGCGACGCTGGTGGGGCTCGATTTCGCCATGCTCGCACCTCCCGCTCCGGTGCAGGAGAAGTACGCGGCGGAGTGAGGTCGGCGCGGGGGGGCGCCAACCGGTCGCTGTCATCGAGCTTAAGAGATAGCATGTCCCACAAAAATCGGGCCGCCGGAGCGGCCCAGTCAAGGGAGGAAACGATGACGGCCGGAGTGCGTTGCCTAAGTCGAGGCAAGAGGCTCAAGAGCCGCCCATCCATCATGCAATTACTGGCGTGAACTGATTTGCCCTGCTTCACAAGGCGGCCGGAAGTCTTCAACAGATAAACTTGCGCCGTTGTTGCAAAAATGAATCACGATCGTCACAAACTACTCGTACACCTCGGCTGACGCCTGCTGCTAGAACACTGGAACAACTCACAAAATCGCGCCGGGAAGGCTGACATGGAAGATACATCTCTCGGTGGGCTCACCGCCGACCTGGTGCGCCGCACCCTGCTCGATGCGGCCGAGATCGCCGCGGCGGTGACCCTGCCCCGCTTCCGCTCGGCGCTCGCCGTCGACAACAAGGAAGCAGAGGGGTTCGACCCGGTCACCGAGGCCGATCGGCAGGCCGAGCTCGCCATCCGCGAACTGATCGGCAACCGCTTCCCCGACCACGCCATCATCGGCGAGGAATGGGACGACAAGCCGGGCAACAGCCGCTTCGCCTGGATCATCGACCCGATCGACGGCACCCGCGCCTTCATCACCGGCGTCCCGGTCTGGGGCACGCTGGTGGGGCTGACCATCGACGGCAAAGCCGTCGCCGGCCTGATGGCCCAGCCCTTCACCGGCGAGATCTATCTGGGACTCCCCGGCGAAGCCTCCTACCACCGGGTCAGCGACAAGGCGGCACTCCGCACTTCCGCGGTCACCGAGCTCAGCAAAGCCAAGATGACCACCACCTCGCCCGACCTGTTCGAGAAGAAAGGCGTGGCCGAGCCCTGGGCGCGCATTCGCAGCAAGGTGCTGACCACCCGCTACGGGCTCGATTGCTACGGCTATGCCCTGATGTCGGCCGGGCACATCGACCTGGTGGTCGAGGCCGGGCTGAAGAATGTCGATATCTGCCCGCTGATCCCGCTGATCCAGAACGCCGGCGGCGTCATCACCACCTGGGATGGCGGCCCCGCCGAACAGGGCGGCAACTGCGTCGCCGCCGCGACGCCGCAACTGCACGCCGCAGCGATGGCGGTGCTCAGGGGGTAGGGCTGCAACTGCTAGGCGCTCTGTTCCGTAATAAACGCGTCGAACGCCGCGAACACCTGGGCGCGAATGGCGTCGTTCTCGACGAACATTTCGTGCCGGGCGCCGGGGATCACCACGTGGCGGCCGGTGCGCATCCGCAAACCCAGTGTTTCGATGGCGGCGGTGGAAACGATCTCGTCGCGCGCCGCCGCCAGCATCAGCACCGGAATGCGCACCGCGCCGGGGAACTGGTCGGTGGCGGCACCGGCCATCGCCTCGAAGGCGGAAGCGGCCCAGCGGAAGGTCGGGGCGCCGAGCTCCAGCTCGGGGCGGGCCTTCAGCACCTCGACGGAGCGATTGAAGCGCGCGAGGTCCGAGGTCAGCGGGTTGCCGGCAAAGCTTTGCTCGGTCTGCGCCTTGTCGCCACGCCGCCCGATCGGCAGCCGGGCCAGCCCGAGATTTGCGAGCGTGCCACAGAGTCGCGCCATCCCGGCCATGCCGAACGGCTGGCGATCGAGCCCCACCATCGGCGCCGAGACGAAAATGCGCTCGAACATCATGCGATCGCGGATGCCGGCATAGAGCGAGGCAAGCCCGCCCATCGAATGGCCGACGAGGTAGTAGGGCGCCGGGCAATCGGGCAACAGGATCGAGCCGTGGAAGGCCTTGAGGTCCTCCCAGTAATCATCGAAGCGCCGGACATAACCGAGCCGCGTGTTGCGGATCAATCGCTGGCTGCCGCCCTGCCCGCGCCAGTCGAAGGTGGCGACGGCAAAGCCGCGTGACTGGAAATCGGCGACGGTCTCAAAATACTTCTCGATGAATTCGGTGCGCCCCTGGACGAGGCAGATGGTGCCCTTGGCCGCTCCCGCGCCCTTGGGGAAGGTGGCGTAGCGCAACTGCACCTTGTCGGCCGTGGTGAAGTAGCCGACCCGCGCCCCCTCCGGCACCGGGTTGGACGGCACCACGGCAAGGGTTGGCCCATTGGGGTCGACGATGGCGTTCATGCGCTGCTCCGGACGATTACCCTGCATACTGGATTCCCGCGGCGGCGGGAATGACGGCAGTGGCTGGAGTGCTTCGATTACTCCGCATCTTGCCCACCAGAAGCGCCCCAAGCTCGGCGTCATCCCCGCGAAAGCGGGGAACTCCGTTTGAGATGGTGCAAAGGCCAAGAAAACAGAGGTTCCCGCTTTCGCGGGAATGACCCGGTGAGTGGGCGGCGACCCAGCGGGGGCCGAGGCACCCAACCAAGTTCCCGCCTTCGCGGGAGTGACGCCAGTGAGGGTCCTCAAGCCCGCCCGAGAAACCGAAAAGCCAGCGCCTCGGTTGAGACACTGGCTTTCCTGTGATGGCCGCCTTGCGGGGGGCGGGTGAAGGCGGCTCATTCGGTGTGCCCTGCAGCAGACAGTAAGCACAGTCCCGCTTATAGGAGCCGCTGCCTGAACCGCCTTTGATCGCCACATTCATCTTCGGTTCATCGACCTGAACCGGGGTCTTGAACCCTGAGCGAAGCTCCCTAAATCAATGCTGTCCGCCGGGAACCCCCGGGGATCGGGAACCCGGGAATGCCTGCTTGCCCAATTGGGGAGCGCGCATGGGACACCCGAGAAAAAGCCACGTTGCTCAAAGGAGAATGTGATCATGGCTAGCTACGATTTTTCCCCCTTCTATCGTTCGACCGTCGGTTTCGACCGCGTCTTCAATCGTCTCGATGCCCTCGTGGGTCAGGAGGCGAAATCCTACCCTCCCTACAATATCGAGAAGACCGGCGAGAACGCCTATCGCATCTCGATCGCCGTCGCCGGCTTTGCCGATGGCGACATCGCGATTGAGAGCAAGGAGAACAACCTCGTCGTAAAGGGCGCCAAGGCCCAGGAGAGCGAGGACAAGGCGCGCGAGTTCCTGCACCGCGGCATTGCCGAGCGGGCCTTCGAACTCCGATTCCAGCTCGCCGACTACGTTGAAGTCGCTGGCGCCAACCTCGAGAACGGTCTGCTCCACATCGAACTGAAGCGCGAGATTCCGGAGAGCAAGAAGGCCCGCCAGATTCCGATCAGCGCCTCGACCAAGACCATCGAGGACCAGACGGTAAACTAATCCGGTCATGAACGACCTGGCGGTAAACCAGGCGGTCTGATCGTCAGGTGAACGGAAATGAGGGCGTGGTTCGAAAGGACTGCGCCCTTGTTGTTTGCACAATACAAACTTTCGCCAGCAACGGGACCTTGCCCGCGGGCGACAGAACTGATGGTGTTCGGTCTCATCTTCTCGAGGAGCGTCACCATGCATCGCCTCGCCATTATCGTTGCTGTGTCCTTGATTGCCGCAGCGCCGGCACTCGCTGCCGAAACCCGCTGCGGCTGGTACATGAACCCGACGCCCGGGAACCTCTGGCTGATGGACAAAGACGCCACTTGGACCATCACCTCGCAGGCGAATGCCACCGGTCCCGATGCCGAGGGCATCGAGAACGCGCCGGATTTCGACGAAACGCAGTTCGTCGAAACCAACAATCCGGGCAGCGGCTACGGCTATGGCTGCGCCTGCATGAGCGTCACCGTCGACAAGGCGGAGGAGCAGATCACCCGGATCTTCTCGGGGGAGATCAAGCCGCTCAGCGTCTGCAAGGCCGACAAGTCGCTGCCCAGCCCCGACTGATGGCGCGCGCTTCGTTCAAGACGGAACCGCTTTTGGCGAGGAACCTCAGGCGTGTCCGCGCCGTTCTCACGGCGTCCCGCAACGCGTCATAGGTTCCTCCAAATGAAATCCCCCGAAATCGGCCTCAAGTCCAACACCAAGGCCGAGATGATCGACCTGTTGAATGCCCGCCTCGCCGACGCCATCGACCTGGCGCTGGTCACCAAGCAGGCGCACTGGAACCTCAGGGGCCCGACCTTCATCGCCGTGCACGAGCTGCTCGACCAGTTGCGCGACGACGTCGATGAACATGTCGACATCATCGCCGAACGCGTCGCCCAGCTCGACGGTATCGCGCTCGGCACGCTGCAGACGGTCGGCAAAGCCAGCAAGCTCGCCCCCTACCCCACCGATATCCGCAAGGTCCCCGACCACGTCACCGCCCTGGTCGAGCGCTACGCGGCGCTGAGCAAGTCCACCCGCGAGGGCATCGATGCCGCCGACGAGGCGGGCGATGCCGACACCGCGGACATCTTCACCGCCTTCTCGCGCAGCCTCGACAAGAACCTGTGGTTTTTGAAGAGCCACCTGGAGTAGGCACCGCCTCTGATTGAGCCTCATCGAGTTCGGCTCGTGCGCCCCCTCTCCCTTTGGGGAAGAGCGCCGCGGATGAGACCAAAGACCTCACCGCGGGGTGAGGGGGGCCTTGCCGCCACACCGGACGCGTGGAAGGCCCCCTCACCCGGGCCTTTGGCCCGACCTCTCCCCCAAGGGAGAGGCGGCGGCGGCTTCGCGTACCTCGCTCATCGAATCATCAAGGCATTCGGCCGTCAGTACTTCCGGCAGACGACCGAGCTGGAGCAGGTCATCAACTGCGCTCTGCCGGCAGAACGAACATGGATTGTGCTCGTAGACCCAGATCAGACAGTCGGCCGCTTCCGGGCTGGGGCTGGGACGGCCGGTTGAAACGATGCTGAGCGCCAGGTCATGTGCGTGCTGGTCAACCGCAGCCGATGGCAACAGCTGGTGGACGCGACCGAAGTCCCCAGGCCGGGCGTTTTCGCCCAGCAACTCTATACCCTCAAGGCTGCCTGCGGCGAGCAACTGGCCCGACAGCTCGGCGATGCGGTCGTCGGAAAAGCGCCTCAGCACCTGAATGGCCGCCTGCCTGACCGCGGAGTCCTCATGACGAGCGAAGCGCAGCACCCGCTCGATGCCACCAGGTGGATCGATCCGGATCGCAAACACCCGCAGCATCCTGGCGATCAGGTGCGGTTGCACCTCGCGTTCGATCCGTTCGAACAGCGCGCGATGCTCAATGTCTCCGCCCTGTCGCGCGAAGCGGGATGCCAGGAGGCGAGGGTTTCTATTGCCTTCGTTGAGATCGTTCAGAAAGGCGTCGAGCGCGTAGGGCCCTTCAGCGCTGGGCTCGCTGCCGGAGACTGCCAACGCCTCGCAGAACCGCCGGATGTCGGCATCAGTTGTCGAGGCCTGCTGCAATGCATCGTCGACCGCGTTCGCGCCACGCTCCTCCCGCACGGCATATAGAAAATCCCCGCTGAGCCAGAAGTCGGGGTCCGTTGCCAGCCGGCGGCCGAGGACCCGTGCGACATGCAGCAGTCCATCGAGACCATCGAGAGCGATGATCTCATGACTGAGCAGCCACTCGCTGGAAAATTCCTGCCTATCGAACTTGTCGTAGAGAGCTCGTCTGGCCTCTTCCGATCCGGCTTGCGCCAGTTGCAACAGCATGTCGGCCATCTGTGCAATATCGTAATGCTCCCGGCTCGCCGGAAACGTGCTGAGCACGGCCTGATGGTAGGGCGCCGGATCGGTGCACAACGACAGCATCGTCATCAACCAATCGCCGCGACTGCCCTCACACTGTGGATCGTAACCGAGACTGCGAGTGGCTGCTTCAAGCAACAGATCCTCGACGCCCGCATCGCCATGTGCCCGGATGTGCTGCACCGCCCTGCCCATGCCCTTGCGCAACGCGTCGACGAACTCATCTCTGCTGAGTGGCTGTACGTTCATAGCAGCGCAGTAATGCGCGTGCCCAGATCGGCGGCGGCGAGTTGGGCCTCCTGCTCCAGCGGTTGCCAGTCATCCTGCGTCGTCCCCAGGTAGGCGTTTCCGGCCAGCGAGACCAGCGCGGCAACCTGCAGAGGCAATTGGGGAGCCGCCCACTTGGCGGCAACGTCCTTGGGCACGAACTCCCCAGTTGCCAGCGTCCGCCACATCCGCGCGAGCGTCAGCAAGACATTGCGCTCGTCGCCTTTGAGGCCTGCCATCAGTCCCGGCAGCGCATCGCCGATGGCCCGGCACACCTCGGCGTGCGAGATGCTCGGTAACAACTCGGCCAGTGCTGGCCCCAGCAGCGGGCGCGCCTCGGCGCGGGCCTGCGCCAGCAACAGGGTGAAGTCGGGGTTGTGTTCCGGGGGCGGCACGGCGCCGGCTTCGAATTCCCGGCGCAGCCATTCGCCGTAAACGAATTCCCCACGCACCGGATACGCCATCGGGTTGAGCTCGGCCTGCTGGAAGACGATCAGTTCCAGGGGACGAGGGGCATCCGGTTGCGGCGGATACCGCCCGGAGATATCCAGCAACCCTTTCGCAAGCTGGGCGACCGTTTCCGGCGCGATCGGCTCGTTCACGATGGCCATCAAGTCGACATCGCTGTTCTGACGCAGCCCGGCCGTTACGGCGGAGCCGTACAAATAGAGCGCCAACAACGACCCGCCGAAACTACGCTGCAGCAGCGGCAGGGCCCGCAATGCCTCGCGGGGAATAGCCACGCTCATTCCCGCCGCGTCCCTGCCCGGGCCATCCCGTCATGCGGCCCCAGCTCCCGCTTCGGCGCGTCGAGCCAGGCTCGCCCCACTTTTGCGAACTCCTCCATCCGCTCGGGGTTCAGCGGATAGTTCAGCTGGTTGCCTTCGCGGGCGTGCTCGCCGATCACCAGGAGGTGCACATCCGCATCGCTGTTGTTGAGGAACGAGTGGGCAATGCCGGTGCCGGCGGGAAACACCGCCGCATCACCTTCGTTGAGTTCGTGGAGGTGGCCGTCGATCCAGGCGTCGGGGCGGCCTTTCAGCACCAGCACGAACTCGTCCTCCCGGCTTTCGGCATGCGGTCGCGAGGTGCGGTTGCCTGGGGCGACGATATCGTAGTTGATGCCGATGCGCTTCATTCCCAGCGCCGCGCCCATCCGGCTGCTCTGGCCGCCATGGTTGGTGTGCTGGGGGTTGGGGAACGGCTTCAAGCCATCGGAAAAGTGCGCGATGAAGTGCGAACGCTCCGGCGTGGCTACCTCGCGCCGGCTGCCAGCCCGCGCCTTGCCGTCATGCGGGCCGAGCGGCCGCTTTGGCGCATCGAGCCAGGCGCCGTTCCAGGCGCTGAATTCGGCCATGCGTTCAGGATTGAGCGGGTAGGAGAGCTGGTTGCCCGGCACCTGGTGCTCACCGAGGATGAGCAGTTGCATATCCTCGTCGCTGTTGTTGAGGAAGCTGTGGGCGATTCCCGTGCCGGCGGGGAAGGCCACCGCATCGCCGGCCTTGAGCGGATATAGCGCGCCGTCGATCCACACATCCGGCTCGCCACGGAGCACGAAGACGAACTCCTCCTCGAGTTTTTCGGCATGCGGAAACGAGGTGCGGCTGCCGGGCGGCGCCACTTCGTAGTTGATGCCGAGATGGGTGAGGCCGTGCAGGCGGCCGACGGGATGGCCGAATCCCCCCATGTCGGCAAAGCCGCCATGGTCCAGCGGGCTAAGGCCATCCCGGATATTGACGATGAACGAGGGTCTCAGTGACATCTGCTGCTCGGGCGATTTCGCGAGGTGAAACATGCACATCACCGCCGCCGGATGTCGATGGGGCAGCTCAGCGACAGCGTACCCCCGGGTTCGCAATTGCCCGAATTCCTATAGCTGCAGCAACGCCCAAACGCTGGGAATGCGGCTTTCTCAGGCGGCGTATGGCCGCCAATTCCTACTGTTTTCCTATTCCCTCCCTGCGATCTCCTACGCCGGCTCAGTCACAAGACGGCAAAAAAGTGTCCTCGGACGCTTGCTCGCAGTTTGGAATTATGCAAATGTAGCCTCGATAGGACAGTACGTCTGTCCAATTTCGTGAGCGGCCGGTCTCCCCGGATGCGTTTCACACGCCGATCCGGCTGGACCGCTTGTCGATAGCGGAAACGGAGGGGTGGGGCCTTATCGAGCCCGTACGAGCGGCCATTTGGATGCAGAGCCGCTCCCCACTAAAGGATTGCGCACTCGGATTCGAGCCGTACACTGAGGTACGACTGGGGGCCGAAGGCGCGTCGAAAGGAACTTGAACACCAGGGCACTCGCCCCGGTCTCGAACACGACTGCAAAAACAGAGGACTTTGCAAATGGCTGAACCACGGAACGGATCGATGTCACATCCCGTCACGGAAACCGCCATTCGCAAAAATGGCGGCTATCGAACCGATCTGCCAGTTGGCGTGATGCGGCCGCAGGCCGAGGGCCTCTACGACCCTTCCCGCGAGGTCGATGCCTGCGGCGTGGGCTTCATCGTCAACATGAAGAACCAGCCCAGCCAGAAGATCGTCCAGAACGGTCTGGCCATCCTCGAAAACCTCGAGCACCGCGGTGCCGTGGGCGCCGACCCGCTGATGGGCGACGGCGCCGGCATCATGGTGCAGATCCCGCACAAGTTCTTCGTCAAGGAGAGCGCGCGGCTTGGCTTCCACCTGCCCGAGCAAGGCAAGTACGCCGTCGGCTTCATCTTCATGCCGCAGGATGCGGAGCTGCGCGCCAAGATGGAGCGCGTCGTCAGCAAGGTGATCGAGGACGAGGGCCAGATGGTCATCGGCTGGCGCGACGTGCCGTCCGACAACTCGTCCTTGTCCAAGGACCCCGAGATCGTCGCCACCGAGCCCTGCCATCGCCAGGTGATCATCGGTCGTGGCGACGCCATCGCCGATGAAGAGGCGTTCGAGCGCAAGCTCTACGTCATCCGCAAGGTGATGTCGGCCAAGATCTTTTCGGCCTTCGAAGGCAAGCCAAACGATTTCTACATCGTGTCGATGAGCTGCCGCACGCTGGTCTATAAGGGCATGTTCCTCGCCGCCCAGCTCGGCGCCTATTACCGGGACCTGCACGATCCCGACTTCGAGTCGGCACTGGCGCTGGTGCACCAGCGCTTTTCCACCAACACCTTCCCGTCGTGGCGGCTGGCGCACCCCTACCGGTTCGTCTGCCACAACGGCGAAATCAACACCGTGCGCGGCAACGTCAACTGGATGGCAGCGCGGCAGGCTTCGGTGTCGTCGCCACTGTTCGGCGGCGACATCAACAAGCTGTGGCCGATCTCCTATCCGGGTCAGTCGGATACGGCGTGTTTCGACAACGCGCTCGAATTCCTGCTGCGCGGCGGCTACTCGCTGCCGCACGCCGCCATGATGCTGATCCCGGAAGCCTGGGCCGGCAACCCGCTGATGGATGAGGATCGCCGCGCCTTCTACGAGTATCACGCTGCGCTGATGGAGCCATGGGACGGCCCCGCCGCCATGTGCTTCTCGGATGGCATCCATATCGGCGCGACGCTCGACCGCAACGGCCTGCGTCCGGCGCGCTACCTCGTCACCGAAGACGACGAAGTGGTGATGAGCTCGGAAGCCGGCGTGCTGCCGATTCCGGCAACGAAGATCAAGAAGAAGTGGCGCCTGCAGCCCGGCAAGATGCTGCTGATCGACCTGAAGCAGGGCCGCATCGTCTCCGACGAGGAGATCAAGGCCGAGCTCGCCAACGCACACCCCTACAAGCAATGGCTCGGGCGTACCCAGATCGTGCTCGAGGAACTGCCGGCGGTGCATTTCGAGCCCAAGACTTCGGACGTGCCGCTGCTCGATCGCCAGCAGGCCTTCGGCTACACGCAGGAAGACCTGAAGATGATCCTGCCGCCGATGGCCGCTACCGGCCAGGAAGCGGTGGGCTCGATGGGCACCGACACGCCGATCTCGGCGCTCTCCAACAAGTCGAAGCTGCTTTACTCGTACTTCAAGCAGAACTTCGCGCAGGTCACCAACCCGCCGATCGACTCGATCCGCGAAGAGCTGGTGATGAGCCTCGTCTCGTTCATCGGGCCGCGGCCGAACGTGCTTGATTTGACTGGCGGCAACAGCCGGCAGCGGCTCGAAGTGCGCCAGCCGATCCTCACCAACGAGGATCTGGAAAAGATCCGCGCCATCGGTGGCATGGAAGATAACCCGTTCCGGTCGAAGACGCTGGACATTACCTATGAGGTGAGCCAGGGCCCGGAAGGCATGAAGCGGGCGCTCGACCAGCTGTTCTCCGATGCCGAGATGGCCGTCCATTCGGGCGACAACATCATCATCCTGTCCGATCGCTCGATGAACCGCGAGCGGGTGGCGATCCCGGCGCTGCTGGCGACCGCCGGTATCCACCATCACCTGATCCGCAAGGGCCTCAGGACCTCGGTGGGTCTCGTGGTCGAGACCGGCGAAGCGCGCGAAATCCACCATTTCTGCGCTCTTGCCGGCTATGGCGCCGAAGCGATCAACCCCTACCTGGCGTTCGAGACGCTGGCCGCCATGCAGGGCGACCTGCCGGGCGAGCTGGACGCCGACGAGATCATCTACCGCTACATCAAGGCGATCGGTAAGGGCATCCTGAAGGTCACTGCCAAGATGGGCATCTCGACCTATCAGTCCTATTGCGGCGCGCAGATCTTCGACGCGGTGGGCCTCTCGACCGACTTCGTCTCGACTTACTTCACCGGCACTGCCACCACCATCGAGGGCGCCGGCCTCAAGGAGATCGCCGAGGAAACCGTGCTGCGGCACCAGGATGCCTTCGGCAACTCGCCGGTGCTCGAGGACGTGCTCGACGTCGGCGGCGACTATGCCTTCCGCCAGCGCGGCGAGGCGCATGTCTGGCGCTCGGAGACGGTCGCCAGCCTGCAGCATGCCGCCCGCGGCAATGCCCGCGACAAGTACCGCGAGTTCTCGAAGCTGGTGAACGAGGTCGAGGACAAGTACGTCACCATCCGTTCGCTGTTCCGCATCAGGAAGGCGGATGAGGAGGGCCGCGCGCCCGTCGAGCTCGATCAGGTCGAGCCGGCGGTCGAGATCGTCAAGCGCTTCTCCACCGGCGCCATGAGCTATGGCTCGATCTCGCTCGAAGCCCACACCACGCTCGCCATCGCCATGAACCGGATCGGCGGCAAGTCGAACACCGGCGAGGGCGGTGAGGAAGTTGATCGCTTCAAGCCGATGCCGAACGGCGACAGCAAGCGCTCGGCCATCAAGCAGGTGGCCTCGGGCCGCTTCGGCGTGACCACGGAATACCTGGTCAACTCCGACATGATGCAGATCAAGATGGCCCAGGGCGCCAAGCCCGGCGAAGGCGGCCAGCTGCCGGGCGACAAGGTGAACGAGACCATCGCCAAGGTCCGGCACTCGACCCCGGGCGTCGGCCTGATCTCGCCGCCGCCGCACCACGACATCTACTCGATCGAGGATCTGGCGCAGCTGATCTTCGATTTGAAGAACGTCAACCCGACCGGCCAGGTCTCGGTGAAGCTCGTCTCGGAAGTCGGCGTCGGCACGGTTGCCGCCGGCGTCGCCAAGGCGCGCGCCGACCATGTCACCATCTCGGGCTATGAAGGTGGCACCGGCGCTTCGCCGCTGACCTCGCTGAAGCACGCCGGCTCGCCGTGGGAAATCGGCCTCGCCGAGACCCAGCAGACGCTGGTCCGCAATCGGCTCCGCAGCCGCATCGCGGTACAGGTCGATGGCGGCGTGCGGACCGGTCGTGACGTGGTGATCGGCGCCCTGCTCGGCGCCGACGAGTTCGGTCTCGCCACCGCGCCGCTGATCGCGGCCGGCTGCGTGATGATGCGCAAGTGCCACCTCAACACCTGCCCGGTTGGCGTCGCCACCCAGGACCCGGTGCTGCGCGCCCGCTTCACCGGCAAGCCCGAGCACGTCATCAACTACCTGTTCTTCGTCGCCGAGGAAGTGCGCGAGCTGATGGCCGAGATGGGCTACACCCGGTTCGAGGAAATGGTCGGGCAGATGCAGATGCTCGACAAGACCGAGGCCATCGACCACTGGAAGGCCAAGGGACTCGATTTTTCGAAGCTCTTCCACAAGCCGTTCGCGCCGGAAGGCGTGGGGATCACCCACACCGAAGGCCAGAACCACCCGATCGACAAGGTCCTCGACCGTCGCCTGATCGCCGCGGCGCAGCCCGCGCTCGACCACGGCACCCCGGTCAGGATCACGGAGACGATCACCAGCGTCGATCGCTCGGCGGGCGCCATGCTCGGCGGTGCGGTGGCCAAGCGCTACGGTCATGCCGGCCTCGCCGAAGACACCATCGCGGTGTCGCTGACCGGCACCGCCGGCCAGGCCTTCGGTGCCTGGGCAGCGCGCGGCATCTCCATCGATCTGGTGGGGGAGGCAAACGATTATGTGGGCAAGGGCCTTTCCGGTGCGCGCCTCGTGGTCCGGCCGCCGGAAGAACGCGGCTACGTGCCCGAGGACTCGATCATCATCGGCAACACTGCGCTCTACGGCGCCATCACCGGGGAGTGCTACTTCCGCGGTGTGGCCGGCGAACGCTTCGCCGTCCGTAACTCCGGCGCCATCGCGGTTGTCGAAGGTACCGGCGACCACGGTTGCGAGTACATGACCGGTGGTGTGGTGGTGGTGCTGGGCCGCACCGGCCGCAACTTCGCGGCCGGCATGTCGGGTGGCGTCGCTTACGTCCTCGATGAGGACGAGAGTTTCGAGAGCCGCTGCAACATGTCGATGGTCGAGCTCGAGCCCGTCGTCGAAGAGGAACGCCTCAATGGCCGCGACTTCGGCCACCACGGCGACCTCGAGACCATGGGCGTAGTCGAGATCCTGCACGACCTGCAGCGTCGCGATGCCGACCGGCTCTACCAGCTGATCGCCCGGCACAAGAGCTTCACCGGCTCGAGCCGCGCCAACCACATCCTGAGCAACTGGGACGAGTACCTGCCCAAGTTCAGGAAGGTCATGCCGATCGAGTATCGCAAGGCCCTGCAGAAAATGGAAAAGGCCCGTGAGGCCGCTCAACAGGTCGCGGCGGAGTAAGAACAATGGGCAAGATCACTGGCTTCCTCGAAATCGATCGCGTCGATCGGGATTACCTCCCGGTCGCCGACCGGCTGAAGAACTACAACGAGTTCACCATTCCCCTGGGCGACAAGGGCACCCGCGACCAGGCGGCGCGCTGCATGGATTGCGGCATTCCGTACTGCCACAACGGCTGCCCGGTGAATAACCAGATCCCGGATTGGAACGATCTCGTCTACAAGGGCGAGTGGCTGAAGGCGCTGAAGAACCTTCACTCCACCAACAACTTCCCCGAGTTCACCGGCCGCATCTGCCCTGCCCCGTGCGAGGCGAGCTGCACGCTGAACATCCCGGACACCCCGGTCAACATCAAGTCGATCGAGTGCGCCATCATCGACAAGGGTTTCGAGGAGGGCTGGGTCACGCCGCAGATCAATCCGAACAAATCAGGCAAGAAGGTTGCGGTGATCGGTTCGGGCCCGGCCGGCATGGCTGCGGCCCAGCAGTTGGCCCGCGCCGGCCACGATGTGCATCTCTATGAAAAGGCCCAGCAGATCGGCGGCCTGATGCGCTACGGCATCCCGAACTTCAAGCTCGACAAGACGCAGATCGATCGCCGCGTCGAGCAAATGGTGGCCGAAGGCGTGACGCTCCATACCGGCGTCAATGTCGGCAAGGACATCACGGCCGATGAGCTCGCCAGCCAGTATGATGCTATCGCCATGTCGGGCGGCGCCGAAAAGCCGCGAGACCTGCCGATCCCCGGTCGTGAGTTCGACGGCATCCATTTCGCCATGGATTTCCTCGGCCAGCAGAACCGCCGGGTCACCGGCGAGCCGCTGAACAACGTCACCCCGATCCTCGCCGGCGGCAAGCATGTCGTGGTCATCGGCGGCGGCGACACGGGTTCGGACTGCATCGGCACCTCGAACCGCCAGGGCGCCGCTTCGGTGACCCAGATCGAGATCATGCCCATGCCTCCCGAAAAGGAGAACAAGGCGCTGGTCTGGCCGAACTATCCGGTGAAGTTTCGCATCTCGTCTTCGCAGGAAGAAGGCGTCACCCGCGATTTCGCCGTGGCCACCATCCGCTTCGATGGCGAAAACGGCAAGGTGACGGGGCTGCAATGCGCCCGCGCCGACGAGAAGTTCCAGCCGATCCCGGGCACCGAGTTCGTGCTCAAGGCCGATCTCGTGCTGCTCGCCATGGGCTTCCTCGGCCCGGTGCAGGAAGGCCTGGTGCAGGGCGCCGGCGTCGCCACCGACAAGCGCTCGAACGTCATGGCCGATACGCTGAAGTACCAGACCTCACGCGAAAAGTTCTTCGCCTGTGGCGACATGCGTCGCGGCCAGTCACTGGTCGTCTGGGCCATCCGCGAAGGCCGCCAGTGCGCCCGCTCGATCGACGAGTGGCTGATGGGCAAGACGGATCTGCCGCGGTAAGACGATCTCCAAGACAATGAAAAGGGGCGCCTAAGGCGCCCCTTTTCTGTTTTTCGACGGTCTCTCGCCGCACACACCGGATGTCATCCCAGCGAAGCTTACACACGCGGGTCGTGCCGCCCACCGGGTCATTCCCGCGAAAGCGGGAACCTCTGTTTTCTTGCCCGCCGCACGATCGCAAACGGAGTTCCCCGCTTTCGCGGGGATGACACCGAGTTTGGGGGACTTGCAGAGCCTCGGTTCTCGGACCCAGCGTCACCGAGTGGTGGGCTGTAGCAGCGTGTCTCCTTCAGTCAAACCACGTTGATCTCGACCGGGATATTGCCGCGCGTCGCCTTGGAGTACGGGCAGGTCTGGTGCGCCGCGGCGACCAGCTGTTCGGCGAGCTCGCGCTCGATGCCGGGCAGGCTGACATTGAGCCGGGCGCGCAGGACGTACTGCTCGGCTTCCATCACCAGGTCGACTTCTGCATCCACCGTACGGTCGGCCGGCAGCGCCACCTTCAGCTTGCTGGCCACGGCGCTGATGGCGCCGAGGAAGCAGGCCGACCAGCCGGCTGCGAACAGCTGCTCGGGATTGGTGCCATTGCCGAAGCCAGGCGGCGACAGCGCCACGTCGAGCGCCCCGTCGGAGCTGCGGGCGGTGCCGGCACGGCCCCCGCTGGTGTGGGTGCGGCCGGTATAGAGGATCTTTTCAATCTGGTTCATTTCAGCTCTCCGTTGCTTTTTCGTCGGGGCTTGGCAGGCCGTGCCAACACCACCATTTAGTTATCGCGATAATCATTACGGCGCGACTTGTGTCACAGGCCACGCAGCCGTACAAGAGAAAAGTTATCGCGATAACGATTTTGCGAACGGAGCTCTCCCATGGCTGAACCGCAGCGTGACCAGGAAGCGGGCCTCGCCGACTTCATGTGCTTTGCCGTCTACTCGGCCAACCTCGCCTACTCGCGGGTCTATAAGCCCGTGCTGGAGGAGCTTGGGCTCACCTACCCGCAATACATCGCCATCGTCGCCCTGTGGGAACAGGACGAGCAGACGGTCAAAGGCCTGAGCGACAAGCTGTTCCTCGAGCCGAGCACGGTGACCCCGATGCTGAAGCGGCTCGAGGCGATGGGTTACGTCACGCGGACGCGTGGTACCGAAGACGAGCGGATGGTGTTCGTGCGCTTGACCGAAACCGGCCGGCAATTGCGCGACAAAGCCCGCGAGCTGTCGAAGGTTACCTACAAGGCAGCCGGGCTGAACAAGGACGAGTTCCGCATCCTGCAGCGCGGCATCACCAACCTCCGCAGCAACCTGATAGCCGCGGCTGGCGAGGCTTGAGGCTGGAACGTTTCAAGATTGAGCTGCATCGAACGCTTGGTTGCGCTCGAGCCTGACCACCCACCGGCGTCATCCCCGCGGAGGCGGGGACCCAGTGGGATACCTCAGCCTCAGCGTGCGCCGCAGCATCCCACTAGGTTCCCGCCTCCGCGGGAATGACGCCGGTGGTACGCCGAGATGCCGTGCTTCGGATGCATTTCAACTAGCAAACGCCCTACCTCGCGCCCGCCGCCTCGACCAGCCTCGCGATCTCCGCGTAGCCGCGCGCCCTGGCGTGGGCCAGCGGCGTCACCCCATCGCCATCGGCGAGGTTGACGTCGGCGCCGCCCTTGATCAGGTCGGCGACGATCTCCTGGTAAGTCGGCCCGCCGTCGGTGAGGATCACCGCCTCGAGCAGCGCCGTCCAGCCCAACCCGTTGACGTGGTTGGGGTCGACTCCCGCCGCGAGCAGCAGCCGCACATTCTCCGGATGCCCCTTCTCGGCCGCCGGGATCAGCGCCGTGCCCCCGAAGCGGTTGGTATCGGTGAGTTTGGCGCCGGCCGCCAGCAAGAGCTTCAGGATCTCGGTCCGCCCCTCGGCGCCGGCGTATAGATAGGGCGTGTCCTGGATATCATCCTTGGCGTTGACGTCGGCGCCCGCCTCGATCAGGACCCGCGCCGCCTCGAGCGCGTTGGCATGCGTTGCCACCAGCAGCGCCGTGCGGCCGCCGCTGTCGCTCGCATCGACAGCCTGCCCGGCCGCCAGCAACCTGGTGAGCGCCGCCGCGTCGTTGTCGCGGGCGGCCGCAAGGAAAGCCTGGTCATCGGCCATGGCAGCAGAGGCTCCTGCGATGAGGGCGAGGCCGGCGAGCACGGCGCGGCGCTTCATTTCGGGTTCGGGTTCTCGACCTTGCCGACGCCGAACGCGTCGGCGCGACCGACCGGCGCCTCGATCATCTGCGTCAGATCGAACCCCACCGTTGCCGCATCGGCCATGTCGGCGGTCACCAGATCAGCGGCGCGCCGCGGTGTATTGGTGAGCGAGATCACCGCGCCCGCCACTTCCAGCAGCTTCATCTGCCCCAGCCCCTGGTAAGGCGGGCGCATCATCAGCTGCGCATCGGTGCCAAGCAGCGGATCGGCGACCTCGATGCCTACCGTGCCGCCGCCACGATAATAGTTCTTGAGGCTCTGGCTCAGATAGAACGCCAGCTTGTCAGCGCCGGCGGCGGAAAAGTGGATGCCGTCTTCCTTGCGCATGCGCACCTGGTTGCCGTTGAGGTCGGGGCCACGCGCCGTATAGCCGCCCTCTTCGGTAGCGAACTTCTCGTAGATATCGAGGAACTCGGCGCCGCCGCTGAACGCCGCGAGGCGCTGGATCTCATTGACCTGGATCATCGCCTTGCCGAACTTCGGCGCCTCCATCGGCGGCAGCCCGATCCAGATCGTCGGCTTGTTGGCGGCGCGCAGCGCCTTCACCACATTGGTGACGCGGGCCGAATATTCAGTGGTCCATTCCGGCGTCAGCGAGCCGTAGACCTCACCGTTGAGGCGCATCTTCTGCCGGTCGTTGATGCCGATAATGACGACCGCGATGTCAAAACTATTGGCGGTGATCTGCTCGCTGATGGTCTTGGGCCAATCGAAGAAATCCGGCCTGACGAAGCTCGACGAACCGACGCCCTGCGTCAGGATCGAGATGTTCGGATCCTCGGCGTAAAAGCGCTCCAGGGCCTTGCCCACATCGGTCGCCATCGAGTCGCCGAACACCGCGAGCCGCGTCGCGCCGAGCGCCTTCTCGATCTTGGGTTTTTCCGGCGGGGGCAGCGCCGCCTTCTTCTGCTTTTTCACCACCGGCTTTTCCACCACCGGTTCGTCCTGCTGCTGCTGATCGTCACCGAACAGCAGGTCCATCAGGGTGCGCCGCTTCTTGCGTGGCGCCTGTTCCTGCTGCGCCACGAGGATGCGCCCGTCATCGAGCTGCTGGGCGATCGCCGGCACCGCGAACTCGGCTTCGCGCGCCTGCGCGAACATCGGCAGCATGTCGGTCAGCACCAGCGCCGCCACGACGGCGCCGACGACCCAGAGCACGAACCGGTTGGGTTTCTTCTGCATGACAGCCATTTAGCTGACGAACCGCGGTGAATTGAAGACCGCTCGCGATAAATCTACCGGGGATTGCTCCCTCGCGGCAGGCATCGCCTTATGGCGTGCTGAGCGAACCACCAACCATCCACCTCACCGGTGTCATCGAGTTTGATGAAACTCCGGTGGTTCACCGAGAACGGGGTCACTGCCCAGCGGCAGCGGCCACCAGCTCTTCATAGCTGTGCAGCGTAATAAACCCGTCGGCGACTTCGCCCTTCGAGGCCTGGAATTTGGCATAGGCGGCCTGGCTGACCGGCCCGATGCGGCCATCGACCAGCCCCTCGTAGAGTCCAAGCTTGATCAGCGCTTCCTGGATCCCCCGGCGCTGCTCGAGGTTGGGGAATTGCGTGTCCCGCGGCCAGGCCGTGACGTATTCGCCGCGGCCCTGCAGCCGGTCTTCGAGATGGGAGATCGCCATCGCGTAGCTGTCGGAGAAATTGTAGCCCTTGAGGATGAGATAGTTGTTCGTCATCAGGAATTTCGGCCCCTTCGCCCCGGTCGGCGCGTAGAGGAACACCGGGATCGAGGGGTCGCTGAAGGCGGCGCCGGCGACCCGCTTTACCCCGAGCTCGGTAAAGAACGAGATGGGCCGCAACTGGTCGCGCGTCGCCAGCAGGTAGTCGAACCCAGCCGGCACGTCGACCTCGTAGCCCCAGTCGAGGCCCGGCTTGTACCCCAAGCCGATGATGTACACGGCGGAGGTCGCCAGCGCGTCGGCCAGCGAGTTCTGCAGGTCGACCGCGCCGTCGCCATCGCCGTCCGTGCCGTATTTGATGACATTGGTCGGGTTGACCTGGAGATGCCCGATGGCGCCGGCCCAGCTGCCGACCAGTTGGGTGGCGTCGAGCGGCCCGCGTTGCACCAAGAGCAGCGCCGCGATCAGGTCGGCCGTGTCGCCTTCGAGCCGAACGCGTCGCTGATGCACCAGCGTTGCCAATGAGGGGATAATCGGCCGGATATACTGGGGATCGGCCAGCACCCGGCCGTAATTGGTCTCGATGCCCCAGATCGAAGCTAGCAGATAGGGATCAACGCCATATTTCTCGCCAGTCGCCGTCAGCAGCGCCTGGTTTTGCGCGATCGCTTCCTTGCCCTTATCGAGGCGCCACGCGGTGACGCGCTTTTCGATGTAATCCCACAACGGCGTGGTGAACTCGGGCTGCGCGGTCACCAGTGCCGGCACATTCGCATCGGCCGTCAGCCCGTACATCGCCTTGGCGTAGGTTTCATGGGTGACACCAGCGGCCACCGCCGTTGCTTCAAAATTCTTGATGAAGGACTCAAAGCTTTCGACCGGTTGAGCGAAGGCCGGTGAGGTGAGACCAAGGAACGCGACGACGAAGGCGAGGTGACGTTGCATGGCGAATCGCTACCTGTTTCGTGTGGCTAAATAGCGCTCCCAGTTCAGCGCCGCGTCAACGATCTCGGTGAGGTCCTCATGCGCCGGCTTCCAGCCCAGCACCTGGCGCACCTTATCGGCCTTGGCGACGATCGAGGCCGGATCGCCGGCGCGGCGGGGCTCTTCGATCACCTTGAAGTCGACGCCCGACACCTGCTTCACCGTGCGCACCACGTCACGCACCGAGAAGCCGCGGCCGTAGCCGCAGTTCATGGTGACCGAGGCGCCGCCTTTGCGCAGATATTCCAGCAGCAAGGCGTGCGCTTCGACGAGGTCGCTGACATGGATGTAGTCGCGCACCCCGGTACCGTCGGGGGTCGGGAAATCGGTGCCGAAAATCCCCATGCTCGGCCGCTGGCCCAGCGCCGCCTGCGCGGCGACCTTGATCAGGTGCGTGGCGGTCGGCGAGGATTGCCCGCTGCGCTTTTTGGGGTCGGCGCCGGCGACGTTGAAGTAGCGCAGCACGCCATAGGTCAAGGGATGCGCTGCCGCGACATCGGCCAGCATCAGTTCGGTCATCAGCTTGGAGCGGCCATAGGGCGATTCCGGCATCAGCTGGCTGGTTTCGGCCACCGGCTCGAGCCCGGCATTGCCATAAACCGCCGCGGTCGAGGAGAAGATGAAGTGCTTCACTCCGCCCCTCACCGCCGCCTCGATCAGGTTGCGCGAGGTCGCGGTGTTGTTGGCGTAGTATTTCAGCGGGTCGCTGACCGATTCCGGCACGACGATCGAACCCGCGAAATGCACGATCTCGGTGATGCCGTGCTCGGCGATGAGCTTGCCCACCAGCTCCATATCGCCGGCATTGCCCTGAACGAAGCTCGCGCGGTGATCGATGGCCCAATCGAAGCCGGTCGTGAGGTTGTCGAGCACCACCACTGTCTGCCCGGCATCGACGAGCCGCAGCACCATGTGGCTGCCGATATAGCCGGCGCCGCCTGTAACCAGAACCGCCATGATCCCCAACCCTCAAACCAGAAATTAATGGCGTGGACGCTAATTTGCGAGGTGCTAAGAAACGCCTTATAGCCCGCCTATTGCCTTCTCTCCCGCCTTTTTCAGGAGTCTTCCTTGCCCAATCGCGTGCGCACCGCCGTGTTCCCGGTTGCGGGTCTTGGCACCCGCTTCCTGCCCGCCACCAAGGCGATGCCCAAGGAAATGCTGACGGTGGTAGATCGGCCGCTGATCCAGTACGCGGTGGATGAGGCGCGCGAGGCGGGGATCGAGCACTTCGTCTTCGTCACCGGCCGCAACAAGGGCGTGATCGAGGATCACTTCGACCGCCAGTACGAGCTCGAACACACGCTCGAAATCCGCGGCAAGACCGAGGCGCTGAGCGAGCTGCAGCAGGACCTGCCCTCGGCCGGCCAGACCAGCTTCACCCGCCAGCAGGAGCCGCTCGGGCTCGGCCACGCCGTGTGGTGCGCCCGCGAACTGGTGGGCGACCAGCCCTTCGCGCTGCTCTTGCCCGACATGGTGTTCAAGGGCGTCCCCGGCGTGCTCCGGCAGATGATGGACGCCTATGAGACCAGCGGCGGCAACGTCATCGCCGTCGAGGAAGTGCCGATGGAAGATGTCTCGTCCTACGGCGTCGTGGCGCGCGGCGCCGGGCCGGACGAAGGCTTCCGCATCACCGGCATGGTGGAAAAGCCGAAGCGCGAGGACGCCCCCTCCAACCTGATCATTTCCGGCCGCTATATTCTGCAGCCGCAGATCTTCTCGCTGATCGCCGACCAGGAGCGCGGCGCCGGCGGCGAGATCCAGCTTACCGACGCCATGCAGACGCTGATGACCCAGCAGCACTTCAGCGGCGTGAAATACAAGGGCCAGTCCTTCGACTGCGGCTCGAAACTCGGCTTCCTCACCGCCAACGTGGTGTTCGCACTCGATCGCCCCGATCTCTCGGAAGCGTTCCGCAAGCAAATCCGGCATCTGATTTAAGGGAACGTCTCGCGGACTGCGGGCTGGCCCTCGTCTCACCTCTCCCAGCGGGGAGTGCCCCACCCACCGGGTCATTCCCGCGAAAGCGGGAACCTCCGTTCTGGTGCCCGCCGCACGACCGCAAACGGAGTTCCCCGCTTTCGCGGGGATGACACCGAGTTTGGGGGACCTGCAGAGCCTCGGTTCGGATACCGCGTGTGGGGCAAAACGTGCAGCGCTATCGCCCTGCCCCCCCTCTACCGGTGGAACTTCACCCCCACCGTTACCTGGTGTTCGTCGGTGGCCGGGTCCGGGGTCTTCTCCGTCCTCAGGAAGCTGTAGTCAGCCGTCAGGTCGGTGTGCTCGTTGAGCAGATAGTCCGCCCCGACGCCAAAGCCCCAGTTGTATTCATCGTTGTCGATGCCCTGGTAATGCGCCTCGCTCCACTGCGCATCGGCGCGCAGTTTCAGCCACGGGTTGACCAGATAGTCGAGCTGGCCAGTGGCGGCGTAGGTGAGCTTGGCGGTGGCGCCCGAGGTGGTGCCCGGCTGCGAGATCGTGGTGGTGAAGGCGCCGGTCAGCGTCAGCGTCTCATCGGGGCGGAACACCGCCTTGGCGTCGTAGAGCACGGCGGAGAAATCGCTCAGCGAGCCGTCGGTGAGATCGGTGTAGCCGAAGCCCAGTGAGCCCTCGAGCTCCAGCGTTTCGTTGAATTTGGCGCTGAGCCCGCCGCGGCCGGCATAGGTGACATTGTCGAGCTTCACGAGGAGACTCGGCGAGGGCGCGTCATAGGTGAGGGTGTCCGCTTCCACGTCGACAAAGGCGACAAGCCCGGGCGTCAGTTCATAGCCGAGCCGGGCGCCGGCGCCATAGCCCGTGGTGTTCTGGAAGCTGTTGTCGGCGGTCGAGTTATCGTCATAGACGGTCTCGCCATAGACCTCGCGGCCGGCGCTGCCGCGCACCGCCAGGTTGAACGCCCCGAGGTCACGCGTCGCGCTGACCTCGCCATCACCGGACACGACGACCGGCGCGGAAGCGACGTTGTCGGCATAGTCCGGCCCGTCCGCATCGTCCTGCGATACTTTGAGATTGCCGCGCCCGGCGAGCGTCGTCAGCGCATCGAGCTCATACTCACCCCCGGCGGTGCCGGTGATCGAGCCGATGCGGGCGCTGCCGTCGACCTCGTAGCTGAGCTCGCCGCTCAGCCCGACATCATAGCCGCCCCGCATGGTCTCATGCTTCAGCGTCACGCTGGGCAGCGCGATCAGCTCGTAAGTCGGGCCATCGCCGGTGCCCTCGTCCTTGATGCCGCCGCGCAGCCCGAGGCTCCAGTCGAGGTCGAACGGCTCATTGCCCGATTCATACGGCGGCGTCGCGACGCAGTTGGCGCAATCGATCGCCGGGTTGCCCAGGAGGTCGGCATTATTGGTCGCCGAGCCGTCGCCAAGCGGCGTGAACTCACCCGCAGCAGCGGGAATCGCAAGCAGCGCCAGCGCCGCAGCGCTGACGGCAAAGCCGGCTTTCCTCATTCGCATCTGCTGCAGTGCCTCGGGCGATAATGGTCAACGAACCCTTGCAGCTTATGGTTAAGGAAACCTTGTTAGGCGGGCTCGACCTTCAGCAGCCCTCCATCGGCCGCGACGATCCGCACCCGCGAGCCGGCCGCGAGATCGGGGCCCTGCACGCGCCACACGGTATCGTCGAGCGCCAGCCGGCCGATGCCGTCGCGGATCGGCTCGTCGAGCACCGCTTCATGCCCGATGAAGCGGTTCGCGCGCTGGTTGAGGAACGGCCGGTCGGACGCCACTCCGGGGCCGCGGAACTTCAGCCACAGCCCGATGCTGCAGAGCGCCAGGGCGCCGAAGATGACGAACTGCAGCGGCCAGAAAATGTTGACGAACAGCGCCAGCCCTCCGGTGACCAGTGCCGCGCCACCGAGCCAGACCAGCACGCCCCCCGGCACCACCAGTTCAAGCGCCAGGAGGACCAGCCCGGCCACCACCCAGGACCACGCGCCATGGGTGGCGATGAAGTCGATGACCTGCATGTCTGCCTCCTTAGAGCGCTTTCACGAATGACCGATCAGGTAGTCGACGGCGGGCGGCCGCTCGCCGGCCGGGTGGCCGGCTTCTCGCCGCCGAAAGTTTCCTTGGCGATCTCGGCAATGCCGCCGATGGCGCCAATGACGCTGGCCGCCTCGACCGGCAGCATCAGCACCTTCTGGTTCGGCGATTTGGCGAGGCTTTCGAGCGCCTTGATGTAGTTGTTGGCGACGAAATAATTGATCGCCTGCACACTGCCCGAGGCAATGGCGTTGGACACCACTTCGGTGGCCTTGGCCTCGGCTTCGGCGGAACGCTCGCGCGCTTCGGCATCGCGGAAGGCCGCTTCGCGCCGGCCCTCGGCTTCCAGCACCTGGCTCTGCTTCTGGCCCTCGGCCTGCAGGATCGAGGCCTGCCGCTTGCCCTCGGCTTCGAGGATGAGCGCGCGCTTCTCGCGCTCGGCCTTCATCTGCCGGCCCATCGACTCGACCAGGTCCTTGGGCGGATCGATATCCTTGATTTCGATGCGGGTGATCTTGAGGCCCCATGGCTGCACCGCCGCATCGACCACTTTGAGCAGGCGCTGGTTGATTTCGTCGCGGTTCGAAAGCAGCTGGTCGAGATCCATCGAACCCATCACCGTACGGATGTTGGTCATGGTGAGGTTCTGTACCGCGAGCTCGAGCTGCGCCACTTCGTAGGCCGCCGCTGCGGCATCGAAGATCTGGTAGAAATTGACGCCGTTGACGGTGACCGTGGCGTTGTCGCGAGTGATCACTTCCTGGTGCGGCACGTCGACCACCTGCTCCATCATGTTCATCTTGCGGCCGACGCCGTCGACGAACGGAATGATCAGACTCAACCCGGGCTTCAGCGTGCGGATGTAGCGGCCGAACCGCTCCACGGTGAAGTTGTAGCCCTGCGGCACCACCTTGGCGCCGGCGAACAGCACCAGCACCGCCAGTACGCCCAAGGCGATCAGCGTCAGGCTCAAGCCGTCGAGTTCCAGAAAGTCCATCGTCTCATCCCCTGTTGCGCCCGACCCGGCAACAAACATGTATGTGCCCGCTGGAGTCGCTGCAATGTCGAGCCCCCGAATCCGGTGGGAACACTCGGGCAGCAAATCCCGTTGAACCACAAAGCAATCGTTCGCGAGTTGATCCCATGCCCGCCACCCGCCCGATCTGGAAGGGCCAGCTGCGCCTCTCCCTCGTCTCCATCCCGGTCGAGATGTTCACCGCGACGAAGTCCGGCGCCAAACCGAGCTTCCGCCAGATCCACGAGCCGACCGGCAAGCCGATCCACTACGAGAAGGTCGTCGACGGCGTCGGCCCGGTGGAAAAGGACGAGATCCGCAAGGGCTTCGAATACGCAAAGGGCGACTACGTGCTGCTCACCGCCGACGAGATCGACGCGGTGAAACTCGAAACGCGGAAAACCCTCGAACTGGTACAGTTCGTCGACGAGGACGAGATCCCGCCGATGTATTTCGATACCCC
>NZ_LAJE02000408.1 GCF_000970465.2 Devosia insulae DS-56
CTGTGCGTGAGCGATATCCGGGTGGCGATCGTGTTCGCCGCCCATGGCATCATCAGGGATTGCAGCGCGCGGTTCGCGGCGCGGTTCGGCTATGAGCGCGGCGAGATGCTCGGCGCGAGTTTCCGCCAGCTCTACCAGGATGTCGGCGACTTCGTCCGCGTAGGCGAGCTGTGGCGCAGCCATCTCGCGGCGGGCGCTATCTACTTCGACGAGCGGGTGATGCGGCGCAAGGACGGCAGCACGCTGTGGTGCCGGGTGCATGGCCGCTCCAACACGCCGGACGACCCGTTCGCCGAGGCGATCTACTGCTTCGAGCCGATGCAGCGCGGCATCCTGCCGACCGAGCATGTGCTGACCGGCCGGCAGCGCCAGATCCTGATGCTGGTGGCGCAGGGCCGCACCAGCGGCGAAATCGCCGCCGAACTCAAGTTGTCGAGACGGACGGTCGAGGCGCATCGCGCCCGGCTGATGAAGAGCATCGGGGTGCGCAACGGCGCCGAACTGATGGCGTGGTTCAACGAAAGGGAAGGCTGATGGCCGAACAGAAGACGGCACTGGTGACCGGCGCGTTGGGCGGCATCGGCTCGGCCATCGCGGCCCGACTCACCGCCGACGGGTTCCGCGTCGCCCAGCACGACGTGGTCGAGCGCGTGGCCGACGACTATTTCCGCGCCGACCTCACAGAGGTGGGGGCAGGGGAGCAGCTGGTTGCCGAGGTCATCGCCCGCTTCGGCCGGCTCGATGTGCTGGTCAACAATGCCGGCGCGCAGAAGGTCTCCCCCATCGCCGAGTTCGCCCGCGCCGATTGGGACCTGGTGCGCAGCCTCAGCCTCGATGCCGCGTTCGAGTGCATCAAGGCGGCAGTGCCCGGCATGGTATCGCGCGGCTGGGGCCGCATCATCAACATTGCCTCGGCACACGGGCTGGTCGCCTCGCCATTCAAATCCGCCTACGTCGCCGCCAAGCACGGGCTCGTCGGGCTGACCAAGAGCGTGGCGCTGGAAGTGGCGGAAGCCGGCGTCACCGCCAATGCCATCTGCCCCGGCTATGTCCGGACCCCGCTGGTCGAAAAGCAGATCGAGGATCAGATGCAGGTGCACGGCCTCAGCCGCGACGCAGTGATCCGCGATGTCATGCTGGCCTCGCAACCGACGCGACGCTTCGTCGAGGCCGAAGAGGTCGCGGGCCTGGCGGCGTATCTGGCGAGTGATGCAGCGCGCTCGATTACGGGGACGACGATCGCGATCGATGGGGGGTGGACGGCGCGGTAGGGGCTCGCAGTCGGCAAAAAGGACGAAGGCTGGGTCCGGCTGGCATCTGCTGCGCCGGTGGTTGCTGACCCCCACCCCTGTCCCCTCCCCCTAAACATGGGGAGGGAGACCCTCACACCGGCATCACAGTCTGCGTCTCCCTCCCCTTGTTCAGGGTGAGGGATCAAGGGTGGGGGTCAGCCCGCGCCGGCGTCCGGCTGGGTCAGGCGGATGGAATAACTACCCCCGCATACCCACGTGCCGAGATGCTGGTGCACAGCCCGTGCCACTCGCACCCCACGCATGCAGCGCGGGTGCGGCCAGTGGTGAAGGCTTCGCGCATCTGTTTGAGGACGGCTGGATCCAGCACCACGGTGTCGCCGACCCGTGGCGGGGTCGGCAGCAGTTCCCCCAGATCGCGTAGAGCCAACCGGTCGCGTTCGATGACGCTGTCGCGGTGGCAATGCGGGTCGGCGTCATGCAGCAGCGGGGTGCAGATGTCGTCCGGCCCGGCGACGATCAGCAGGTCTTCGCCATCGCCGATACGGGCGGCGATGGCGTCGTAGTTGGCGGTGAAGGCCGCGCTGTAGCCCTTGCCCACGTAGGTGAGGACGCAGAGCAGGTGGTGCGGGCGCAGCCTTATGGTCATCAGGCGGCGCGGGGCTTGCCGCGGACGAGCAGCGCCAGCAGCGCCGCGCCGAGGACAGACTTCAGCACGCCGCCGACGATGAACGGGGCAACACCGCTGGTCCAGGCGACATCGGCGCCGAACAGCACGGCGAGCCAGGCGCCGCCGATGGCGAGGCAGAGGGCGTTGCCAAGCAGCATGCTGACGAAGGCCAGCACTGGCTTGCGGCCGTTCCAGCCGCGCTCGGCCAGCCAGCCGACAAGCGCACCCGCCACCGGGAAGGCGAAGAGGTACCCGGCGGTCGGGCCGACGAAGTGATGGGCGCCGGCCGCGCCGCCCGACAGGACCGGCAGCCCGACGGCGGCCTCGGCGAGCCAGGCAATGATGGTGAGGGCGCCGAGCCGCCAGCCGTAAAGCGCGCCGACCAGCATCACGGCGAAAGTCTGCATGGTCACCGGCACCGGCACCATCGGCACTTCGACATAGGACGAGAGCGCAAGGAACAGGGTGCCGAGCACGACCGCCCCAACCCGCCAGGCAAGCGGACGGCTATCGAGGTCGAGCGGGCTGAAGGCTGGCGTCAGGGAAGCGGCATTGGACACGGAGGGCTCCTTCTCGTGAATTATAGATAATTCCGCCTATCTATCGCTAAAGGAGTCCACAGCTGCGCTGGAATTGCAAGTGGGCTAAGGTCTGGTCGTGGTGAAAGCCTTGCGCGACGCCGGTTTGCGGGGGTCCTGGCCGCTCCAGCGGACGTGGCGCGCCAGCACCGCCGCGGCGGTTTCGATCTCGCCGTCGCGCAAGGCGGCAAGGATCGCCATATGGTCGCGATCGGTCGGTGCCTCCCATTCGGCGCGCCAGCCGGAGAACAGGAAACGGGCGCTGGCGCTGTGCAGGTCGTCGATGGTCCGGAGCAGCCGCGGCATGCCGCACGGGGTGATGATCAGCCGGTGGAAGGCCCGGTTCGCCTCCTCCCAGGCCTGCACGTCGCTGGCCTTGTCGCCGGCCTTGCTGATGGCTTCGGCCTCGTCGAGGATGGCCTTGGTCAGATGCGGGCCGGCCTGGCGCAGTGCCAGCACTTCAAGCGCGGCGCGCATCTCGGCGACTTCCCGCACCTCGTCGAGGCTGAAACCGGCGACCCGCACGCCGCGGCGCGGTTCGCTCACCACCAGCCCCTGCGCCTCGAGCAGCCGGAACGCCTCGCGCACCGGCACGTGGCTGGCGCCGAACGCCTCGGCGATGTGGTCCTGCCGCAGGCGGGCGCCGGGCTGAATGTCGCCGGCAATGATCCGTTCGGCCAGGGCGCGGCTGATGCGGACGGAAACGGGATCGTCTTTGGTTGTCGTCATGATTTTATAGATAATTGATCGGCCGAGGGATGACTACCGGCTGGTCGGGCGAAATTTCGTTGGGGGATGGCGGTCAAAGACCCATATTCACGCCATGGGAAGCGGCACGTGCGCGGCGCCGGTTCGCGGCGCTTCAGCCGGCATCGGTTCAGCTCTTGATGGCGCCCGGTCCGGGGATGGCGCCGGGCGGACACTTGCCGAGGATAATCATGCCCAGCACCTCGTCCTTGGTCACGTCGCCGACGCGCGCTGTGCCGACGACGCGGCCGTTCTTCATCACCGTGACGCGGTCGGCGAGGTCGAACACGTCGTGGATGTCGTGGCTGATCAGGAAGATGCCGATGCCCTGGGCCTTGAGCTGCTTGATCAGCTCGCCGACCTGCGCGGTTTCCTGGGGGCCGAGCGCCGCGGTGGGCTCGTCCATGATCAGGATGCGGGCATTGAAGTGGATCGCCCGGGCGATGGCGACCGACTGCCGCTGGCCGCCGGAGAGCGACTTTACCGGCTCCTTGAAACGGCGGAAGTTGGGGTTCAGCCGACCCATCACCTTGCGGCACTCGGCCTCCATGGCGATGTCGTCGAGCGTGCCCCAACGCGTGCGCAGCTCGCGCCCGAGATAGAGGTTGGCGGCGGCATCGACATTATCGGCCAGCGCCAGGGTCTGGTAGATCGTCTCGATGCCGAACGCCTTGGCGTCGCGCGGATTGGAGATCTCGGCGTCCCTGCCGTCGATGCGGATGGTGCCCGAGTCGCGCTTGTAGGCGCCGGACAGTACCTTGATCAGCGTTGATTTGCCGGCGCCGTTGTGACCGAGCAGGCCCACCACCTCGCCCGGATAGAGGTCGATGGAGGCGTGGTCGACGGCCCTGATGCCGCCGAAAGCGATCGAGATATCGTTCATCTCGACCAGCGGCGCAGCCTGCGAGGCGGAGTCGGCGGCAATGGTCTCGGTGCTCATGTTTGCCTCCTCACTTCACGCGTCGGCGATAGATCTGATCGACGAATACGGCGAACACCAGCACGACCCCGACCACGATATTGGTATAGGCGGAATCGACGTTGAGCAGCGCCATGCCCGATTGCAGCGATTGCATCAGGAGGGCGCCGAGGATGGCGCCGAAGATGGTGCCGATGCCGCCGGCCAGCGAGGTGCCGCCGATTACCGCTGCGGCGATCACATAGAGTTCGTTGAGGGTGCCGAGCGCCGTGGTTGCAGCGTCGAGGCGGGCCGAGGCGATGATCGCCGAAATGCCGACCAGCGCCCCCATCAGGGTGAACACCATGACGGTCAGCCGCTTGGTGTTGACGCCGGCCAGTTCGGCTGCCTCGGGGTTGCCGCCGGTGGCGAAGACATAGCGACCGAAGCGGGTGCGGCGAGCGACGAAGGTCATCACCAGCCCCACCGCCAGCATGATCAGCACCGGGATCGGGTAGCCGGTCTGGAAGGTCAGGCCGTCAAGGCATGAGACCACCTTGTCAGCGGCCTGGCAGATGGCCTGCCCGGCCTTGTTCTCGACGCCGGGTGGAATGGGGATCTTGTTGTCGAGCGCAAAGCGCTCGGCGACGCGCGGCGGGTACAGGTAGGAATTGACCACGGCGGTGGTGCCGAGTACCGCAGCGCAGCCGACGACCACGCTGAGGATTTCGGCCCATACCGGCTTGGGCTTGAAGTTGAAGGTCAGCCGGCGGCGCCGGCCGGCGACCACCGCGAGGCCGATGCCGATACAGGCGACGGCGGCCAGCGCCCAGCTCCAGACCGGGCCGATCGAGGCCGCCGGACCGTTGCCGCCGATCAGCTTGAAGGTCTTGTCCATCGGCGCCACGGTGACGCCGCTGGCAATGAGGAAGGCGGCGCCGCTGAAGGCGATCAGCCCGCCGAGCGTGACGATGAAGCTCGGGATCTGGCCATAGGCGATGAGTACGCCGTTGAAGGCGCCGATGGCGGCGCCGAGCACGATGGCGAAGAGCACGGCGATGATCCAGATCGCGGGGTGGCCGACGCCGAGCATGGGCCCCAGTTCGAACACCTGCAGTACGCCGGTCGCCACCGCCACGATGCTGAGCATCGAGCCGACCGACAGGTCGATCTGGCGCAAGACGATGACCAGCACCATGCCGGTGGTCATCACCGCGATCACCGAGGTCTGCACCAGGAGGATCCAGAGATTGCGCGAGGTGAGGAAGGAGCCGCCGAACAGGCCACCGCCGCCGGGCCTGAGGATCGAGCTGATGATGTCGAAGCCCACCCAGATTACCAGCATGGCGGCCAGCATGCCGAGCATGCGGGTATCGATCTCGGCGGCGCGGATCAGCCGCGTCAGCAGACCCTCGTTGCTGGCTGCAGGACCACCGGTGTTTGATTGTTCAGTCATGCCCCACCCTCCGGCCGATCGCTATGGCCGCCGTCCGGCGAGGCCGGGCCCCGCCTATGTCAACGCCGAGCGCCGTCACAGCCGGCGTCGAAACAGAAGGCCGCGCCACCCGGTGAGGCGACGCGGCCGGTAGCATCAGGCCGGGCCGGTCAGTTGCAGGCCGTAACTGTACCGGCGGCCACGCCGGCGCAGGCCTGTTCCTTGGTGATATGACCGGCATCGATCGCCACCTGGATATTGTCCTTGGTGATCGGGGTCGGCGCGAGCAGGATGGCATTCATCTCGACGCCGTTCTTGCCGCCGCTGAACTTGGCGACACCAGGAATGGCCGTCGGGTCGGTACCGTCGGCCAGGGCGATCGCCGCATTGGCTGCGGTGGTGCCGAGGTCGATCGAGTTCTTCCAGATCGAGACCAGCTGGGTGCCGAGCGCCACGCGGTTGATGGCGGCAAGGTCGCCGTCCTGACCGGTGACCGGAACCGAACCCGCCATGCCCTGGGCATCGAGGGCCGCGACAACACCCGAGGCCATGCCGTCGTTCTCGGACAGCACGGCATCGACACCATTATTGGTGGAGGTCAGGCACTGCTCCATGTTCTTCTGGGCATTGTCCGGCTTCCAGCCATCGGTGAAGGTCTCGCAGACATTGGTCACCTTGCCGCTGGCAAGAGCATCCTTGAGAACTTCCTGCATGCCCTGGAACAGGAAGGTGGCGTTCGGGTCGCCCTTGTCGCCCTTGATGAAGGCGTAGCGGCCCTCCGGTTTCACCTTCAGGGTTTCCTCGGCCATGATGCGGCCCACGCCGACATTGTCGAAGGTGATGTAGAGCGCGTTCGGATCCTCGAACTGCACGTCATAGGCAATCGACTTGATGCCGGCGTCGCTGATCTTCTGGATCGAGGGCAGGATGGCGTCGGAGTCGTAGGCGACCACGAGGATCACGTCCGGCTTCTGCGAGATCAGGCTTTCGATATCGGCGGCCTGCTTCTGTGCCGAGCCCTGCGCATCAGTCGACAGGTAGGTGTCGCCGGCCGCCTCGACCACCTTCTTGATCGCGGCTTCGTCGGTCTTCCAGCGCTCTTCCTGGAAGGTCTTCCAGGAAACGGCAATCGTCTTGCCCGCGGCCATGACCGCGGTTGAACTGGCGCTGATCAGCACAGCGCCGGCAAGCAGCGTTAGGATCTTGAATTTCATTGCAGAGCCCTCCCAGACTCCGTGCGGAACCTCTGGCACGCGCGTCCACTGATCAGACAAACCACGCCGTCGTTCCGCAGCTTATGTGTCGATTTGCCTGTGAGGTACGCACCTGATTGCTGCATCAGGCTCACGGCCAAGTCAATCTGCATACCAGTGGTCGCGCTTATTTAAGTAGATTTCCGTCAATCCCGACTTTTGGCTGAGGCATTGACCAACCGTCGCTTTGCCAGTTGAAGTAGACCCCGCAGGAGGACGGCTCGGCGGCTAACACGCCAGCCCGGAACTTTTGGGGGAAAGATGCGAGGTTACCGGCTTGCTGCGCTCGGCGCGGCGGTGCTGTTGTGGTGTGCGACGAGTCTCGGGGCGCTCGCCGAAGCGCGACCGGCGCCGGGCGCCATGCTCAGGGATTGGTACTATCTGATGAACGAGCTGGTCCGGCACACGGCGACCTATTCGCCGCCGGTGGCCAGCCGCTCGTTCGCCTATCTGGGGATTACCGCCTTCGAGGCGGCAGTGGGCGGGTCGGACAGGCTGGTGTCATTGGCCGGTCAACTGCGCGGGCTCGAACAGGTGCCGGAGCGTGAAGCCGGGGTCAGCTACGACGAAACGGTGGTGATCAGCGCCGCCATGTCCGATGCCATCGTGTTCTACTTCGGCAATACCGGGCCGACCGGCCAGCGCGTCATCAACCGGGCGCAGAGCAAATGGCGGGCATTGGCGGTTGAGGGCGTGCCCGAGGACGTGGTGGTGCGCAGCGAGGCCTTCGGCAAGGCGATGGCTGCGGCGATCTTTGCCTGGTCGCAGGGCGATGGCGGCGCCACCGTGCTCAACATGGGCTTTCCCTACGAGTTCGAACTGCCCAAGGGCGACGACAAATGGGTCCCGACCAGCCTCGTCCGCCAGCAGCAGCTGCCGCTGCTGCCGGAGTGGGGCAACAACCGGACCTTTGCGACGCCCGATGGCGCTGCCTGCCCGACGGCGGGCAACCCGGCCTTCAGCATCGAGCCCGGCTCGGACTTCTACAAGGAGGCCGCCGAAGTCTATGAGACGGTGAAGAACGCCACCCCGGAGCAGGCGGCGATCGCCCGTTTCTGGTCCGATGACCCGATGCTGTCGATGACTCCGCCGGGGCACTGGGTGTCGATCGCGCTGCAGGTTGCCGAGCGTGCCGACCTGCCGCTCGATGAGAATGTCGACCTGTTGGCTCGCATGGGGATTGCCATGTCCGATGCGTTCGTCGGCTGCTGGCACGCGAAATTCGTCTACGACCTGGTGCGGCCGATCACCTACATCAAGAAGGTGATCGATCCGAAATGGGAGCCGATCCTCAACACCCCGCCATTTCCCGAGTATCCCAGCGGGCACAGCACCGTGTCGGGCGCCATGGACGCGGTGATGACCGCGTTTTTCGGCGAGAACTACGCCTTCGAGGATCAAACCGGCTCACCGGACGGCAGGAACCCGCGCAAATACGCCAGTTTCCGTGAGGCCGCCGAGGAGGCCGGCATCTCGCGGCTCTATGGCGGGATCCATTTCCGTTCGGCCATCGAGGACGGGCTGGTGCAGGGCCGATGCATTGCCGCCTACACCATCGCGCTCAAGACGAGGAAGTAGGATCATGCGCACCCCGCACAGTTTCGCTGCCGCCCTGCTGCTTGCCGGCCTCGGCCTTGTTCAACCGGCGTCGGCGCAGACGCCCGCGGCGCCCAGGTTCGTCGACGAGACGGCCGCTTCGGGCATCACCACCAGCTATGATGGCGACTGGTTCTACATCGTCGGAGGCGGGGTCGCGGCTTTCGACTGCAACGGCGACAGCTATGCCGACATCGTGTTGCCGGGTGGCGAGTCCAAGGCACAGCTCTACGTCAACACCAGCAAGCAGGGCGGCAGCCTGACATTTGCCCCAGCAGAGAGCGGGCTCGAGCTCGACAGCGTCGGCGGGCTCTATCCGGCCGATGTCGACAGTGACGGCGTCACCGACCTGCTGGTGCTGCGGGTGGGCGAGAACCTGGTGATGCGCGGGCTGGGCGCCTGCAAATTCGAGCGCGCCAACGAGGCCTGGGGCTTTGACGGCGGCGACGCGTGGACCGCATCGGCGGCGCTGACGTTCGAGCGCGGATCGATCTGGCCGACGATCGCGGTGGGCAATTATATTGACCGCAACGAGGATCTGTCGCCCTGGGGATCGTGCACCGACAACTGGCTGCACCGGCCGGGCGAGGCCGGCAAGTTCGCGGCGCCGTTGCCGCTGAAGCCGAGCTTCTGCGCGTTGTCGATGCTGTTCACCGACTGGGACAAATCCGGGACGCCGAGCCTGCGCGTTTCCAATGACCGCGAGTATTACGAGGGCGGCCAGGAACAGATGTGGCGCGTGCTGCCCGGTGTGGCCCCACAACTCCTGACCCCCGCCGATGGCTGGAAGGTGCTGCGCATCTGGGGCATGGGCATTGCCAGCTACGATCTCGATAGCGATGGCTACCCCGAATATTTCCTCACCAGCATGGCCGACAACAAGCTGCAGACCCTGACCGCGCCGGGGCCGAAGCCCGATTACAAGGATGTCGCCTATGCGAGGGGCGTGACAGCGCACCGTCCCTATACCGGCGACGACCTCAGGCCCAGCACGGCCTGGCACGCGCAGTTCGACGACGTCAACAACGATGGCCTGGCCGATCTGTTCGTCGCCAAGGGCAATGTCGACCAGATGCCCGATTTCGCCGTGCACGACCCGAATAATCTGCTGCTGCAGGACGCCGACGGCAAGTTCGTCGAGGCCGGCGACAAGGCGGGGATTGCCAATAACGGCAACTCCCGCGGTGCGGCCTTGGTGGATTTCAACCTCGACGGACTGCTCGACCTGGTGGTGGTCAACCGTCGCACCGGCGCGCAGGTCTGGCGCAACACCGGGGCAGAGGGGGGCGGCAACTGGATCGAAGTTGAACTGCGGCAGGCGGCGCCCAACGAGGATGCGATCGGCAGCTGGATCGAGGTGAAGCGTGGCGACGCCACCATGCGCCGGGAGCTGACGGTGGGCGGCGGCCATGCCGGCGGGCAGCTCGGTTGGGTGCATTTCGGCCTCGGTGACGCGACGACGGCAAGCGTCGCGGTGGTCTGGCCGGATGGAACCCGCAGCGAATGGCCCGACCTCGCGGCAGGCGGCTTCTACGTGCTGGAGCGCGACAAGGCTGCCAGCCCGTTCTCGCCGCGCGACTGAGGGGGCGGGCATGGCTCTCGCCGAACGTCTCGCCACGGCGATCCTTCTGCTGGTCATCCTGGTGGGCGGAGCCGTGGCCGGCGAGGCAGAGGGGATGCTGGCCTACCAACGCGGCGAGTTCGAAGCGGCACTGCGTGAGCTGAAGCCCGCCGCGGCGGCGGGCAGCGTGCGGGCGCAGACGACGGTCGGGTTCATGTATGCGACCGGCAAGGGTGTCGCCCAGGACGCGGCCGAAGCAATGCGCTGGCTCGGCCTCGCCGCGGCCAAGGGCGATGCCGAAGCGCAGCACAATCTAGGCTACCTCCACGACGCCGGTCTCGGGGTCGCCAGAAACCCGGCCGAAGCCGTCAAATGGTATCGGCTGGCGGCGGAGCAGGGCCGCGCCGATGCGCGCTACAACCTCGGCGCAATCCTCAAGGACGGCGGCGAGGGTGTGCCGCAGGACCTTTCCGAGGCGGCTCGATGGTTCCGTCTCGCCGCCGAGCAGGGTGATGCCTATGCCCAACTGGCGCTCGGGCTGTTGCACCTCAGCGGCAGCGGCGTCGCGCAGGATTTCACCGAGGCCCTGAAATGGGTCCGTCAGGCCGCAGACCAGGGCTATGCCGCGGCGCAGTTCAACCTCGCGCGCATGTACTTCGAGGGGCACGGTGTCACCCGCGACGAGGCCGAGGCGGTGCGGCTGTTCGAGCTGGCCGCGGGGCAGGGCTATGCGCCGGCGCAGTTCAACGTCGGCATCTCCTACCACACCGGGCGCGGCGTTGCCCCCGATGATGTTGAGGCGGCCAAGTGGTTCAAGCTCGCCGCCGAACAGGGCCATGCCCCGGCACAGGCCAACCTGGGGATGCTGTACGACCACGGCCAGGGCTTGCCGCAGGACGACCAGCAGGCGGTGTTCTGGTACTCGCTGGCGGCCAACCAGGGCGACGTCTACGGGCAGTACGGGTTGGGCGCGATGTACCGGAACGGCTATGGCGTCGCCCAGGACGACGTCATGGCCTATATGTGGACCAGTCTCGCGGCGCAGTATGGCCTGCCGATCGCGGTGAAGGATATCGATACCCTGACCGCGAGAATGACCCCGGCCGAAATCGAGCAAGCCCGCTCGCTCGCTATTGCCTGGGTGCAGCGTTCGCGCGGCACATCGCCCTGATGACACCAACGCCGGGCAAACTCGGCCCCGGCGCTGCCGGGATGCAGTGGGTCGTGCCCGGATGTGCGCGACCTCCGTGAGCAGGCCTACCAATGTCCTAGCCTGACGATGATCGGGACGCTTGACGCGCTCCCGTGATGAGGAGTATCTGCCCGTCTCAGGACACCTCACCCTAACGTGAGGCTTTCGACCTGGGAGGGTCGCCATGGCTGATATGCCCCTGACTGCGCCGGCAGTGAAACCGGCTAACCCCAATTTCTCGTCGGGTCCCTGCGCCAAACGTCCTGGCTGGACGGTGGATGTGCTCGCCGACGCGCTGGTTGGCCGTTCGCACCGCGCCAAGCCGGCCAAGCAGCGCATCGAGAAGGCCATTGCGCTGACGCGTGAGCTGCTCGAGGTCCCGGCCGACTACCTGATCGGCATCGTCCCCGCTTCCGACACCGGCGCCGTCGAGATGGCGCTGTGGTCGATGCTCGGCGCCCGCGGCGTCGACATGCTGGCCTGGGAATCGTTCGGCGAGGGCTGGGTCACCGACGTGCAGAAGCAGCTGAAGCTGCAGAATGTCCGCACGCTGACCGCCCCCTATGGCGAGCTGCCGGACCTGAAAACCGTCAATTTCGACAACGACGTGGTGTTCACCTGGAACGGCACCACTTCGGGCGTGCGGGTGCCGAACGCCGACTGGATCCCTGGTGATCGCAAGGGCCTCACCATCTGCGACGCGACCTCGGCCGCGTTTGCGCAGAACCTCGATTTCACAAAGCTCGATGTCATCACCTTCTCCTGGCAGAAGGCGCTGGGTGGTGAAGCGGCGCATGGCGTGCTGATCCTCAGCCCCCGCGCCGTCGAACGGCTCGAGACCTACAAGCCGGCGTGGCCGCTGCCCAAGATCTTCCGCATGACCAAGGGCGGTAAGCTCATGGCCGATATCTTCGAGGGTGCCACCATCAACACCGTGTCGATGCTGTGCATCGAAGACGCGGTGGATGCGATGGAATGGGGCAAGACCGTCGGCGGGCTGAAGGGCATGCAGGCGCGTGCCGATGCCAACGCCAAGGTGCTGGCCGATTGGGTCGCCAAGTCCGACTGGGCGGCGTTCCTCGCCAAGAACGAGGCCGAGCGCTCGAACACCTCGATCTGCCTCGTGATCAAGGACCCCGAGATCACCGCGCTTTCCGACGACGCCCAGGCAGCCTTCGCCAAGGCGATCGTCTCGCGGCTCGACAAGGCCGGCGTCGCCTATGATATCGGCGGCTATCGCGATGCCCCGACGGGGCTGCGCATCTGGGCCGGCTCGACGGTCGACACCGCCAACCTTGCGGCGCTGACTCCGTGGCTCGACTACGCCTTCGCCGCCGAGAAGGCCGCGCTTTCGGTCGCGGCCTGAAGCCGCGACACGAGCGAGTAGCGAGTAGTGAGTAGCCAATAGGGCTACTCGCCACCGCGGCTCGCCTCTTTCCCAATTCGCCACTCGCTATTCGCTATTCGCCAACCCGGAGGGTTGCCCACATGCCCAAGGTTCTCGTTTCGGACAAGCTGTCGAAGACCGCGGTCCAGATCTTCAAGGACAACAATATCGACGTCGACTACCTGCCCGATCTGGGCAAGGACAAGGACAAGCTGTTCGAGGTGATCGGCCAGTATGACGGCCTCGCCATCCGCTCGGCCACCAAGGTGACCGACAAGATCCTCGGCGCCGCCAAGAATTTGAAGGTGATCGGCCGCGCCGGCATCGGCGTCGACAATGTTGATATCCCGGCCGCCACCAAGGCCGGCATCATCGTGATGAACACCCCGTTCGGCAACTCGATCACCACCGCCGAGCACGCCATTTCGCTGATGCTGTCGCTGGCCCGGCAGATCCCCGAGGCCGACGCTTCGACCAAGGCGTCGAAGTGGGAAAAGAACCGCTTCATGGGCGTCGAGGTCACCAACAAGACGCTCGGCCTGATCGGCGCCGGCAATATCGGCTCGATCGTTGCCGACCGGGCGCAGGGCCTCAAGATGAAGGTGGTGGCGTTCGACCCGTTCCTGACGCCCGAGCGCGCCCAGGCCATCGGGGTCGAAAAGGTCGAACTCGACGAGCTGCTGAAGCGCGCTGATTTCATCACGCTGCACACGCCGCTGATCGATGCGACCCGCAACATCATCAATGCCGAAGCTATCGCCAAGATGAAGGATGGCGTGCGCATCATCAACTGCGCCCGTGGCGGTCTGGTCGATGAGGCGGCGCTCTACGAGGCGCTGAAATCGGGGAAGGTGGCGGGCGCGGCGTTCGACGTGTTCGTCGAGGAGCCGGCGCAGAACAACCCGCTGTTCGAACTCGCCAACTTTATCGCCACCCCGCATCTCGGCGCTTCGACCACCGAAGCGCAGGAGAACGTGGCGCTGCAGGTGGCCGAGCAGATCTCGGCCTATCTCAACACCGGCGAGATCACCAATGCGCTGAACTTCCCCTCGATCACTGCCGAGGAAGCCCCGCGGCTGACCCCGTGGGTGAAGCTCGCCGAGGCGCTCGGCTCGTTCGCCGGCCAGCTGACCGAGACCTCGATCAAGGGTATCCGCATCGAGTACGAGGGCAATGTTGCGGCGCTCAACACCAAGCCGATGACCGCCGCGGCGGTGAATGGCGTGCTGAAGCCGCAGGTGGCCGAGGTTAACATGGTCTCGGCCCCGCAGATCGCCAAGGATCGCGGCATCAATGTCGAGATCATCACCCGTGACCAGCAGGGGGCCTATGAAGGCTATATCCGCCTCACCGTGATCACCGAGCGGCAGGAACGCGGCATTGCCGGTACGATCTTTGCCAATGGCAAGTCGCGCATCATCCAGGTCAAGGGCATCAACATGGATGCCGAACTGACCCCCTCGATGCTCTATGTCACCAACGAGGACAAGCCGGGCCATATCGGCCGGCTCGGCACGCTCCTCGGCAACCTCGGCATCAACATCGCCAACTTCAACCTCGGCCGCGCCGAGGTGGGCGGCGACGCGATTGCGCTGCTGTCGATCGACGGCGAGGTCACGGCGGAACAGCTCAAGGAAATCGCCGGGTTGCCAGGTGTGCGCCAGGCTAAGGCGGTGGCGTACAACTAAACCGCAGGTTGGGTTCAGATGGAGAGGCCGGGCAATGCCCGGCCTTTTGTGTGTGGTGGCTCATCGGGCGACACCCTCCCTCCCCCTTGAGGGGAGGGATTG
>NZ_LAJE02000409.1 GCF_000970465.2 Devosia insulae DS-56
TCCCCCAGGAAGCCCCCCGCAGCACTGGCTGGCTTTGCGACATGCTCAATGAAGCCATGCGCAAGAAGAATTAGGGCGCCGCGGCGAGGCGGACACCGCCAGCTACGCCACCGTAGATGGCGATATCCGCCGGCGACGATAGAAAGGTTGTTTGCGGACCGACCTGAGGTCGAATAATGGTGTCGACCAAGTGATATCCTGGGGCTTCACCGTCGCATGCCGAGCAATAGAGAGAACTTCTCACCCGCAGTGAAGGCGGAGCTTGCAAAACAAGCGGGGTACCACTGTTCGTTCCCTGAATGTGACAGGCTCACTGTTGGTCCCAGCAAAGAGACCACCGGATCAACCTCTGGCACTGGCACGGCGTGCCACATTTACGCCGCTGCTACCGGACCAGGCGCCCGGAGAGTGCTCGTGAAGTCAGATCCCGTCTTCGTCCGTTCGATCGAGAATGGGATTTGGATGTGCAACGTGCACGGCACGCTTATCGACAGAGATGAGGCGACCTACACGCCGCAGCTCTTACGGTTCTGGCGCCAGCTGGCTGAGTGGCGCGCCGACCTTCGCCACAAATTGGGCATCGACAAGGTCAACCTGCCCGCGGTGGAGGACGGGAAAGATCTGCCACCCTTTTCCGTCGTGTTGAACATGCCCGATACCGATGCTCTTCACGAAGCATTCCGGGATAGCTGTTTGTCGCAGATTTGGGATGCCGACCTAGTGAACATGGTCCGCGAGTTCACAGCGGAAGTCGCGATGAACGCCATTCAACATGGCGGGGCAACCAGTGTCTCGCTAAAGATCTGCTGGGATAGGGTTGAGCTGAGAGACAATGGTGGAGACTTCTCACCTTTTGATCTCACAGCTCGCACCAATGGAAACGGCGGTTTCGCAGCGACGGCACCACTCTTGGATAGACTGGGCGACGTGGTGGTAACGCACTTCTACGATGATGGAGAGAACGTCACTTCTGTCGGCTTCTTGCGCCGGACTGAGAACGTGAGAGACTTCACGGACTGCGTGGTCGAGGTCAAGAGTTCCGAAAACGCTGACGAGGCATTTCGCCTTGCAGCTATGTTCTGCTCGGCGCACCCCAATTGCGATGTGGTCTATGTGATTGCCAAGAATATGATGCACAGTCATACCCGCCACATTGAGAAGCACCTTGGCACACTGAAAGATGGCCAACGGGCCGTACTCCTGTCAGGAACGATGTCGACATCTTTGAGAGACTATCTTCGATCCAAAGTGCCAGCCCTCTTGGTGAGATCACTCTGATCTAGCCTCTCCCATTGTCGGGCAGCTGGAAGATCGTTACCGGCGACACTGGCGTCGGCAAGTCCTTACCATCCTTTCCGGTGAACTCGCGGCGGTTGGTGTATGTGCCGCCCATCTCCTCTGCAGCTTGCCTCAGTAGCGCCGCCGCGAACTGGAGGTTCATGCCCTCCGCCTTTTCGCTCATCCGATGCAACGCCCGAAGCCGAACGGCGCGATGGCTGATGGCGATATCGGCGGTGTCCTCGACGAAGGCTTTCCGAGCCTCCTCAAACAGCGCCTTCCATTTCTCAGCGAGCTTTGCGCCGGCTTTCTCGGTCGGGTCGTAGCATTCGACCGCTTGGCGCGTGATCTCGATGCCGAATTCCTTCTTGACCGCATCGGCTACCGTCATCGGCGTGTCGAACATCGCCAGAGAGGTGACGACGAACGTCTGTACCTCATCGGTCAGCTTGCCTTTGGCCATGGACGTGTCAGGCTCCGGTCAGGTCAGACATTTGGGGGTGTCGAAATGCTACGGCTTGCCAACTACATTCTGAGGAACGTTCCGGACAACATTGGCAGCATTTCAGATCAGCTGCTTGCGACGGCCGAGTACTTCATTGTGCTTGGCGCGCTGGTTTTTGCGTTCGGGAGGTCGATGAACTTGCTGGTGTTCGTGTTGATTGTTGCCTTGATAATTGTCGACTTCTTTGCCGCGTTGCGAGCTGCGGCGCGGGCGGTGGCGGACGCCCATCAGCGAGGAGCATCTGGTTGGGCTCTGATCCAGAGAGGCGCGGCAGAGCTGTTGATCGCCGCACTCGGCGTCGTCACCTCAGTTTGGGTCGGGTTAGCCATGGCAAATCTGTAGACCTAGGCCGCTCGTAGCTGGCACGTTCCGCATGCCCGCGCGATATCAACCTTGGCGATTTCCGGCCTTGCGTTGGCAGCGTCGATCAGCGGTTGGATATGAGCAGCGCCGGCACCGTATCGACGGACGACGCCAACGAACTCTTCAACATCATGGCCGCGCATCGCGAACTTGGGCGCGCCGTGCTTAGTGAACTTCGGTGATCCGAACTCATCGTGCTCTTGGCCAGCGTGATAAAGCTCGTGCTCGACCAGTGCCATGAACTCGGCATCGGAGCATGTCGAGCAATACGCGGCATCGAACGTCAGCAGAAAGTCAGGCGCCGCGCCGAACCAGCCGATCAGTTGCATCTCGATCCGGCCGCGCATCCATTTGCCGGCGGGAGGCAGCCCGCGCTCGCACTGACCGACGATCCGTTTGCCCGATCGGCCGTTGGCAACATTAGTCCAGAGCGCGCCGAGCGTGGCAAAGTACAGGTCTTTGATCCGCACCGGCTTGGTGGCGAGCCGCCTTCGCATGTCTGCCAGCGTGTTCTTGACCGTTTCATCGCGCAGCCGGCGGGCCTCATCGGTGTCATCGAGAAGGTGCCGTGCCTCGGCATCGCGCAGCTCGAGCACATCCTTCGCCGGCACCGGTTGGGGTAGATAGGGCCTACCAGGGAGTACGTCCAGAACGCCCTTGCAGCCAAGGATGGCGCTCACGTCCTCCGGCCGGTTCATCACCACGAACAGATACCGCGGGAAGTGGCAAAGCGTGGTGACCTTTCGCGCCCTGAGGCGCCGGTTGAAGCGCTCGATCTTGTATTCTGGGAGGTAGGCTTCGAAGCCAGCCTTGGCGAGATCCCGGAGAGCCTCCCAAAGCCGTCCGCCTGAGATACGTTCGGTTCGACAGTCAAAGCTCAGACCTCGATCGAACGACGCGCCAGTTTTACTTGCTGGCTCGCCCGCATTGCAGTTGTCGCAGATTGACTCGGCACTAAAACACCCCCCAGATGAATGGAGCGATTTTCATCCTCGGGGGCGTGATGAAGAAGCCGGTTGCTGCATTGATCAGCGCGATGCTCGTCGCTCGCAGCGCCCACGCTGCCGGGTGATGGCAATGTCCGAACGAGGCGCCGCGCCGCAGACATTGGGGTGTTTCGTCGGTCGCATCAGCAACATCATCCTGCGGTTCCGCCTGCTCGCGGTCTTTGCGGGCTGTGCCCCGGTCGCAATGGCCCAGCAAGCGCCCATTTCCTACGACGGTACTGTTGTTCCGCCAGCCCTGCAGGGGCCGTTTGTCTCTGATCCCGAGGTCATCGCCCTGCTCGACAAGGTCGATCCGCGTGGTTGCGAATATTCTGGCCCGCTGGTGTTCGGGTGTCTCATTCAGGCCAACGCCAAGAACCCGCAGCACTTCGGCGACAGCATCAGCAACCCGTTCTCGCTCGATATCGCCCGCATCATTGTCGATACGATCAAGGGGGACCTGGGCGTCGAAACGAATGGCGATGGAACGCCACAGCCACTGCCCGAAAATTTCCTGACCAGCCCAGCTTCCAGGGTTCAGCTCGTCGGCATCGTGAACCGCATGGACCGACAGTTTGTGCGCGAGCAGATTCCGGGCCACGCCGGGCACGATGGCTGCGGCGAGATCAGCGTGATCTACCGCTTCGCCTATCTGCGACCGGATGGTGCCGTGGGCTCACGCCTGCCGGTAACGATGAATGTGGTGTTTCCCGCTGTTCCAACCAGCAAACCACCGGGCATGGGCAGCTGCGCCGAGGTGGCGCAACGCTGGCTGGATGAAATTCAGCAGCCGCCGGGCCGAAGCGGCAGTGCGATCGCGGCAGGCCTCCAGGACCCGGCTACCGGGGTGCTTGCCGGTATTGTTGGCCAGGACATCTTCCGGATCGAGCTCAATATGCAGGCCTATCGCATCGCCGCGAGCGCCGACCGGACGGGTGGCGAGCCGGGTAAATTGCAGTACGGACTGGGCTCGACGGCCAAGTACATCATTCGGGTGTTTCGCTGGGACCCTAAGCTCGGACTGTTCTTCGTCAGTCACCTGAACAACCAGATCGATCGATCGCGGCTGCTGGGCAGCGCCACCGGCGACGAAAACTCCTGCACGCGCGATCCATACATACTGGACCGTGGTGAGTTCTTAGCCTGGCTGACTGACCCCAAAGTGCTCGACGACATCGACCGGGGAACGCTGACCGTGCCGCTGAAATACCTGGCGTGCAGGGCGGTTTCCGGCTCGCCCGGCGGCCAGTACCGTTCCTTGAACCAGCCGTTCTGGGAGGCGCGAACCGACGCGGAGCAGATCGTCTCCGACGACGAGATCAAGCAGGCGCTTCAGGATTACCTCGCTCAATCGCCCAATCCATTCAGCTTCATGAAGTCAGTGGACGATGTCAGGACCCGCCTCAATGACCTCACCTGCTCGGGCTGCCATCAGACGCGCGCTATCGCAGGGTTTCACTTCCCGGGGGCGGACCCTGCCGACACCCCGTCGTTCAACGCCGTCCTGTTGCCCGGCTCGCCGCATTTCTACGGCGATCAGCCCCGCCGCATGGAAATTCTCGAGGCTTTTGCGGCAGAGGGCAGCGCAACCTATCGGCAGCTGGCCAACAGCTACGCGGCCCGGCCGCTGAACAGATTTGCCGGAGATCTCGAGCACACCAACCTGATCGGCGGCTGGGGCGCAACCTGCCTCGCCAACTGGAGTGCGATCGGCACCCAACGCCAATGGGGGTGCGCGCCGGAGCTGCAATGCAAGCCGCTGTTCAGCTCGGCTGGCGCGCCAAGCGTTGGCACCTGCGTGCCCAAATCCGGGCAGTTCCAGATCGGCGATGCCATGCAGGTGGGCCGGATCGAAAGCGCGGGCTTCGGGGTCGACCGCTACACCCGCATGCCGGAAGTGAAGGCCGGTATGACCTTGCTCGACCCGCCCTCGGTTCCCGTCGGCAAGGTCAATCCGTACTACGTCGCGCATCAGGAATGGTATCAGGGCAAGACCGTCGCCGCCACGTCGTGGGCCACCGCTGCCACCCTTCGCGATGCCAGGACAGGCGGGTTTCCCGGCGGCATGCTGCGCTATTCGGAATGTGTCGGCCTGCCCGACGAAGCGACTTGCGGGCTGACGGCGGTGACCGGCTTCAATGATTGCATCGGCGACCCCGCCTCCAAGATCACCGATTGCTTCGTGCGTTACACCGCCTATGCGGGCCTACGGGCTTGCGATGCCGCAACGCCATGCCGCGACGACTACATCTGCCTGCGCCCGATCGGCTACACGGCCTCAAACGGCGTCGCTAAATTCAAAGAACGGGAGAAGGCGATCCCGGGCGATCCGCCGCAGTTCGCCTATGGCGAACAGCAACCGGATTTCGCCTGGCTGAACCGCGACGGTGGGAAAGGCGACCAGCGGGGCTACTGCATGCCGCCATACTTCGTCCTGCAGTTCCGGCTGGATGGCCACCCGAACCTGCCTGCCCCATAGCTGCGGCCCGCACGGCCCGCCCCTACCCGGCCACCACCTGCCGCTGCCGGATGATCGCCGAGGCCGCTGCCGGGTCCGGCGGCAATACCGCGCCCTTCAGGGCGATCGAGTAGGGCTGCGTCGGGTGTTCCAGCACCGTGCGGGCGTCGCCGCTTTCGATCACCTTGCCCTTCTGCATGATGATCACCCGGTCCGAGATGTAGTAGGCCGTCGCGAGGTCGTGGGTGATGTAGATGATCGACACCTTCAGCTCGTCGCGCAGCTCGCGGAACAGGTTGACGATCGACATGCGCAGCGACGCGTCGACCATCGAGACCGGCTCGTCGGCGACGATCAGCTTGGGGTTGGGGATCAGCGCACGCGCCACCGCGATGCGCTGCAGCTGGCCGCCCGAGAGCTCGTGCGAATAGCGGCCGCGCACCTCGCTCAGCGATAGCCCGACCCGTTGCAGGGCGGCGTCGGCGGCGGCTTCGCGGGCGCCGCGGTTGCTGGCGCCGAGGAAGCGGTGGGCGGTGGCGAACAGGTATTCGTCGAGCTTGGTCAGCGGGTTGAACGCCTCGAACGGGTTCTGGAACACCGGCTGCACCTTGGCCATGAAGGCCTCACGCGCCGCCCGGCCGCGGATCGCCGCGACGTCGGTGCCGTCGAAACTGAGCTGCCCCGAACTCGGCACCTCATTGCCCAGCATCATCTTGGCGAGCGTCGATTTGCCGGAGCCGGATTCGCCGACAATGGCAAAGATCTCGGGCTTGTCGGCGCTGAGCGCAAAGTTGACATCGTCCACCGCCTTCATCGAGCGGCGGGAGAAGAAGCCGCCGACCGGGAAGAGCTTGGTGACATGGTCGAGCCGTAACAGGTCGGTCATGCTGCCACCACCTCGCCGGCGCGGAAGCAGGCGACACGGCCGCCGGTGGCGCTGGGCTGCATCAGCGGGACCTCCCTGGAACAACGCTCGATGGCGAGCGGACAGCGCGGATGGAAGCGGCAGCCGCTGGGTGGATCGGAGAGCGCGGGGGGTTTGCCCGGCAGGCTTTTGCGGACCCGCACATCGCCGATGCGCGGCAGGCTGCCGATCAGGTGCGCGGTATAGGGATGCTGCGGGTTGTCGAACAGCGCCTGGGTCGCCCCCTCCTCCGCCAGCCGCCCGGCATACATGATGGCCAGCCGATCGGTGATCGCGGCATGGACGCTCATGTCGTGGGTGACGAAGATGATCGAGGCCTGCATGCGGGCCTGCACATCCTTGATCAGCCCGAGCACATCCTGCTGCACCAAGACGTCGAGCGCCGTGGTGGGTTCGTCCGCAATGATGAACTCGGGCTCGCACACTGTGGCGAGCGCAATGGTGATGCGCTGCCGCATGCCGCCCGAGAGCTGGTGCGGGAAGGCTTCGAGCACATCGGGGTCGAGCCCCAGCCGCTCGAGATGCTGGCGCACCTTGCTCCAGAACGCCGCGCCACTGAGCCCCATATGGCGGTAGGCGAAATCGTGGAACGAGTGCTTCACCCGGCGCACCGGGTTCAAGACGTTCATCGAGCCCTGCATGATGTAGCTGAGATGGCGCCAGCGCGCCGGCTTCAGCTGCTCGGGCGCGCCATAGACATCGATGCTCTGGCCGCCGAAATCGAACTTCACCGAGCCATCGACCACCCGCATCGGCGGGCGGATGGCGCCGGCCAGCGTCTTGATCAGCGAGCTCTTGCCGCTCGAGGATTCCCCGGCAATGCCGTAGACCTCGTTGCGCTGCACGGTGAGGCTGATGTCATCGACCGCCCGCACCTCGCGGCGCACCCCGAAGTGTTCGTTGATGTAATAGGCCTTAAGCCCTTCGACAGTCAGCACATTCTTGGGCGTCACGGCGGTCTTTTTGGCCTTGCTCAGAACTTCGTGCATGTCAGGCTCCCATCCGGGCGAGCCGGCTGCGCGGATCGATATATTCGTTGACCGACATGGCCAGCATGAACAGGCCAAGGAACAGGATGACGACGAAGGCCATCGGCACCACGATCCACCACCAGATGCCGGCGACCATCGCCGAGTGGGCGTTGGCCCAGTAGATCATGCCGCCGATGGTCGGCCGGTTGATGTCGGAAAAGCCGAGGATCGACAGCGTCACCTCGAGGCCGATGGCCCAGATCAGGTTGTTCATGGTGGTGTAAAAGACGATCGGCATCACATAGGGCAGATGCTCGCGCCAGAGGATCTGGCCGGTGCGCATGCCCGAGAACACCGCGTGGCGGGTGAACTCGCGGTTGCGCAGCGACAGCGCCACCGAGCGGATCAGCCGGCTGTCATGCTGCCAGCCGAGCAGCGCCGCGGTGACCGCAAGGATCGGCCAGCTCATCTGGTCGCGCAGCACGAACACCAGCAGCAACAGGATCGGGATATTGGGCAGCGCGTTCAGCGTGTCGTTGATCGCCATGATCACCTGGTCGACCCGCCCGCCGAGATAACCCGAGACGAGGCCGACGGCGATGGCGATGACGCGGCTGACCAGTGCCACCACCACGCCGAACAGCAGCGTGTTGCGCATCGCCGCGGCCAGTTGCCAGAACACTTCCTGGCCGCGCGAGGTGGTGCCCAGCCAATACTCGGCCGAGGGCGGCATGTCGGGGATCACCACATAGGTGGCGAGCTCGTCGTAAGGCGCAAAAAACGAGGCGGCGACCAGCGCCAGGATGATTGAGATGAGGATCGTCCCGAGCAGGAACTCGCGGTTGTAGCGTAGGAGGTCGATGAGGACTTTCATGGCGCTACCCCAGTTTCACGCGTGGATCGATGAGCGGATAGAGGATGTCGATGAGGAACATCGCAGCCGCCACGGCAATGATGGCGATGGTGGTGACACCGAGGACGAGGCTGTAATCGCCGGCATAAATGCCCGCGATGAGGAGCTTCCCCACCCCCGGATAGTTGAAGACGAACTCGACGATGACGGCGCCGCCGAACACATGGCCCAGGGTCAGCGCCAAGCCCGTGACCTGCGGCAGCATGGCGTTGCGCGCCACATACTGCGAAAAGATCGTCCGGCCGCGGACGCCTGCGAGTTCGGCGTAAACCACATGGTCTTCGGTGACGATGTTGGAGACCAGCGAGCGCATCGAGATGAACCAGCCGCCCAGCCCGACGCAGACCAGCGTCAGCGCCGGCAGCGTGCCGTGCACCAGCACCGAGGAAATGTAGGCCCAGGTGAAGCCCGGCTCGAGGTTCAGCTGCGCCCCGCCGCTGATCGGCAGCACCGGCCAGAGATAGCCGAAGACGATGATCAGGGTCAGGCCGACGATATAGGTGGGGATCGGCTGCATCGACATGACCAGCACGCCGACACCCTTGAGGAAGCGGTTGTTGCGGAAATAGCCGGCGAGCGCGCCGAACAGGTTCCCGATGGTCCAGGCGAGCAGCGTCGCAAGGGTCAGCAGGCCCACCGTCCATGGCAGGGCGCGGCCGATCACCGTCGATACTGGTGTCGGGAAGGCCGAGAGCGAGGGGCCGAAATCCCCGGTCAGCACCCGTCCCCAGAAGGTGAAGTACTGCTCGAGCAGCGAGCCATCGGTGCCATAGAGTTCGCGCAGCGACTCCCGCAACAGCTCCACCGAGCGCGGATCGGTATTGCCGAAACTGGTGAGCAGCGAAACCGTCTGCTCGATCGGATCGACCGGCGAGAAATGCGCGATGAGGAACGCCAGCGTCACGCCGGTGAACACCACGAACAGGAACTGGCCCAGTCGTTTCAGGACATAGATGAGAAAGCCGTGCATCCCGCCTCTCGGATCGGTTGGATCGGAGCGGACCAGCCGGGGTTACCGGCTGGTCCATATGCGTTGTGAGGTTACTGCGCCGCGGGGGTAGCGGCCTTGAGGCTCACCACCATGTAGCGGATGTTCGACCAGTTCGGGCCGGATGCCGAGTACGGGTTGTCGATGCTCGGGTAGTTGGTCCAGTAGGTCGTGTCGAACGGCGCGAACTTGTTGTAGGCCATCAGCGGGATCATCGGCATTTCCTCGACCGCGAGCTTGAGGAAATCCTGGCCCAGCGCCTTCACCTCGTCGGAGTCGAAGGCCACCTTGCGGTTGCGTTCGATGATCTCGTCGAGGCGCGGGTCTTCCCAGCGCTGCAGGTTGCGCGGCGGCTGCAGCTCGCCCACCGGCTTGATGAACTCCGAGTGGTAGCTATCAAGGAAGAAGCTGAGGTCGGGGTGGCCGCCCCAGGTCTCGATGGTCCAGAAGATCGCCGTCTCGAAATCACCTGAGCCCAGCCGCTGGCCGTTGGTCGGCCCGGCCACGTCGACCTTGGCATCGATGCCGGCCTGGCTCCATTGCTGGGCAATGGCGGTGCCGGCGCGCGCCAGCGTCGGGATGGCGTCGCCTTCGACCTGCACCCGGATGGTGAAGGGCGTGCCGTCGGGCTTCATCCAGCGGTTGCCCTGCTTGGTGAAGCCGGCCTTCTGCAAGAGCTCAGTGGCTGCCTGCACGTCCTGCTTCCACCAGCCGAAGCCGAATACCCGCTTCAGCTGTTCCGGATCGGTCGGGATCTGGTCACCCCATTGCGGGCGCACCATCTTGGCCAACTCTTCCGAAATGTTCGGGTCATACGGCTTGATCTTGCGGGTGCCGGTATCGAGCTCGAAATTGGTGAGCCAATCCTGCATCGGCACGAAATAGTCGTCGGGCGCCGAACCGGTCGGCGGGGTCGCCAGCGCCGAAAGGTTGGCGGCGCCGCGATAGGAGCCGAGCGCCACGGCGCGGATATCGATCAGCAGCGCCAGGGCCCAGCGGACATCCTTGTTATCGAACGGCGCCTTCTTGGTGTTGAACAACACCGAAGGCAGCGTCGGATCGGGATGGGCGTAGGGGAAGCCGGAGAGCCAGGCAGCGCCGGTCGGGTTGTCCTTCATGATCGAGAACATGCCCTCGGGGGCAATGTCGTTGATCACGTCGAGGTTGTGGTTGCGCTGCTCGATGACGCGGGCTTCCGGGTTGCCGGCAGCGCGGTACACCACATACTTCACCTGCGGCTGGCCCCAGTCCATGCCGATGGTAGTGCGCTGCCAATCGTCGCGCAGCTTCCAGATCGTCCAGTTGCCGCCCTTGTCGTAACTATGGAGCACGTAGGCGCCCAAAGAGATCGGCGGGTTGTTGTTGTAGGCCAGCGGATCGTCGACCTTTTCGAACACATGCTTGGGCATGATCCAGGCGGCGTTCCAGCGCACCGTGAACAGCGCGTGGAAGCGGGCGTTCGGCGCCTTCAGGTTGAAGATCACCGTGTTGCGGTCGGGCTGTTCCATCGAGGCGACGTTCACCCCGAAAGCCGCGGCCCAGTTCATCCCCGGGTGATCCATCAGCGTCTGCACGGTGTAGACCACGTCATCGGCGGTGAACTCGACGCCGTCGCTCCAGTAGACGCCCTCGCGCAGCTTCACCGTCATCTGGGTGAAGTCGTCATTGTAGATCGGCGGCTCGGTGGCGAGCGCGTTCTGCCAGGCCTTCGGGCCGCCCTCCGGGTTGATGAACCAGAAGGTGTCGGTCGACAGCTGCTGCAGGCCGTTGACATTGGCCGCTCCGCCGCCGCCCGGCGCCCAGACGTTGAACCAGTCGGCATTCTGCGCCGGCGTGCCCTGAATGATCAGCGCCTCGTTACGCGGAATGCCGGCGATAAAATCCTGCGCCAAGGCCGGCAGCGCCAATAATGACGCCACCGCCGCGACGGCGATTGTCCTTAGAAACTTCATCTTGCTGTTCCTCCCGGCTCGCAGGCGAGCCCCGTTTTTCGTCGGATCGATGAAAGACTTAGAGACCCGAGCCTGCCTTCCGAGCCTCGCTATCGAGGTCCCGGAAGCGCCTGGCAGGCAACGGTCTCACGGCGATCTTTATCGACAATTTGCACGCACTCGGCAACCCTCTTCCGCACAAATCCGCAGAAAATGCCGGAAATCCTGACATAACAGTGTCTGCGCGCGCCGTGCGTCCGAACGTATTATTGACAAAATAGCTGTTTGCCATAGGTTGCGACAGCGATGGCGAAGCTTCTCCTCGCGAGAAAAGTCGCCTTGTCACGACACCGCGATCGGCCAGACCTCGGGAGGGGTCCGGCGCAGCAGCGCCAGCAAGGAAGAGAAATGAGCAGTTCTATTGACGTGAGCATTGCGGTTCACGCCGACCGTCGTACCGGGCCCTACAAGCCGCTGTGGAACTGGTTCGGCTATGACGAGCCGAACTACACCTATTCGGAGCACGGCAAGAAGCTGCTGCGCGAGCTGACCGAGCTCAGCCCCGAGCCGCCGCGTATCCGCACCCATAACCTGTTGACCAGCGGCGACGGCCTGCCGGCGCTGAAATGGGGCTCGACCAACGCCTATACCGAAGATGCCAACGGCAAGCCGGTCTACGACTGGACCGTCATGGACAAGATCTTCGACGCCTATGTCGAGGCGGGCAATATCCCGCTGGTGCAGATCGGCTTCACCCCGGAGGCGCTGTCGGATTTCGACGGCGAATACCGCCACCACTGGGCGCCCAACGACAAATACGCCACCATCACCACCGGCTGGACCGCGCCGCCGAACGACCTCAAAAAGTGGGGCGACCTGATCGAGGCCTGGGCCAACCACATGGCCGAGCGCTATGGCCGCGACGTGGTCGAGAGCTGGCCGTGGGAAGTGTGGAACGAGCCCGACGGCCACTATTGGACCGGCACCATCCCGCAGTTCTGCGAAATGTACGATGTCAGCGCCAAGGCGGTGAAGCGCGCCCTGCCCAAGGCCCGCGTCGGCGGCCCGCATGTCTGCGGTGGCTTCAACAGCCCCAAGGCCCAGACCTTCATGCGCGAGTTCCTGCAGCACGTGGTCGACCACAACTCGCCGATCGACTTCATCGCCTTCCACGCCAAGGGCAACCCGGTGGTCTACAAGGACCATGTGCGGATGGGCATCCACAAGCAGCTCAAGGACATCGACACCCATCTGGGGATCATCAACGAGTTCCCCTCGCTCAGGCACCTGCCGATCGTCATCGGCGAATCCGACCCCGAGGGCTGCGCCGCCTGCTCGGCCCGCTATCACCCGCAGAACGGCTATCGCAACGGGCCGCTCTACGGCGTCTATGTGGTCGAAAGCATGCTGCGCACCTATGAGCTGGCGGCGCGCGCCAACCTCACCATCGAGGGCGCGGTCACCTGGGCCTTCCTGTTCGACGACCAGCCCTGGTTCGACGGTTTCCGCGATCTCGCCACCAACGGCGTCGACAAGGCGGTGCTGAACGGCTTCCGCATGCTGGGCAAGCTCGGCGGCGACTGGCTGGAGACAGCGAGTACGCAGCGCCAGCCGCTGGCCGACCTGGTGGCCGATGGGGTGCGCGGTGCGCCCGACGTCAACGTCGTCGCCACCCGCGATGACACCGGTGTCAGCGTCCTCGTCTATCACTACCACGATGACGACGAGGCCGGCCCGAGCGCCGAAGTGACGATCACCGTCGACGGCTGGACCGGCAAGGCCCCCCCCCTCCGCCACTCCCGCCTGGGACGCCTACTTCCCCAAGCTGCCGACCGTCTCTGCGGCAACGCCGGCGCCCGACGCCTTCGAGCTCACCTTCCAGAACTTTTTCACCTCTCCGCAAAAGCGGCCCTTGCCACCTCCCTCCGCCGATCACGCCCGATACCGGCTTTTCGACCGCGGTCTACAACCCTACAGCGCTCGCCGCCTTCGCGCAGGACGGCAAGCAGTATGGCCTCGTCGAGAGCTTCTCCAACGTCCTGCTGGTCTACAACAAGGACCTGTTCGACGCCGCCGGGGTCGCTTACCCGACGGCCGACTGGACCTGGATCGAGGAACTCGCCGCGGCGCAGAAGTTGACCGATCCGGCTAAGGGCGTCTGGGGTGATTTCGCGCCGATCCAGTTCTGGGAGTTCTACAAGACCATCGCCCAGAACGGTGGCTCGATCCTCTCGCCCGACAAAAAGACCGTCACCATCGACTCGCCTGAGAATATCGAGACGCTGACCTGGATGATCGACAAGGTGAACAGCTACAAGGTCACCCCGTCGGATGTCGAAATGGCCGGCCAGTCCTCCGAGGACCTGTTCAAGGCCGGCAAGATCGCCATGCTCCGCACCGGCATCTGGCTGCTCGGCGATTTCACCGAGAATGCCAAGTTCAACTGGGACATCGCACTCGAGCCCGGCAAGACCAGCAAGGCGCACCACTTCTTCGCCAACGGCGTCGCCGTTTCGGCCAATTCGAGCCACCCGGCCGAAGCCTACCAGTGGATCAAGTTCCTCACCTCGAGTAAGGCCGCGGTCGACCTCCGCATCGCCGCTGGCTGGGAACTCCCCGCCATCTCCGACGCTGCCGCGGTGCAGGGCTATCTCGACCAGCCGGTGCCCGAAAGCCGCGAAGTGGTGTTTGAGGCGCTTGATACCGCAGTCGTCCCGCCGGTGATCGGCAACTGGAACCAGCTGACCGACGCGGTAGGCAAGGAACTCGAAGCCGCCAAGCTCGGCCAGAAGACGCCGGAACAGGCGTTGAAGGACGCCAGGACGGCGATCGAGGGGTTGCTGTAAGCGCGCTGACTGCCGGCAGACGGCACGCCTTCCTTCACCCAGTTTGCCTCCCAAAGGGCAAGGCCGGGAGCCCTCGGGCTCTCGGCCACTACCACCGGAA
>NZ_LAJE02000410.1 GCF_000970465.2 Devosia insulae DS-56
CTCATGAGCGCCGCGACCAGCGCGGCGCTCATGCCTGACGCAACCGACGACACCGAGTTGGCGAAGCCGCCCGAGCTGATCGACCAGTCGCGGCCGCTGTAGAAGCCCGGCGCGTAGCTGTCGCTACGCGCATCGGCCACGGCGTTGCGGGCGAGCTCGCCCTCGAAATGTTCCGACCACGGCTTTTCGACGCCCAGCGCAATGGCATAGGGCAGGATGCGCTCGAAGCGCTCGACCGTCATCGGCGGCTCGTTGGTCATGTTCAGCCGGTTCTTCTCGGCCGTATTCATGTACATCTTGAAGCCGTCGAGCTGGTCCATCACCTTGCGGCCCTGCACCGTCGGTGCCCGCATCAGCACGGCGAACACCACATTGACGAAGATGATCGATGCGGCGGCGATCAGCGCCGCGTCGGGGCGGAACTCGCCAATGCGGAAGTCGCCAAGAAAGCTCGCACCGGCGCCGATCAGGTTGCCACCGAAGATCACCGCCCACACCCCAAAGATGATCTTGGACAGGATCGGGCTGCGCCACAGCCCCCTGAGGATGCCGGCGAGGATGCCGAGGAACAGCGCCCCGGCACCGGCGAACACCAGGGTGATCGGGTCGATCATGTCGAATACCACCATGGCGAACAGCAGCGCCGCCGAGAGCGCCACGCCGAGCACCACATAGCCGGTGTTGTTCCTGAAGTAGACCAGCCGGTTCTCGGTCTCGATGGCCGAGACGAACTGGCCGCGCGTCTCGTTCAGCTTGGGACCGGTGGTGGTGTTGACCGTCACCTTGCCCTGCGACCTGAAATAATCGAACAGCAGCCGCTCAGCCGCCCCGAGATCGTCCGGCGGCGCCTTGCCGGTCACCGTGACGCTGAGCGTCTTCCCCGGATTGTCGATCTTCACCAGGCCCTTGACCCCGAGGTCGAAGATCGAGGCGGTAAAGGCGGTCCAGCCGCTCTTCTCCCACCCCATGCCGTCGACATACTCGGCGAGCCCCGGCGAAAACCCCTTGGGCGGATGAAACAGCGGGATGATCGTGCCCTTCTGCGGATCGCGCCCGACGGCGCTCCAGGCAATGAGGTTGTAGAGCAGCACGAGGCCCACTGCGATGCCCGGCACTACGACGTCGCGATGGTCGCTCAGCCAGTAGAGCAGGCCGTCTAGTCCCTCCGGCTCGGTGAGTATGCCCTTTTGAAACGACGCCGCCACGCTGACGCCTTCGCCCGAGGCGAGCGGGCGGTTCGCCCGGAAGATCGCTGTATTGTCGGAGGTGCGGGTGATGGTGACGGCCTGCTCCAGCGAGCCGGGCGCACCCGTATAGCCGACCAGCCGGTCGATCACTGCTCCCTTGGGCAGGGTGATCGAGGCGACGGCTTTGTCGATCGGAAAATTCCAGTAATTGCCGGTGGCGTTCCAGAACAGCTCGTCATGATCGGCAAAGCTGCGGCCCATCCGGCTCATCGTGTAGCGGATGGTGTAGGTGTGCCGGCCGTCGTTCAGCAGCACATCGGCATCGCCGATGCGGATGCGCTTGAAGCCGGCGCCGATATTTTCGAGCGAGTAGGGCTCCACTCGACCGTCGCGCGTCACCGACTGCACCTCGAGATCCGAGCGCAGCCGCGAGTTGTCCGGGTTGATCAGGATCAGCGGAATGTCGCGATAGATACCGCGGCGGATCTCATAGCCCTCGGCATTGACCTCAATGGTCTCGATGACGTCGACCGAGCCATCGGTGTTGAGGGTGATGGCGGACGAGAACGAGGTGATGGCTTCGCGGGCAGTCGCGGGGAGCGCGAAGAGCAGGGTGAGTAGGACAAGGAAAACACTAACGTGCCTCGCGAGAGTCGATAGAGACGGCCCCCTCCCGGCCTCCCCCACAAGGGGGGAGGTGAAGAGTCGGGGTTGAGGCTCGATGGTGCCAAGCGCACCGCCAGGCACCTCCCCCCTTGTGGGGGAGGATGGGAGGGGGCTGTCTGCTTGCATTTTTGGCGCCCTCGCGGTGACGTCAGAACTTCACCGAAGGCACAGCTCGGTCGGCCTCGTTCTCCAGCTCGAAATACTCGGCCTTCTCGAACTTGAAGGCGTTGGCGACGACGTTGGAGGGGAAGCTCTCGACGGCGGTGTTCAAGTTGCGCACCGAGCCGTTGTAATAGCGGCGGGACAGCTGGATCTCGTCTTCGACGTTCTGCAGCGCACTCTGGAATTCGAGGAAAGTGGTGTTGGCCTTGAGGTCCGGATAGGCCTCGGCAATGGCAAGGAGCTTGCCCAGCGCACCGGACAGCGCGCCCTCGAGCGCACTGCGCTCGGCGGGGCCGGCATTGGCTCCGGCAGTGGCGGCGGCGCGGGCCTGGGTAACCGCTTCGAGCGTTTCGCGCTCGTGGCCCATATAGCCTTTCACCGTTTCCATCAGGTTGGGGATCATGTCGGTGCGGCGCTTCAGTTGCACATCGATGCCCGACCAGCCCTCTTCCTTGAGCTGCCGCTTCGACACCAGGTCGTTGTAGACGAAGATCGCGTAGCCGATGGCGGCGACGACGATCGCCAGAATGATCAACCCAGTCATGGAGCCCTCCGCAGGTGATGCTCAAGCGCGCTCTCGGGTTCGAAAGCGCGACTACCAAGACCCTCAAGTGCCGCAAAGTGGCACCGGACCGTGGGCATCGCAATTGAATTGCGCCGGCTGAATGGGAAATGAACGTGTTTTTGGAAGGGCTTCGCGGGGCGGTCTGAATCTCAGGATGAACTTGAAGTCGGTAAATTAGCGGTGTGAACTCGATTCAAGTTATTCACCGTCGCCGTCCTGCTTCTTGGCTTCAAGCACCGGATCGGTCTTGTGCTTGTTCTTCCGCTTGTAAGCCTTGGGATCCGCCTCGACCTTGGGCTGGAACTGGCCCTCGCGCAGCGATCTGGCGGCAGCGTTGCGCGGCGCAGTCTGCTTGCGCGTCAGGGCGACGGTGATTTTCTGGTCCTTGGCCATAGCCGAGATTATCGCCGCGGCGCCGGCTTGTCAGTGCCGTTTGAAGTACTGCACCTCGCGCTCGTGCTTTACGGCGGCTTCGCGATTGTCGAAGGTGCCGAGGTTGCGGCGCTTGCCGGTCTTGGGATCGGTCTTTCTCGAATAGAGCCGGTACTCGCCGGACTTGAGCTTGCGGATCATCGTAGCTCTCCTTTGGCAGGAGAACGCCGGCGGCCTTGCCGCTGTTCCTAGCGCTCGGCGAGACGCGGCATCAGTTCGACGAAGTTGCAGGGCTTGTGCCGGTTGTCGAGCTGGGCCCGCAGGATTCCCTCCCAGGCGTCGCGGCAGGCGCCGCGTGAGCCGGGGAGGACGAAGACGAAGGTCTCGCCGATCAGCCCGCCGGTCGCCCGCGACTGCAGGGTCGAAGTGCCCACGGTGGTCGAGGAGTACTGGTGGAACAGCACCGAGAACCCATCCATACGCTTCTGGAACAATGGCTCCAGCGCCTCCGGTGTCACGTCGCGACCGGAAAAGCCGGTGCCGCCGGTGGTGATGATCGCATCGACACGATCATTCACCACCCACTCCATCACCTTGGCGCGGATCTGGTGGATGTCGTCGCGCACCACGGCGCGCTCGAAGCAACTGTGTCCGTCCGCTTCCATCAGCGATTTCAACAGCGCTCCGGCGCTATCGGTCTCGAGCGTCCGAGTGTCGGACACCGCGAGCACGGCGATCGACAGCGGGGTGAACGGCTTGCTCTGGTCGAGTTCCGATTTGAACATCTGGGCTACTCCGGCTTCGGCTTGTCCGACTTGTCGGTATCACCAGGCCCGTCGCTTTTCACGTGCCGTTCGACGATTACCGTCGGCTCGATCGGGTCGGGCACCAGCAACTCGGTCTCCTGGGGCTGCGGAGCCGCCGCCGGCGCTGCCGGGCGAGGTGTCGGCTTCTCTTCGCCGCGCGGATCGAGCGTCACCGTGCCGGGCGACACGCCCTTTTCGGCACTCATGGCGCGGAAGCGGACCCGGCCGGCGGCGTCGCGCACCGGGCGGATCTTCATGCGCAGGAACGCCGTAACGGCGAGCGCCCCGTGGAAGGTGGCGGTGACGATGAACAGGCCGACCGGCGCGATGGCGTTCATCACCCAGCTGGCGATGATTGGGCCGATGGCAAGGCCGATGCCGAGGATCAGCAGCATGCCGCCGGCGACGCGGCCGAACTCGCCGTCCCTCGCGAAGTCGTTCGCATGCGCCACGGCGATGGCATAGAGCGGGTAGGCGCCGAAGCCATAGAGCCCGAACAGGATGAACATCAGCACGCCGCTGCTCGGGTTCAGCAGCACGGTGACGAGGCCAATCACTGCCGCAAAGCCGCTGAGCCCAACGATCACCAGCCGGCGATCGATCTTGTCGGAGAGGCGGCCGAACGGCGTCTGCGCCACGGCCCCGACCACCGCGGTGACGGCGAAGAGATAGGCGATGGTCGAGGCATCGAGCTTCTGCTCGAAGCCGTAGACCGGCGCCAGCGTGCCGAAGGTGCCGTTGGCCATGCCGCAGGCAAAGGCCGCGATCACCGCCAGCGGCGAGGTCTTGTAGAGCAGCACCACGTCGAGTCGCGCCGAGGAGATCGGCCGCGGCTGCGGTGTCGAGGTCAGGGCGCTTGGCAAGAGCGCACAGATGAAGGCGATGGCGCCGACGACGAACGGGATATGGCCGAAGGTGCCGGTGACCGCCATGGCGAGCTGGCCGACAGTCGAAGCAGCCATGTTGATGGTGGTGTAGACCGAAAAGATCGTGCCGCGGCTGCGGTTGTCCGCCACCTCGTTGAGCCAGCTCTCGACGATCATCGCCGCGCCGGCAAAGCAGAAGCCGGAAAAGGCGCGCATCACGATCCAGCCGATATCCTGAACCCAAAGCAGATTAAGCAGGATCGTGACGGTGCCGATCGCCGACATGATCGAATAGGCGCGAATATGCCCCACCCGTTTCACCAGCAGCGGCACGGTGATCGAGCCGGCGACGAACCCCACCGACCAGCCGGTGCCGATCAGGCCGAGCGCGGTGAGCGAGAACCCCTCCTCGGCGCCACGCACCGAGAGCAAGAGGCCCTGCAGGCCGCCTCCGAACATCAGGAGTGCCGAGCCGATGAACAGGGCATAGATCTTGAGGGCGGAGGACATGGCGCTTTCTATGGGTTTCGGGTCCTGAGGCGCTTGCCCTTGGAGTCGGACCAAATTCGGGCGGCACAATCAAGCGTCATCACTATTCTTGGCTGGATAGTCTTAAGTAGGGGTCAAGACCAGGACCGGTCCCCCGCCTAATCGCGACGCGTTCAGCCGCCGTTCACTGCCGTTCGGCGTATCGGTGTGGCCACATCACCTGGTTCAGGAAGGCCGGGGCGCAATGCGAGGCGACGAGATGACAACCGCACGACTGCGGCTGGTGCCGCTCACAGCTGAACACCGGCAGGCCTTTCAGCAATCGCGCGAGGCGTTTGCGGCGCTGCTCGGCGTCACTTTGCCGGCGGGCTGGCCGGAGTTTCCCGAAGCGTTCGGTCCCGGCTTCCCCGAGGCGCCGGCGCCGTGGTCGCCATACCTTTTTCTCCACCGCGACGAGCCGAGGCTCATCGGCAATGGTGGCTATGTCGGCGCTCCCGACGCCGACGGTGTCGTCGAGATCGGCTACGAGATCGGCCCCGAGCACCAGGGACGCGGCTTTGCCACCGAGGCCGCCGGCGCGATGGTCGCCACGGCCTTCGAAGCTGGCGCCCGAGCCGTTATTGCCCACTCCCTCGCCGAGACCAACGCCTCGAACGCCGTGCTGCAGAAGCTCGGCATGCGCTTTGACGGCGCGCTCGAGCAGGAGGGGATGCAAATCTGGCGCTGGCGTATCGATCGGCAGGATTGACAGCCAGCGCTGATCAATTGTGTGCAGCATATCGCTGAAATCATGTCACTGGCTTCATCGCGCCGACCGGCGGAGAAGGCGGCCCAGACGGCGGGGCGCCACAGACATGAGTTTTCTCCGATGTTCCAGTCCAAAGATAACAACCGCTCCTCGGCTTCCGTGCCTGGCGCTTTCTCGAGGCGGCTCGCCATCGCAGCCGGTGTGATCGCGCCGTTTCTGCTCAAGGCAGCAAAGGCCGAAGCGCCGCACGACGCGGTGGTTGCGAGCCTCGTCGACCGATCCGAGCGCCAGGCCCAGCTGTTCAATGCCGGCCGGATGGAGGAGTGGGTCGAGCACGTCCGCCTCGGCGACGACTTCACCCTGATGCAACCCTTTGGCGGCCCGGCCATCCACGGCTTCGACGCTTCGCCGCAGCACCTGGCCGAGCTTGCGGCCCGCTTTCAGAATGGTGACGCCAGCCTCGAACTGGTGCAGGCGGTGGCGACCGATGATCTGGTCCTGCTTGCCTACATCGAACGCCAGGACGGTGAGGTTTTCGGCTTGCCGAAGCAGGATTGGTCGCTGCGCGTCACTCAGGTGTTCCGGCGCCAGGGCGCCGACTGGCATCTGGTACATCGCCTTGCCGATCCGCTGGTGCGCTCGATCTCGCTCGCGACCACTGCGGCGCTTGCTGCCGGCCGCGACCTGGCGGTCGAGGGCTGGTGATGCGGATCTGGCACTTCTGCTTCATCATGGCCGCCGCAGCGGCGCTGGTCGGCATGAGTCTGGGCATCTTCATGGGGGCCAACGAGGATTTCACCCTCGCCCCCGTGCATGCCCACCTCAACCTGCTCGGCTGGGTTTCGATGTTCCTCTACGGCCTTTACTACCGTGGGGGGCAGCATGCTCTCGGTCGCCTGGCCCGGCTGCAGGTCGGGATTGCGGCACTGGGTTTCCCGGGCATGACGGGAGGTCTTGCGATCCTGCTCACCGGCGGCGGCTCGGTTGCCTACACGCTGGTGATGGCCGGCTCGATCATGACCATCAGCTCGATGCTGCTGTTCATGGCTGTGCTGGTGCGCGATGCCTTCCGGTCGCGGCGGGCCATCGGCGCTTGAGCGTGAAAAGTTGACTTACGCAGCCGATCCACGGACCGGCTGCTTGCTCATTCGCCGATCGCCTGTTTCAAGCTCAGCATGTCGCGCCAGGCCAGCGCTTTGCTGGCCGGGGTGCGCAGCAGATAGGCGGGGTGCAGCGTCGCCAGCGCCCGCGTCTGGTGGCTGTTGATCTTCAGGTCGCGCCACTGGCCGCGCATCCGGGTGATGCCGTTCTGGGTCTGGAACAGCGACTTGGTAGGGACGTTCCCGAGCGTCACCAGGAATTTTGGCGCCACCAGTTCCACCTGCCGCAGCAGGAACGGGGTGCAGAGCGCCATTTCTTCCGGTGAAGGGTCGCGATTGCCCGGCGGGCGCCACGGCACCATGTTGGCGATGTAGACCTTGCTGCGGTCGAGCCCGATTGCCGAGAGCATCCGGTCGAGCAACTGCCCGGCGCGGCCGACAAAGGGCTTGCCCTGCAGGTCCTCCTGTTCGCCCGGGCCTTCGCCCACCAGCATGATCTCGGCCTCCGGGTTGCCATCGGCAAACACCAGCTGCGTGGCGCGTTTCTTGAGCAGGCACCCCTCATAGGCGTTCATCACGTCGCGCAGTTCGTCGAGTGTCTGCGCAGCGGCGGCCAGCGCGGTGGTTTCGGTCGGATCCGAGGTCAGCGAGATGGCAATGGGCGCGGCGGCAGGAGTGGCAGTCGCCGCGACGGGTGCTTCCGGCGCCGGGATCGGCCGCGCCCGCGATGGCGCTGCGGACGCGGCGAAGCGATCGACCGGCTCGTCGCCGACCGCGAAATCGACCCCGACGGCGCGATACCAGTCGAGCGCCGCCCGGGCTTCGGCGTCATTTAGCGGTCGATTTTCGGACATGGGTTCTGTTATGTCACAGCCCGCTTTCTCCCGCCATCCGTGAATGGACCTGACCTTGGCCGACGCCGGCAATCGCGAGATCCTCGAGACTGACGTGCTGATCGTCGGGGCCGGTCCTGCGGGCCTCAGCGCCGCCATCCGGTTGAAGCAGGTGGCGCCACAGCTCTCCGTCACAGTGGTGGAAAAGTCCGCCGAGCTGGGCGGGCACATCATCTCCGGCGCAGTGATGAACCCGGTGGGGCTCGATGCGCTGCTGCCGGGCTGGCGCGACATGGGCGCGCCGGTCGGGCCGGCGATGACCCGCGACACCTTCCACTTTCTCACTGCCACCGCCGATATCGCGCTGCCGCAGCTGATGATCCCACCGCAGATGCAGACGCCTGGCGCGGTGATCGTCAGCCTCGGCGATCTGGTGCGCTGGCTCGGCGAGCAGGCGCAGGGGCTCGGTGTCGACATCTTCCCGATGACCGCGGCGGTGGACGTGCTGACCGGCGAAGGCGGCCGGGTCGAGGGCATCATCACCGGCGATCTTGGCGTCGACCACGCCGGCCAGCCAAAATCCACCTATGCCGCCGGCATTGGTCTCAGGGCAAAATACACCCTGATCGGCGAGGGTGCGCGCGGCTCGCTCGCCAAACACCTGATCGGCCATTTCGGCCTCGCCGACGGGCATGATCCGCAGCTCTACGGCCTCGGCATCAAGGAAGTGTGGGAGATCGCACCGGAGCGGCATGAGGCCGGGCGCGTCGACCACTATCTCGGCTTCCCGCTCGACAACACCACTTCTGGCGGCGGTTTCGCCTACCATGCTGACGGCAACAAGCTCTATCTCGGCATCGCCGTGCATTTGAGCTACAGCGACCCGACGCTCTCGCCCTTCGGCGAGTTCCAGCGCTTCAAGACCCATCCGGCGATTGCACGGCTGCTCGCAGGCGGCCGTCGCCTGAGCTATGGCGCCCGGGCGATGACTTCGGGTGGGCTGCAATCCATCCCCGAGCTGGCGTTTCCGGGCGGCGCGCTGATCGGCTGCGCCGCCGGCTTCATGAACGTGCCGGCGCTGAAAGCCATCCACAATGCCATCCGCTCGGGCATGGCCACGGCCGACCGGGTGGCGGCGGCGATCGGCGAGGGCAGGGCGCACGACACGCTCGAGGGGCTCAACGATGCGGTGCTGGCAACCGGCATTGGCGAGGAGCTGAGACGGGTCCGCAACGTCAAACCATTCTGGTCGCGCTTCGGTACTTATCTCGGCGTGCTGCTGGGCGGCTTCGACATGTGGTGTGAAGCCCTGTTCCGCGTCTCGCCGTTCGGCACGCTGCGGCACGGCAAGGCGGACTACCAGAAATTGCGGCCGCTCAGCGAGGTGACGCCGCGGCTCTATGCGCGCCCCGATGGCACAACGACCTATGATCGCGCCGCGTCGGTCTATCTCGCCAATCTCAGCCACGACGAGGACCAGCCGGTGCACTTGAAGCTGGCCGATCCGGACCTGCCGGTGCGCGAGAACCTGCCGCGCTACGGCGAGCCGGCGCCACTCTATTGCCCGGCCGGCGTCTACGAGTTGGCCGAAGAGGGCGGGGCGCCGGTGTTCCGCATCCACGCTGCCAACTGTGTCCACTGCAAGACCTGCGACATCAAGGATCCCGCCCAGAACATCACCTGGGTGCCACCCGAGGGCGGCTCGGGGCCGAACTATTCGGGGATGTGAGGTGCCGCAGCCGTGGCAGGCAGCATCGCCTCACGACGTCCAATCCCTCACTTCATTGTGCCTGCCTCTTGCGGCGCAGTCGCAAAATCGCCCATGTTTCTTGGGCTAGTCAGCCGCATCCTGCCTTCCTCGGAGATATCGAGCCTCGTGACCCATAAAGCCCGTCTCGCTTCCGGCGTCCTTCTCGCCGTCGCGCTCACCATCGGCGGCGCCGCGGCGCTGGAATCAGGCGCGACTTTCCCGCTGATGGATCAGAGCGTGACCGGCAGCTACCTGGCCGGCCGGCAGGCGCTCTCCGACCTCAGGACCGAGGACGCGGCGCGCTATTTCCGCACCGCCGCGGAAGGCGACTGGGACAACCCGATCATCGTCGAGCGCAGTTTCATCGCTTATGCCGCGAACGGGCAGGTCTCGGATGCGGCGCGCGTCGCCAAGCACCTGCTCGAACTCAGCGCGCCCAATGACCTCGCGAGCCTTGTCATTGGCACCGAGGCGGTGAAGCAGCGCCGCTACGCCGCGGCCGCGAGGGAACTCGAAAATGTCGGTGGCGACACGTTCGCCGGCATCACCGGCGGTCTGCTGCATGCCTGGGCGCTGGTTGGCGAGGGCAAAAAGGCCGAAGCCAACAAGGTGCTCGACGAGATCGGGCAGGGCGGGCTCGAGGATTTTCTGGTCTTCCACCGCGCGCTGATGGCCGACGTCGAGGGCGACAGCAAGTCCGCGCTGGAATTCGCCGCCAAGGCCTATGAGGCCGATCCGTTCGTTGCTCGCATCGTCGAGGCCTATTCGCGCATGCTGGGCAATGCCGGCCGCTTCGATGAAGCCGAAAAGGTGATCGCCAAGTTCGAGGCCGAGGGGCTGGATCACCCGTTGATCGCCGCGGTGAAGGCCAAGATCGACAACAAGCAGCGGCCGGGCGTGTTCGCCACCGACGTGCAGTCGGGCGCCGCCGAGATGTTCCATTCCGTGGGCGTGGCGCTGGCGCGTGAAGGCAGCCCCGATGTCTCCGCGGTGTTCCTGCAGCTGGGCATGTATCTCGACCCCAAATCCGATGTTATCGACCTGGTCTACGGCCAGTTGCTGGACGGCGCTGGTCAGCACGACGCGGCCAATGCCATCTACGACAAGCTGCCGGCGGATTCGCCGATGAAGCCGATGGCGGTGGTGCGCGTTGCCGAGAACCTCAGCGCCACCGGCGACCGCGACGAAGCGCTGCGCCGGCTGGGCAACATCGTTGCCTCGAACCCCAATGATCTCGAGGCCCTGTCGGTGCTCGGCGACATGCAGCGCGCCGCGCAGAAATATGCCGAGGCCGCCGACACCTACACCAAGGCGCTGGGCGTTGCCGGCGGCGATGCCCCGGGCGACTGGCGCTTCTACTACGTGCGCGGCATCGCCTTTGAGCGCGCCAAGCAGTGGGACAAGGCCGAGACCGATTTCAAGCGCGCGCTGGAGCTGAACCCGGACCAGCCGCAGGTGCTGAACTATCTCGGCTATAGCTGGGTCGACCAGGGTGTGAACCTGATGCCGGCGCTCGACATGATCGAGAAGGCCGTCGCCGCCGCGCCGAACGATGGCTACATCATCGACAGCCTGGGCTGGGCCTTCTTCCGCCTTGGCCGCTTCGACGATGCGGTGAAGCAACTCGAGATGGCCGTGCAGTTGCGCTCCACCGATCCCGAGATCAACGATCACCTCGGCGATGCCTATTGGCGCGCCGGCCGCAAGCTCGAGGCGAGGTTCCAGTGGAACATCGCCGCCGCCGTCGACCAGGAAGGCGCGGTGAAGGAACGAGTGGCAAAGAAACTCGCCGGCGGCCTCGATGCCGTGGCGCCGGCTCCCGATGCGGGGCCAGTGGCGGAAGGTCAGGCCGCGCCCGCCCAGTAGCCATGCTGCAAGGCACTGTCTCCGAGGCGGCTCCCGCCAAGGTCAACCTGGCTTTGCATGTCACCGGCCGGCGCGCCGACGGTTACCACGAGCTCGAAAGCCTGGTGGTGTTCGTCGATGTCTCCGACGAGGTGACGGCGCATCCGGCCAAGACCGACCGGCTGCGCGTCGCCGGCCCGTTTGCGGCGGCGGCGGGCGGCGGCGATTCCAACCTGGTGATGCGCGCCGTAAAGGCGTTCCGTGCGCGTTGGCCGGATCGGCTGCCCGATGGCCTCGATATCGCGCTGACCAAGAACCTGCCGGTCGCGGCCGGCATCGGCGGCGGCTCGGCCGATGCGGCGGCGATGTTGCGCCTTCTCGCTGGCTTGGCCGGTGGCAATCTCGACCTGGCCGAGCTCAGCGCGCTGGCCCTGACGCTTGGGGCAGACGTGCCGGTCTGCCTGTTGTCGCAGCCCTCGGAAGTGCGCGGCGTCGGCGAGATCATCCACCCGCTGCGCGGCTTCCCGCCGACCCACCTGGTGCTGGTCAATCCGCTGGTGCCGGTGGTGACGGCCGACGTCTTCCGCCGGCTCGAGCAGCGGACCAATCCACCAATGCCGGCTTTACCGCAGCCGCTGACCCGGCCGGCGCAGCTCGGCCTGTGGCTGGCCGAGACCCGCAACGACCTCGAGCCCGCCGCCATCTCCCTGGTGCCGGCGATTGGCGAACTGCTGCGTGAACTACGGGTGCTCGACGGCTGTGCGCTGGCCCGAATGTCAGGCTCCGGCGGCACCGTGTTCGGCCTCTTCGGCTCCGCTGCCCAGGCGCATCAGGCCGCCCACGACATGCGCGCCAAATACCCCCAGTTCTGGGTGGCCGCGGCGCCGGTGATCAGCTGAAACGACAACGGCCCCCGAAGGGGCCGTTGTGAAGCTTGCTGATCGGTTGGATCAGAAGTGGAAGTTCACGCCAGCTTTGATCGTGTGGGTCGTGATGCTGGTATCTACCGGGAGCAGGCCGCCGAAATAGTCATAGGTGACCGCGCCGTAGTCCGCATAGTTGTACTCAAGCTTTGCCGAAACGTTATCGCTGACCATTGCCTCGGCGCCGACGCCAACAGTCCAACCCACATGGGTCTCGGTGACATCATCGATGATGAAGACCTCACCAGTGGTGTTGGCGACTGCCACGCCAGCCGTCGCGTAGAGCAGGACAGCGTCCCAGGCATAGCCAAGGCGGCCGCGCAGCGACGCGGTCCAATTGATGGTGCGGTTGGCCGGGATGCTCAGATCCTCGCCATAGATGCTTGCCAGCGCGACGTCGCCTTCGATACCGAACACAACGCTATCCATCTGCCAATTGTAGCCGGCCTGGGCACCCACGGAGAAGCCGTCGAGATCATAGGAACCATCCGGCGGACCGCCGCCGGCAACCTCCCAATCTACCGTACCCGAACTCCAGCCGATGTTGCCGCCCACATACGCACCAGTCCAGTCACCTGCTGGCACTGCTGCGGCCATGGCAACTTCGTCGACAATCAGGTCTGCCGCGTTCGCCGCACCGGCCACGCCCAGCAGCATTACGCTAGCCAATGCAATCTTCGTCTTGGTCCACATAGACGTCTCCTTAAATTCAATATCTGTCGATTACGGGAGGACTTTTTGGGTGTCTATTCACATGTGGCGTGATGCAGGTAGAACCATGGCCATATGTTGCCGGCCGGCCACAATGCCTGTCACATTTGGCCAATCGCGATACTGATAAGTATTAATACGCCCGAGCGACGGTGAATTCGGCGATCTCGCCGAGCAGCGACTTCATTTCGCTCAGCGGCAGGGCCTTGAGGGCCTCGCGGGCGCGGTGGGCGTGGGTGAACGCTTGCTCGATGGTGCGGCCCAGCGTGTCGTAGCGCTCGAAGATCGCCACCACCTGCTTGAGCTCCGCCTCGCCGGCATCGACATGGCCCAGCGTCCTGGCGACGATCTCGCGTTCGGCCGGCGTGGCCTGCTGCAGGGCGAGGATTACCGGCAAGGTCATCTTGCCTTCGCGCAGGTCGTCACCGGTGTTCTTGCCGAGCGTACCGGCCTCGCCGCGATAGTCGAGCACGTCGTCGACCAACTGGAAGGCGAAACCGAGTTCGCGGCCGTAGCGGCGGAGCGCCTCGCGGCCCGCGGCGTCGGCGCCACCGGCCATGGCGCCAACTTCGGTTGCCGCTTCAAACAGTTTGGCGGTCTTGGCGCCGATCACTTCATCATAGTCGGTGGTGCTGGCGCTGAGATCGCGCGTCTTGGCGAGTTGCAGCACTTCGCCCTCGGCGATGATCGTCGCGGCCTCGGCGATCACCTTGAGCGCGGCGATATTACCGGTATCGACCATCATCATGAAGGCCTGGCCGAGCAGGAAATCGCCGACCAGCACGCTGGCCTGGTTGCCCCATTTCATGCGCGCTGCGGCGCGACCGCGGCGCATGTCGCTCTCATCGACCACGTCGTCGTGCAGCAGGGTGGCATTGTGCATGAACTCGACGGCGGCGGCGAAGTTGACCTCGCTGCCATTGGCCTTGCCGAACAGCATGGCCGCCGCGATCGTCAGCATCGGGCGCAAGCGCTTGCCGCCGGAATCGATCAGGTAGCGCGCCACCTCGGGCACCAGCTCGACATGCGAGCTGGCCTTGGCGAGGATCATCGCGTTGACCCGATCCATGCCCGGGCG